>NZ_JBHSOF010000008.1:0-111271 GCF_042656005.1 Kitasatospora misakiensis | reverse complement strand
CGTCCCGGTCGCGCCGCCCGTCCCGGTCGCGCCGCCCGTCCCGGTCGCGCCGCCCGGGCCGGTCGCGCCGCCGGTGCCCGCGGGCTCCACCGGGCACTTCCTGCTGCCCTCCGGCGCGCCCGTCCAACTGCCCGCCCGCCCGCCGCAGCAGCACGCCCCCGCCGGTCCGATCGCGGTGCTGCTGATCGGCCCGGCCGGCGCCGGGAAGACCACCGTCGCCCGCCACTGGGCCGAGCGGCGGCCCACCCCGACCGCGCACATCAGCCTCGACGACGTCCGCGAGTGGGTGCAGTCCGGCTTCGCCAACCCGCAGTCCGGCTGGAACAACGCCTCCGAGGCGCAGTACCGGCTGGCCCGGCGGACCTGCGGGTTCGCCTGCCGCAACTACCTCGCCAACGGCATCTCCTGCATCATCGACGACGCCGTCTTCCCCGACCGCCCGGCGATCGGCCTCGGCGGCTGGAAGCGCCACATCGGGCCCGGCATGATCCCGGTGGTGCTGCTGCCCAGCCTGGACTCGGTGCTCGGCCGCAACGCCCGGCGCAGCGGCAACCGCCGGCTCGGCGACGAGGAGGTGGCCCGGATCCACGGCCGGATGGCCGGCTGGTACAACTCCGGGCTGCCGATCATCGACAACTCCCACCTCGACGTGGCCGCCACCGCCGCCGAGCTGGACCGGGTGATCCTGGCCCGGCTGATGGGCATCCCGGTCCGCTGAGCGGCTCCGGTTTGGCCTCGGCACCGGGCCGGGTCTGTCAGTGCCGACTGCGATGATGGACGCGTCCTGAACGAACCACCGGGGGGAGCCGCGCCCGTGCCGGAAGGCCACATCATCCACCGCCTCGCCGCCGAGAACCACCGCGCCTTCGGCGGCCGGTCGGTCCGCGCCAGCAGCCCGCAGGGGCGGTTCGCGGACGGCGCCAAGCTGATCGACGGGCGGGAGCTGGTGGCGGCGGAGGCCACCGGCAAGCACCTGTTCCTCGGCTTCGGCGAGGACGCCTGGGTGCACGTCCACCTCGGGCTGTACGGCGGCTTCACCTTCGCCGAGCTCGGCGGCGGCCCGGTGCCCGAGCCGGTCGGCCTGGTCCGGCTGCGGCTGGAGAACGACGAGCACGTCGCCGATCTGCGCGGCCCCAACACCTGTGCGCTGATCACCGGCGCCGAGAAGGCCGCGGTGGCCGCCCGGCTGGGGCCGGACCCGCTGCGCGCCGACGCCGACCCGGACGCCGCCTGGCGGCGGATCACCGGCAGCCGGACGACGATCGCCGCCCTGCTGATGGACCAGAAGGTGCTGGCCGGGGTCGGGAACGTCTACCGCGCCGAGGTGCTGTTCCGGCACGGCATCGATCCGCACCGGGCCGGGCGTGAGCTGCGCCGGGCCGAGTGGGACGCGATCTGGGCCGACCTGGTCGCGCTGATGCGCGAGGGCGTCGGCGCGGGCCGGATCGACACCGTACGCCCCGAGCACACCCCCGAGGCGATGGGCCGCCCGCCGCGCGTCGACGACCACGGCGGCGAGGTGTACGTCTACCGGCGGGCCGGGCTGTCGTGCCTGGTCTGCGGCACCGAGGTCAGGACCGAGGAGCACGCCTCCCGCAACCTGTTCTGGTGCCCGTCCTGCCAGCCGGCCGGTGCCCGGGGCTGACGCCGGTCCGGCCCCGCGGCCCCGCGGCGTCCGGCGGGTCAGCCGGCCGCCGCGGCGTGCTCCGGGTGCCCCGGGCGCCCGGCGTGCTCCGGGTGGTCGGTGTGCGCGGCGTGGCCGTCCGGCTCGGCGTGGTCGCTGTGCTCGTTGTGGTCGCTGTGCTCGGTGACGGCGGATTCGACGGCGCACTCGTCGAGGAGGGGGCGCAGAGCCGCGTCCACAAGCCGGTAGCGCACCACACGTCCTTCCTTCTCCCCCGTCACCACACCGGCCGTCCGGAGCAGCCGCAGGGCCTGTGAGACGGCGGGGTCGCGCATGCCGGTGGCGACCGCGAGGTCGGTGACGGCGAGCGGTCCGGTGCGGTGCAGGGCGAGCAGCAGCGCGAGCCGTCCGGGGTCGGCGAGCAGCGAGAAGCGGTCGGCCCAGGACCGGATGTGCGCGCTGTCGCCGATCGCGGCGATGGCTTCGCAGACCCGGTGGCCGTCGATGGTGCGGTGGCCCGCGCGGTCGGCCGGTACGAGATGCATACGGCCCATTCTCGCAGGCCGGGAGGTGTGATCCTGGACACCTGCGCAGGTGCGCAGCCTTGCAAGGGTCGTCCGCCGCGCCCTACGGTGTTCCCCGCCGTGGTGCTCGGGAAGACCGGTGAAGGATCCTCAGGGATCCCAGTCCGGAGCGGCCCTCGCCACTGTGATCGGGGGACAGTTGTCCGTACCCATATCGCCACTGGGCGCCTAGCGCACCTGGGAAGGCGGGTCCGGGAGCCCCGTCAGCCAGGAGACCGGCCACGGCATCTCACGAAGTCTTTCCACGAGGTGCTGGAGCGTGATCCCAGGATGACCCTGCCCGAAACCGTCGCCGCCCCGGCGGCGCCCACCCCCCTGCCCACCTTCCGCTGGCGGCGCGAGGACACCGTCCGAACCGCCGGCCTGATGGGCGTGATCCTCGCCATGCACGTGGTGGCGTTCGGCACGCTGATCTTCCTGGTCGCCCCCGAGAAGTACGAGGTCGGTACCCAGGTCTTCGGGGTGGGCCTCGGCATCACCGCGTACACCCTCGGCATGCGGCACGCCTTCGACGCCGACCACATCGCGGTGATCGACAACACCACCCGCAAACTGATGGCGGACGGCAAGCGCCCGGTCTCGGTGGGCTTCTGGTTCGCCCTCGGGCACTCCTCGATGGTGGTGCTGATGGCCGCCCTGGTGGCGGGCGGCGCACAGCTGGCCAACACCCTGATGGACGACGAGTCCGCCACCCACCAGTGGCTGGGCGTGGTCGGCACCTCGGCCTCCGGGGCCTTCCTCTACCTGATCGGCGCCCTCAACCTGATCGCGCTCTTCGGCATCCTCAAGGTGTTCCGTTCGATGCGGGCCGGCCACTTCGACGAGGCCGAGCTGGAGGAGCACCTCAACTCCCGCGGCCTGCTGGCCCGGCTCCTGAACCGGGTGACCCGCTCGATCACCCGCCCCGGGCAGATGTTCCCGGTCGGCATGGTGCTGGGCCTGGGCTTCGACACGGCGACCGAGGTCACCCTGATGGTGATGGCCGGCTCCGGCGCGGCCGCCGGCCTGCCCTGGTACGCGATCATCTGCCTGCCGCTGCTCTTCGCGGCCGGCATGAGCCTGTTCGACACCCTGGACGGCACCTTCATGAACTTCGCCTACCAGTGGGCCTTCTCCAACCCGGTCCGCAAGGTGTACTACAACCTCACCATCACCGGGCTGTCCATCGCGGTGGCCTTCATCATCGGCACCATCGAGCTGGTCAGCGTCCTGCACGAGAAGCTCGACCTCACCGACCCGGTGTCCGGCTGGATCGCGGACATCTCCCTCGACAACGTCGGCTACGCGATCGTCGGCCTCTTCGTCGTCGTCTGGGCCGCCGCCATCGCCTACTGGCGCCTGGCAGGCGTCGAGAAGAAGTGGGCCGCCCCCGCCTCCGCACCGGCCGCTACCCCGGCCCCCGCCGGCGGCGCCGAGTAGCCCCACCCGGCTCACAGGCGGGCCCGTACGGGTACTCGGTCGGTCCGAGTTCCCGTACGGGCCCGGTGGCTTCAGCCGCCCGCGAACTCGCGGAGCTTCGCGCGGGTCTCCGCGTCGGTTGAGGTGATCACGGTGCCGATCATCCCGCGGGTCAGCAGCACCTTGTAGGTGTTCCGGATCAGCCGGTCGACCTCGGCGTCGGGGGTGGACCGGGTGAACACCGGGTCCTTGGACGCCGTCCGGTCGGTCACCCAGCCGTCCTGCCGCCACACGAGGTCCGGGCCGAGGATCACCCCGCTCCAGTCGTACTCGAAGCCCTGGGCCGTGTACACGCAGCCGACCTGCCCGAAGCCGCCCGGGTCGGTGGCCCAGAGCGCGGACGGCGGGGCTCCGTCCACCGCCGAGTCGCCGTGGACGTTCCACGGGCGGGACCAGTCGCCGATGACCACGTCCTGGGGGAGGGGCTCGCCCGGCTTCGGCCGGGTGGTCCACTTCCAGCAGTACCCGGCGGACATCCGGGCACCGAACCCTTCGGCGTTCCGGGTCTGCAGCAGCCGCTCCAGCTCGAGCGGTGAGTCGACGACCTGGAGTTCCATACGGCCGTCCGGCTCCCAGACGGTCGGCTGCTCGTCCTGCAGGCCCAGCAGCCGCACCACCCAGCGCAGGTAGGCCTCGCTGCCGCCGCAGCGGAACTGGCCGTCGAGCGGGACGACCTGGCAAGACAGACCCTTGTCCGCCGCGGCCTTCCGGATCTCCTCGACCGTGCCCATCTCACCCGGGCGCACCACCTGGTGCTCGTCCAGCAGGAACACCGGCACCCGAGCGGCGTCGATGAGCTCCTCGATCTGGGGCTTGCCCGTGCGGTTCGCGGCCTTGGTCCAGCGGTTCGCCGAGGTGATGCGGATCCGGTGGGCCTCGTCGCAGACGAGCACGTCGAGACCGTTCCGATCGGCCGTCATGAAGCTGTTGAAGTACTTGAACAACTGCTGGACCTCGGGCTTGCGCGCGCCCGCGACCTTGCGCATCGTCTTCGTGAAGGACTGGGAGCCCGTCGCGTGCAGCGCGCGGTGGCCGTCCCGGTAGAGCTCGCCCAACAGCGAGAGGGCGATCACGCTCTTCCCGCTGCCCGGCCCGCCGGTGACCACCACGACCTCCTTGTGGTCCGACCGCCGGGCCTTGCGGACCGCGCGCATCACCAGCTCGAACGCCTCGCGCTGCTCCTTCAGGAGGATGAAGTGCTCCCGCTCGCGCACCTCGGCGGCGGCGACGGCCATCAGCTGCCGGGACGGCTGGATCCGGCCCGCGCACAGGGCGTCGCCGGCGGCGGAGCCCGGCCCCGGGGCGAGCAGGGTGCGAAGGTGGTCGACCAGCCGCTCCCGGCGCTCCCCGGTGAACAGCCGCCCCTGCCGGTCCTGCTCCACCTCGTAGAGGCCGGACACGCCGAACTCGGTCGCGTTGTGGAGGAACGCCACTCCCGAGACCAGGTGCTCGCGTCCGTCGAGGGCGCCGTTGAAATCGCAGAGGTAGCGCACGTAGTCGCGGACCTGCTCGACCGGGTTGAGCACCGGCCGCGGGTAGGCGTCGACGCGGCAGAGCGCGGGCGCGTCGTCCTCGGGCTCGGCGCCGGACCACTGCTTCAGCTCCACGACCACATAGGACGGTTCGCCGGTCGCCGGGCGGGTGCCGGCGAGGACGACATCCGCCCGCTTGCTGCTCAGCGGGAGGGCGTACTCGATCAGCATCTCGACGGCGCCCAGACCCGCTTCCCCGAGCGTCGCCGCGAGCACCGGCAGACTGCGCTCCCAGGAACGGACCTCGGACGCCGTCGGCCGGTGACCGTAGGCACGGAGGAACTGTTCGGCCAGGCGCGTGGCGAGCGCTCCGGCACGGTGTTCGACGGTGACGGCGTCAGCGGTGGCACGGAACAGCAAGGCTTCCCCCCAAGGCAGCACGAATCGGGGCCACCCTAGCGCGGGCCACCGACATCCCCCGTGGCCTCAGGAGACCCGGTATCCGCTGTTCCGCTCGCTGGTTCGGCCGCGTACCATGACGCCGTCCCATGTCCGAGCGTCCCTCGTGTCCCCTGGCGGCCCTTTCGTGCTTCTGCTCCAACTCCCCGCCCGTGACCTGCTGCGCCTGCACGAGCGGGGGCTGCTCGTCAGTCACCTCTCGCAGCGGTACCTCCTGTTCAACCGGGCGCCGGCCAGTCGAAACGAACAGCGGGCCTGGGAGGCCAGCTTGGTGGCCCTCGCCGAGGACCTGGTCGGCTTCGGTCTCGGCGAGGTGCGGATGTTCGTGGAGTACCAGCCCCCGTCGGATGGTGAGGACGGTCCCGCGCACCCGCCGATCGACGTGCTGCTGGTCGGCCGCTATCCCGACTCGGACCGTGACTCGGTGCTGGTCGTCGAGCTCAAGCAGTGGAGTGCGGCGGTCAGGAGCCCGGCCGACCCCGCCAAGGTCGATGTTCCTGGCCTCGGCGCGAAGAAGCACCCCGCCCAGCAGGTCCGTTCCTCGTACGAGACCGTCCTGGCCCCGTTCGGTCTCCTGGATGACCTGACGCTTCAGGTGGGCGGCTTCTCCTACCTGCACAACGCCCACGACGTCGCGGTCCGCGACCTGCTCGACGCCGAGCACGCCACGGGTGGCACCGGTCTCTACTTCACCGCCGACACCCGCCATGAACTCGGGCGACTGCTCCTCCAGTCCTTCGCCCCCGGCGACAACTCGGCGGTGGCGGAACGGCTTCTCCGGCGCATCGGCATCCGCAATACGCCGCTCCTGGAGGCCATGGTGCGTTCGCGGGGGGAGGACACGGTGTTCACGCTGCGCGGGGTGCAGCGCACGGTCGCCGACCAGGTCCGTCGCGACCTCGAGCGGATGTACCGGGACGGCGAGACGGGGAAGGCGGTGTTCGTCGTCACGGGAGGGGCCGGGACGGGAAAGAGCGCCATCGGGCTGGAACTCCACAACCGCCTCTCGAACGAGCTCTACCGGGTGCTCTACGCGACCGGTGCCAGGGCGTTCGACGCGAATCTGCGGGAGCACCTGGGGATGGCCGAGACCCGCTTCCGGAAGGAGTTCAAGTTCTTCCGCGATTTCGTGGAGCCGCCCGCCCCCCGGCTGGACGTCCTGATCTGCGACGAGGCCCACCGCCTGCGGGAACGGTCGACGTTCACCGGGTTCCCCGGCGCCGCTCGCCGTCGGGCCGGGACCAGGCCGCAGGTCGAGGAACTCATCGAGGCCGCACGGATCACGGTGTTCCTCCTGGACGAGGCGCAGAGCCTGAGGAACGACGAGGTCGGCACCCGGCAGCTGATCGTCGACGCCGCGAAGCGGATGGGTGCTGCCGTCCGGACCTACGACCTCCAGGACTACTACCGCTGCGGCGGCAGCACGCTGTACCGCCAGTGGGTCTGGGACCTGCTCGGCCTGGAGGGGGGACAACCCCGGCCATGGGTTCCCGACGGGCTGATGCACGTAGAGCTCGCCGAGACCCCCACGGACCTGGAGAAGAACCTCCTCCGGGAGATCGAGGCCGGGGCGAGCGGCCGGATGGTCGCCGGCTTCTGCTGGAAGTGGAGCGACCCGCGGGAGGACGGCAGCCTGGTCACCGATGTCCGGATCGGAGGCTGGCACAAGGCCTGGAACGCCAAACCAGATCCGGAGCGCCGGGTGAAGGAGTACGAGAACAACGCTCCCCCGGCGGAACTCTGGGCCACCCGGACGGGTGGCAAGCACCAGATCGGCTGTGTGTACTCCGCCCAGGGCCTGGAGTGGGACTGGTGCGCGGTCATCATGGGAGAGGATCTCGTCCGGCGCGGGGACCGGTGGGTGATGCAGAAAGGATCCTTCCGTAAACGCGTGGACGGCCAGGGCTACGACGTTCTGAGGCCGGGATCCGCGGACCCGCGGATCGCCGACGAGAGCGGCATCGGCTTCGCCCAGCGTGTGCGCCACGCCTACCACGTCCTGCTCACCCGGGCGAGCAAGGCGACGGTGCTCCACTCGACCGATCCGGAGACCATGGAGTTCCTTCGCACCGTGGTGCCACCGGTGGACCTGCACGGCCTTCGTCCGTCGGGGCGCGGAGAGCCGGACCCGGCGGAGTCCCGGCGGGTCCGGCCGACGCGCGGACGCGGGAAAGCCCGCCGACCACCGGTTCCGCGCGGAGTTCCGGCCGAGGGCCAGAACAGTCTGTTCGACGAGCTCGACCACTGATTCCCGCAGACCTTGCAAGAGTTGATTCGCGGGGGTGGGGGCGCTTCAATGGGGGTGCGGAGCCACTGGGTGGGCTGCCGGGACAAGCCAGATGCAGGAAACTGGATCCCTCCGGGACGGATGTTCCGGTTGCGGCCCCCGGAGCCCTCCCAGTGGCTCCCGTTCTGTGCGACCTCAGCCGGTCAGATCGGTCCACCAGACGCGCTTGGTCAGGAACGACTCGTCGCCGAGCAGTCGGACACCGTGGCCGAGCACGTGACCGGATCCGGCGTGACGCGGCACCTGCGCGGCGCAGCTGATCAGGTACGACGCGCAGGCACGGTCATCCGGCGCGCCGGTCAGCGCGTTGTTGAGGAAGCCGCAGTGCAGGTCCGCCAGTTGAAGCCCGTCGTAGGCGGCGGTCCCGTGCCAGGTCGGCGGCCAGTGGAGCAGATGCCAGGGGACCTGTGGTGCGCCCGCGCGGACCAGGTCGAGGTAGGCGACGGTGTCGGCGTGGTCCAGGTGCCGGACGTGCCCGAACTTGACCGAGGCGCGCCGGGGGCCGCCCGGCCACGCCGCCGCGGCGTGGGCGACCAGTTCGAGGATGAGGCGGCAACAGTGGTTGTAGAAGGTCTCGCCGCTGCGCAGCAGCTCCTCGTCGGCCCCCGCCGTGTCCTTGTGGACGACGACATGGACCACCCGTACGTCCGGGATCGCCGCCAGCATGTCGGCGGCCAGCTCCCTCCGGGCGCTGTGCTTCTGTTTGAAGTGGTCCACCCAGTGCAGGGGGCTGGAGGTGCCGATGTGCGCCCGAAGTCCGGCGGCCGTCGCACGCATCTGGTTCTGCCGCTCACGGGGCACGAGGAAGGCCGTCATGGAGAAGGTTTCCGACGAACGTTCGGAGAAGCCCCGGTCACCCGTCTCGTCCACGAAGGCGATCAGCCCCGGACCCGATGCGCCGGAATCCCCACTCCTGGCGGTACGCGCCATCCGAGTCACTCCTGTCCTCCCCGGCCCCGGCCTTGGGGCGTGTGCCGTCGATCCGGCGGAGCCCGGTTCGACGCCGTCCCGGCACGGGGAAGATCGTACTGGCTCCAGGAACACCCCGGCGGGGCTCGGGGGACGCGGGCGGCGGTGTTCGGCGGGCGGATCGGGGGTGGGGTTCGTAGGCTCGACGCATGGCTGATGCGTACGCGGGCCGGCGGGAGCGGTTGCGGGAGCACTGCAGTGCGTCCGGGGCCGACGCGGCGCTGATCACCCGGGCGGCGAACGTGCGGTACCTCACCGGGTGTCCGCCGTGCGGGGCGACCCTGCTGCTGACCCGGGACCGGGTGCTGCTCGCGCTGCCCGACGACCTGCCGCCGGACGACACCGGCGAGCACCTGATCGCCCCCGACGTGGCCCAGCTGGCGGTGGCGGCGGGGGCCGACACCGCGCTGGCCGCGGCCGCCGCCGCGGCTGGGCTGGGGGTGGCCGGGCTGGCGGTGGAGGAGCACGATCTGACGGTCACCCGGCACCGGGCGGTGGCCGGGCTGGTCGAGGGCGCCCGGCTGGCGGACGTCGGGCAGGCGGTCGAGCGGCTGCGGGTGGTCAAGGACGAGCACGAGATCGCCGACCTGCGGATCGCCGCCGAGATCGCCGACCAGGCACTCGGCGAGCTGCTGGAGTCGATCCTGGTCGGCCGGACCGAGCGGCACCTGGCGATGGAGCTGGAGCGCCGGATGATCGACCACGGCGCGGACCGCGCGGCCTTCCCGGTCTCGGTCGGCACCGGCAGCCACTCCGGCCAGCAGGCGCATCAGCCCACCGACCGGCGGGTCGAGGAGGGCGACTTCCTCACCGTGGTGCTCGGCGCGCAGTACCGCGGCTACGGGGTCTCCACCGCCCGGACCTTCGTGATCGGGGCGGCCCCGGCGCCCTGGCAGGTCGAGCTGCACCGGCTGGTGTTCCGGGCCCAGCGGGCCGGGCGGGAGGCCCTCGGCCCGGGCGTCGAGCAGCACGTGCCCGACCAGGCCGCGCGGGAGATCCTGCAGTCCGCCGGGCACACCGAGGGCTCTCCGCACCCGATCGGCCACGGGATCGGTCTGGAGATCCGGGAGGCACCGCGCCTCGGTCCGACGGACATGGGTAAACTGGACAGCCGCGTGCCGGTCACCGTCGGTCCTGGGGTTCACCTCCCGGGGCGGGGCGGGGTCCGGATCGAGGACACGCTCGTCGTGCGCCCCCTGGAGGAGGGCGGGCCCGAGCTGCTCACCATCACCACCAAGGAGCTCCTCGCGCTGTGACGCAGCTGCGGCACAGGACGCGTTCCTTGGTTCCTTGACAGCTATATCCAGGAGTTAGTGCGCCCGTGGCTTCCACGAACGATCTCAAGAACGGCATGGTCCTCAAGCTGGAGGGCGGCAAGCTCTGGTCCGTCGTCGAGTTCCAGCATGTCAAGCCCGGCAAGGGCCCGGCCTTCGTGCGCACCAAGCTCAAGGAGGTCCTGACGGGCAAGGTCGTCGACAAGACCTTCAACGCCGGCACCAAGGTCGAGACCGCCAACGTCGACAAGCGCGGCATGCAGTTCTCGTACAAGGACGGCGAGAACTTCGTGTTCATGGACATGGACACCTACGACCAGCTGACCATCGAGCCGGCCGTCGTCGGCGACGCCGCGAAGTACCTGCTGGAGGGCTTCGAGGCCCTGGTCGCCACCAACGACGGCGCGGTGCTGTACATCGAGCTCCCGGCCGCCGTCGAGCTGACCATCGCCGAGACCGAGCCGGGCGTCCAGGGCGACCGCTCCACCGGTGGCACCAAGCCGGCGACGCTGGAGACCGGCGCCGAGATCCAGGTGCCGCTGTTCGTCACCACCGGTGAGAAGGTCAAGGTCGACACCCGCGACGGCAGCTACCTCGGCCGGGTGAAGTAAGTCCGTGTCGTCCGCACGCACCAAGGCCCGTACGCGCGCCTTCCAGATCCTGTTCGAGGCCGACCACCGCGGGGTCGACCCGCTGACGGTCCTCGCCGACTGGGTGGCCCGGGCCCGGGAGCCCAAGCCGGACGAGGGCACCCCGCAGGTCGGTGAGTACACCATGGAGCTGGTCGAGGGGTACGTCCAGTACGCCCGCCGGATCGACGAGCTGATCTCCCAGTACGCCGTCGGCTGGACGCTCGACCGCATGCCGATCGCGGACCGCAACGTCCTGCGGCTCGGCGCGTACGAGCTGATCTGGGAGGACGGCGTCCCGGACGCGGTCGTCGTCGACGAGGCGGTGGAGATCGCCAAGGAGTACTCCACCGACGACTCCCCGGCGTTCGTCAACGGTCTGCTGGCCCGCTTCATGGAGCTCAAGCCGAGCATCCGCCGCTGAGGCGCGCCGCACCGCACTGCACCGCAGTGCACAGCAACACACCGCACCGCATCCACGGCCGTCGGACCGCAATGGTCCGGCGGCCGTTCCGGATGTTCACCCGGTCGGCGTATGGTGGCCTCTACTCGCCAGTAACCTGGTGCGCCGACGGCCCCGCGCCCGTTGGCGACCCCGTAGCGAAGGGCAGGCCGACCCCCATGACCACGGCGATCCGCAGCGAGTTCGACCAGGGCATCGCCCTCACCCCGCACCCGGACGAGCCCGGCCGGTACGACGGCGAACTCGGCGCCGGCTGGCAGATCGGCGGCGGCGTCAACGGCGGACTGCTGCTGGCCGTCGCCGGCCACGCGCTCTCGCTCGCGCACACCGCCCGCCCGGAGAGCGCCGGCCACACCGACCCGGTCTCGATCAGCGGCTACTACCTCTCCGCCGCCACCCCCGGCCCCGTCACCGTGCGCACCGACGTGGTCCGCACCGGCCGCAAGCTCTCCACCGGCACCGCCGCGCTCAGCCAGGACGGCGTGGAGCGGCTGCGGGTGCTCGCCACCCACGGCGACCTCGCCGCCCACGACGGCGAGGTGCGCACCACCGCTGCCCCGCCGCAGCTGCCGCCGCCGGACCAGTGCGTCGGCGTCGAGCACGCGCCCAAGGAGCTGATCGCGCAGGCCGCGCTGCTGGAGCGGTTCGACATGCGGCTCGACCCGGCCTCCATCGGCTGGGCGCTCGGGCAGCCCTCCGGCAGCGGCCGGATCCAGGGCTGGTTCCGGCTGGCCGACGGCCGCGAGCCCGACCCGCTGCTGCTCCTGCTGGTCGCCGACGCGCTGCCGCCGGTCACCTTCGACCTCGGGATGCCCGGCTGGGCGCCGACCGTCGAGCTGACCGTGCACCTGCGGGCCAAGCCCGCCCCGGGCTGGCTGCGGGTCGTCCACGCCACCCGGAACCTGGCCGGCGGGTACTTCGAGGAGGACGCCGAGGTCTGGGACGAGACCGGGCGCCTGGTCGCCCAGTCCCGTCAGCTGGCCCGCGTGCCGAGGTAGCCCGCGGGGGTGCGCGGGCGCAGGCCGGCCGGATCGGCGTGAGCGGGTGGGCACGGGGTGTGACGGTCGCGCCTAGCGCGGGGCGGATGCGCGGGGCGCGACCGGGCGGGCGCACAACCCTGCGTGACCCCAAACATCCGATTCACCCTCGGTTACAGTCCTGTGACACGTCGTACGTGTGCGCCACGCGGGGCTGGGGAGGACAAGGTCGGCGGTGCCACCGCCGCAGACCCGCCCGCCCCGCCCGCCCCGCCCGAGGAGCCCCGATGAGCCGCAACGGCCGCGCCCGCCGCACCCCCGACTGCACCGCCGCCGGCCCGCGCCCCCGGGTCCGTCCGCGCGCCGCCGCCGAGCGCGCCGAGGGCTGCGAGCGGCAGCGCTCCGAGGGGGCCGGCCAGGCCTTCGTGATCGGTGTGCTCACCAGCGCCGCCGACTTCGAACAGGCCCGCGCCTGGCAGCTCTCCGACGCCCCCGACCACGAGCGGTACCTGGCGGAGACCGCCGAGCTGCTCGGTGACGCCCGGCGCCGGTTCGACACCGTCCGGGCGCGGATGTTCCACCCGCAGGACTTCGCCGAGTTCTGCCTGCTGCACGGCCTCGACCCGGCCGAGCCGGCCGCCCGCGAGCGCTACCTGGTCAACCCGCCGCTGCGCACCCAGCTGCTGGCCTACCAGGGCGAGGAGCTGGTCGACGACTTCCTGCCCCGGCTGGTGCGGGCCCGCGAGAACGGGCTCACCCTGCGCCACGCCGACCTGCTGCTCGACGGCCGGCTGTACGGGGAGCGCGACGACGCCGTGCGGGCCGCCTACGAGCGCGGCGCCGAGGTGTTCCGCCGGATGCTGCTCGGGGCCGGCAGCGGCGTCTACGAGCTGCGCCTGGCGGTGGACGCGCCCGGCGGGCGGCTGGCCGCGGCGGCCCGGGTGCTCCAGTGGGAGGACGGCGTGGTCCGGATCAACGACGAGGACCTCGAACTGCTCTGCGCCGTGCTCTGCGCCGGGCTGGCCCGGGAGCTGCCCGGCCTCGCGGTGCTGCACGGCGCCCAGGGGTCGGCGGCGGCCTGCGGGGAGTACCGGCAGACGGCCTGGGCCTGGGCCAGCGAGGGCCGGGTGTGGACGCCCGCGACCGGGCCGGTCCGGCTGGACGGCGTGGCCGCCGAGCCGGGCTACCGGCTGGAGACGGTCTGCTGAGCGCCTCCGGAAGACGCCCGCGGGACACACCCGCGGGCGCGGACACGCCGCGGCGCGGCACCCCTCGCGGGGGCCGCGCCGTGACGTTTCTGCTGGTGTTCGCCGTTCCCGCAGCCTGGAACGGTTCAAGGACGGGCTGGAACAGCGCAGCCCGGAACAGCGGAGGCGGGACTCAGCCCGTCTCCTCCTCGCGCACCGCACGGCGCGCGTCGGGGTTGAGCACGCCCCAGGAGATGAGCTGCTCGGTGAGGATCGACGGCGACTGGTCGTAGATCACGGCCAGGGTGCGCAGGTCGTCCTGGCGGATCGACAGCACCTTGCCGTTGTAGTCGCCGCGCTGGCTCTGGATGGTCGCCGCGTAGCGCTGCAGCGGGCCGGCCTTCTCGGACGGGACCTGGGTCAGTCTCTCCAGGTCGAGCACCAGGCGCGGCGGCGGCTCGGCCGCGCCGCCGGGCGTGCCGCCGGGCAGGAGCTCCTGCACCGGGACGCCGTAGAACTCGGCCAGTTCTGCCAGCCGCTGCACGGTGACCGCACGGTCGCCGCGCTCGTACGAGCCGACGACGACTGCCTTCCAGCGCCCCTGGGACTTCTCCTCGACACCGTGCAGGGAGAGACCCTGCTGAGTGCGGATGGCTCGGAGCTTGCCTCCGAGCTGCTTCGCGTAGTCGCTGGACATTGATCTCCCCGGACGAGATTGCTTCGCGTTCAGTGGTGGGTCACGGGCGAATGCCGACGCCGTTACCGGTGGGTCCGACGTCCGTCTCGTAACTCACTGTGAGGTTACGTAGAGTGAGGTAGTTGCGTCAAGCCGAATGGGGCAGTCGTGCGAATGGGCCGCATCAGGGGTGCGTCCGCCACGTGAACCCGGGGAAGCGGAACGATGGCCGTCGGTTGGCCGCAGAATCACGCTGGTAGGATGGCCGGAGCCCGCGCCGCAGGTCGGCGGGGGTCTCCCGACATCCTTTAAGACCCGTCCCGTGAGGCGGGGAAGGAGGTCCGCTTCGGCATGACCGCACACCAGGAAACCGCTCCGAGGCCGCCGCACCAGGTGCTGGACGGCACGGACATCGCCCGGGTCATCACCCGGATAGCGCACGAGATCGTCGAGCGCGCCAAGGGCGCCGAGGACGTCGTGCTGCTCGGCATCCACACCAGGGGCGTCCACCTCGCCCGGCGGCTGCATACCAGGCTCGCCCAGATCACCGGCCAGGACATCCCGCTCGGCACCCTGGACATCACCATGTACCGGGACGACCTGCGGCTGAAGCCGGCCCGCGCCCTGGAGCACACCGAGATCCCGTCCGGCGGCATCGACGGCCGGCTGGTCGTCCTCGTCGACGACGTGCTGTTCTCCGGCCGCACCATCCGGGCCGCGCTCGACGCCCTCAACGACATCGGCCGTCCGCGCGCCGTGCAGCTCGCCGTCCTCGTCGACCGGGGCCACCGCGAGCTGCCCATCCGGGCCGACTACGTGGGCAAGAACCTCCCCACCTCGCTGCGCGAGGCCGTCCAGGTGCGCCTCTCCGACCGCGACGGCGTGGACGCCGTGCTGGTCGGCGACCGCGACTTCGCGGCCGCGTCGCGCTCCGCGCGCACCGAGCAGGACGCGCAGGCCATGGCCGCCCAGGCCACCGAATCGCACCTCCCGGAGTAACCCGCGTGAAGCGCCATCTCGTGTCCGCCGCCGATCTCACCCGCGACGACGCGCTGCTCATCCTGGACACCGCCGAGGAACTCGCCCAGCTCTCCGGCCGGGCGGTCAAGAAGCTCCCCACCCTCCGCGGCCGCACCGTGGTCAACCTGTTCTTCGAGGACTCGACCCGCACCAAGACCTCCTTCGAGGTCGCCGAGAAGCGGCTCTCCGCCGACGTCATCAACTTCTCCGCCAAGGGCTCCTCGGTCTCCAAGGGCGAGAGCCTCAAGGACACCGCCCTCACCCTCCAGGCGATGGGCGCCGACGCGGTCGTCATCCGGCACCACGCCTCCGGCGCGCCGGCCCGCCTGGCCCAGTCCGACTGGCTGCACGGCAGCGTCATCAACGCCGGTGACGGTACCCACGAGCACCCCACCCAGGCGCTGCTCGACGCCTTCACCATGCGCCGCCACCTCAACCCGGGCGTCGGCCACGACCTCGCCGGGCGGCGGGTGACCATCGTCGGCGACATCCTGCACAGCCGGGTCGCCCGCTCCAACGTCCACCTGCTCACCACGCTCGGCGCCCAGGTCACCTTCGTCGCCCCGCCGACCCTGCTGCCGATCGGCATCGAGAACTGGCCGTGCGAGGTCAGCTACGACCTGGAGAGCGTGCTCCCGAAGACCGACGCGCTGATGATGCTCCGGGTCCAGCGCGAGCGGATGAACGCCGCGTTCTTCCCCACCGAGCGCGAGTACACCCGCCGCTACGGCGTGGACGGCCCCCGGATGGCCCAGCTGCCCGAGCACGCCATCGTCATGCACCCCGGCCCGATGGTCCGCGGCATGGAGATCACCGCCGAGGTCGCCGACTCGCCGCGCTGCACCGTGGTCGAGCAGGTCGCCAACGGCGTCTCCGTCCGGATGGCCGTGCTCTACCTGCTGCTCGGCGGAGCCACCCTCGCCGACACCCCCCGTACCGAATCCGGCGAGACCGCCCAGTGAACGAGCGAAGCGAGCGAACCACCACTATGGTCACCTACCTGATCCGCAACGCCCAGATCCTCGGCGGCGCTCCGCAGGACCTCCACCTCGTCGACGGTGCGATCGCGGCGATCGGCGCCGGTCTGGACGCCCAGGCCGACATCGAGATCGACGCCACCGGGCTGATCGTCCTGCCCGGCCTGGTCGACCTGCACACCCACCTGCGCGAGCCCGGCCGGGAGGACGCCGAGACCGTCCTCACCGGCACCCGCGCCGCCGCCATGGGCGGCTTCACCGCCGTCCACGCCATGGCCAACACCTTCCCGGTGGCCGACACCGCCGGCGTGGTCGAGCAGGTCTGGCGGCTCGGCCAGGAGTCCGGCTACTGCGACGTCCAGCCGGTCGGTGCCGTCACCGTCGGCCTGGAGGGCAAGAAGCTCGCCGAGCTGGGCGCCATGCACGAGTCCGCCGCCGGCGTCCGGGTCTTCTCCGACGACGGCAAGTGCGTCGACGACGCGGTGATCATGCGCCGCGCGCTGGAGTACGTGAAGGCCTTCGACGGTGTCGTCGCCCAGCACGCCCAGGAGCCGCGGCTGACCGAGGGCGCCCAGATGAACGAGGGCCAGGTCTCCGGCGAGCTCGGCCTGGGCGGCTGGCCGGCCGTCGCCGAGGAGGCGATCATCGCCCGCGACGTGCTGCTCGCCGCGCACGTCGGCTCCCGGCTGCACATCTGCCACGTCTCCACCGCCGGCTCGGTCGAGATCATCCGCTGGGCCAAGGCCAAGGGCTGGGACGTCACCGCCGAGGTCACCCCGCACCACCTGCTGCTGACCGACGAGCTGGTCCGCTCCTACGACCCGGTCTACAAGGTCAACCCGCCGCTGCGCACCGCCGAGGACGTCCAGGCGCTGCGCAAGGCGCTGGCCGACGGCACCATCGACGCCGTCGCCACCGACCACGCGCCGCACCCGGCCGAGGACAAGGACTGCGAGTGGGCCGTGGCCGCGATGGGCATGGTCGGCCTGGAGACCGCGCTCTCCGTGGTGCAGCAGACCATGGTCGACACCGGCCTGCTGAACTGGGAGGGCGTCGCCGACCGGATGTCGCACCGCCCGGCCCGGATCGGCCGTCTCGCCGGGCACGGCCGGCCGATCTCGCTGGGTGAGCCGGCCAACCTGGTGCTGTTCGATCCCGCGTACCGTGGTGCCGTGAACCCCGAAAGTTTCGCCAGCCGTTCCCGCAACACCCCCTACCAGGGCCTCGACCTGCCCGGCCGGGTGCACGCCACCTTCCTGCGCGGCACCGCCACGGTGCTGGCCGGCGAGCTGGTCGAGCAGGGCGGTCTCGCGTGAGCTCCGGTGCCCTGCTGGCCCAGGAGCAGGCCAGGGTCGCCAACTGGCCCGGGTACATCGGCTGGACGGTCGGCCTGCTGCTGATCATCGGCCTGATCTACTGGCTGATGCGCCAGGGCTGGAACTGGCGCCGCACCCTGCAGTCCGGCATCCCCCCTCTGCCCGCCGTGCCGGACCGCGCCGGGCGGACCATCCTGGAGGGCAGCGGCCGGTACCACGGCACCACCACCGCCGGGAACTGGCTCGACCGGGTCGTCGCGCACGGCCTGGGCACCCGCAGCCGCGCCGATCTGACCCTCGGCGAGCACGGCCTGCTGGTGCGGCGCCCCGGCGACGTCGACTTCTGGATCCCCGCCGAGCACCTGACCGGTGCCCGGACGGACTCCGGAATCGCCGGCAAGGTCGTACCGGCCGGAATCCTCGTCGTCACCTGGACGCTGCCCGGCCCCGCGGCCGGGGAGGCCTCCGGGGCGACCGACCTGGACTCCGGGTTCCGGCTCGACCACCCCGACGAGCACGCCGCCTGGGTCGAGGCGATCGCTCGGTTCGCACCACGTACGACGACGAAGAAGACGGAAGAGGCCGCGTCATGACCGCACCTGCCCCCACCACGCAGCGCCAACGGCGGGAGCGCCAGTTCTCAGAGCGTGCGGCTGCCGTGCTCGTCCTGGAGGACGGCCGGACCTTCCGGGGCCAGGCCTACGGCGCGACCGGCGAGACCTTCGGCGAGGCGGTCTTCAACACCGGCATGTCCGGCTACCAGGAGACCCTCACCGACCCGTCCTACCACCGCCAGGTGGTCGTGATGACCGCCCCCCAGATCGGCAACACCGGCTGGAACGACGAGGACGACGAGTCGAAGCGGATCTGGGTCGCCGGGTACGTCGTCCGGGATCCCTCCCGGGTCGCCTCCAACTGGCGCTCGCGCCGCTCGCTGGACGAGGAACTGGTCAACCAGGGCATCGTCGGCATCAGCGGCATCGACACCCGGGCGCTCACCCGCCACCTGCGCGAGCGCGGCGCGATGCGCTGCGGCATCTTCTCCGGCGAGGCCCTGGCCGACCCGGCCGCGCTGCTCGCCAAGGTGCAGTCCTCGCCCGAGATGAAGGGCGCCGACCTGTGCGCCGAGGTCGCCACCACCGAGCCGTACGTGGTGCCCGCGATCGGTGAGAAGAAGTTCACCGTCGCCGCCCTGGACCTCGGTATCAAGGCGATGACCCCGCAGCGGATGGCCGAGCGCGGCATCGAGGTGCACGTGCTGCCCGCCGACGCGACGATCGAGGACGTCTACGCCGTCAACCCCGACGGTGTGTTCTTCTCCAACGGTCCGGGCGACCCGGCCACCGCCGACCACCAGGTCGCCGTGGCGCAGGGCGTGCTGGAGCGGAAGACCCCGTTCTTCGGGATCTGCTTCGGCAACCAGATCCTCGGCCGGGCGCTGGGCTTCGGCACCTACAAGCTCAAGTACGGCCACCGCGGCATCAACCAGCCGGTGCAGGACCGCACCACCGGCAAGGTCGAGGTGACCGCCCACAACCACGGCTTCGCCGTGAACGCGCCGCTGGACAAGGTCAGCGACACCCCCTACGGGCGGGTCGAGGTCTCCCACGTCTGCCTCAACGACGACGTGGTCGAGGGCCTCCAGGCACTCGACGTGCCGGCCTTCAGCGTGCAGTACCACCCCGAAGCGGCTGCCGGCCCGCACGACGCGGCCTACCTCTTCGACCGTTTCGTCGAGCTCATGCGAGGCGACGACCAGCACAGCGTGAACCACATGGAGGGCCCGCGTGCCTAAGCGCACTGACATCAAGTCCGTCCTGGTCATCGGGTCCGGCCCGATCGTGATCGGCCAGGCC
The DNA here is from genome assembly GCF_042656005.1 of Kitasatospora misakiensis. Lineage (NCBI taxonomy): Bacteria > Bacillati > Actinomycetota > Actinomycetes > Kitasatosporales > Streptomycetaceae > Kitasatospora > Kitasatospora misakiensis. The sequence continues at coordinate 92,043 of NZ_JBHSOF010000008.1, read as the reverse complement.
GCCGAGTTCGACTACTCGGGCACGCAGGCGTGTCGCGTCCTCAAGGCCGAGGGCCTGCGGGTCGTCCTGGTGAACTCCAACCCGGCGACGATCATGACCGACCCGGAGATCGCCGACGCCACCTACGTCGAGCCGATCACCCCCGAGTTCGTCGAGAAGATCATCGCCAAGGAGCGCCCCGACGCGCTGCTGCCCACCCTGGGCGGGCAGACCGCGCTCAACACCGCGATCTCCCTGCACGCGGCCGGGACGCTGGAGAAGTACGGCGTCGAGCTGATCGGCGCCGACGTCGAGGCGATCAACAAGGGCGAGGACCGCGAGCTGTTCAAGGGCGTCGTCGAGGCGGTCAACGCCAAGATCGGCCACGGCGAGTCCGCCCGCTCGGTCATCTGCCACACCATGGACGAGGTGCTCGCCGGGGTCGACACCCTGGGCGGCTACCCGGTCGTCGTCCGCCCCTCCTTCACCATGGGCGGCGCCGGCTCCGGCTTCGCCCACCACGAGGAGGACCTGCGCCGTATCGCCGGTCAGGGCCTGACGCTCTCCCCGACCACCGAGGTGCTCCTGGAGGAGTCCATCCTCGGCTGGAAGGAGTACGAGCTGGAGCTGATGCGCGACAAGAGCGACAACGTCGTGGTCGTCTGCTCCATCGAGAACTTCGACCCGATGGGCGTGCACACCGGTGACTCGATCACCGTCGCCCCGGCGATGACGCTCACCGACCGTGAGTACCAGATCCTGCGCGACATCGGCATCGCCGTGATCCGCGAGGTCGGCGTCGACACCGGCGGCTGCAACATCCAGTTCGCCGTCAACCCCGACGACGGCCGGGTCATCGTCATCGAGATGAACCCGCGCGTGTCGCGCTCCTCGGCGCTGGCCTCCAAGGCCACCGGCTTCCCGATCGCCAAGATCGCCGCCAAGCTGGCCGTCGGCTACACCCTGGACGAGATCTCCAACGACATCACCGAGGAGACCCCGGCCTCCTTCGAGCCGACCCTCGACTACGTCGTGGTCAAGGTGCCGCGGTTCGCGTTCGAGAAGTTCCCGAGCGCCGACGCCACCCTCACCACCACCATGAAGTCGGTCGGCGAGGCGATGGCCCTGGGCCGCAACTTCCCCGAGGCCCTGCAGAAGGCGCTGCGCTCGCTGGAGAAGAAGGGCTCCCAGTTCAGCTGGGTCGGCCCGGTGGGCGACAAGGCCGAGCTGCTGGCCAAGGCGGTCGTGCCGACCGACGGCCGGATCAACACCGTCATGCAGGCCGTCCGCGCCGGCGCCACCCCGGAGGAGGTGTTCGAGGCCACCCGGATCGACCCGTGGTTCGTCGACCAGCTCTTCCTGCTCGACGAGATCGCCGGCGAGCTGGCCGAGGCCCCCGAGCTCACCCCCGAGCTGCTCCGCCACGCCAAGCGGCACGGCTTCTCCGACCAGCAGGTCGGCGAGATCCGCGGCCTGCGCCCGGACGTGGTCCGCGAGGTCCGGCACGCGCTGGGCATCCGCCCGGTGTTCAAGACCGTCGACACCTGCGCGGCCGAGTTCGCGGCGAAGACCCCGTACTTCTACTCGTCCTACGACGAGGAGAACGAGGTCGCCCCGCGCACCAAGCCCGCGGTGATCATCCTCGGCTCCGGCCCGAACCGCATCGGCCAGGGCATCGAGTTCGACTACTCCTGCGTGCACGCCTCCTTCGCGCTCGCCGACGCCGGGTACGAGACCGTCATGGTCAACTGCAACCCGGAGACCGTCTCCACCGACTACGACACCTCCGACCGGCTCTACTTCGAGCCGCTCACCCTGGAGGACGTGCTGGAGATCGTCCACGCCGAGCAGCAGGCCGGCCCGCTCGCCGGTGTGATCGTCCAGCTCGGCGGCCAGACCCCGCTGGGCCTGGCCCAGGCGCTCAAGGACAACGGCGTGCCGATCGTCGGCACCCAGCCCGAGGCCATCGACCTGGCCGAGGAGCGCGGCGCCTTCGGCCGCGTGCTGCGCGACGCGGGCCTGCCCGCCCCCAAGCACGGCACCGCCTTCTCCTTCGAGGAGGCCAAGGCCATCGCCGACGAGATCGGCTACCCGGTGCTCGCCCGCCCGTCCTACGTGCTCGGCGGCCGCGGCATGGAGATCGTCTACGACGAGGAGTCGCTCGCCTCCTACCTGGAGCGGCACGCCGGTCTGATCTCCGAGCACCCGGTGCTGATCGACCGCTTCCTCGACGACGCGGTGGAGATCGACGTCGACGCCCTCTACGACGGCACCGAGCTGTACCTCGGCGGCGTCATGGAGCACATCGAGGAGGCCGGCATCCACTCCGGCGACTCCGCCTGCGCCCTGCCGCCGATCACCCTCGGCGGGTACGACATCAAGCGGCTGCGCGCCTCCACCGAGGCGATCGCCCGCGGCGTCGGGGTGCGCGGTCTGATCAACATCCAGTTCGCGCTCTCCGGTGACATCCTGTACGTCCTGGAGGCCAACCCGCGCGCCTCGCGCACCGTGCCGTTCACCTCCAAGGCGACCGCGGTGCCGCTGGCCAAGGCCGCCGCCCGGGTCTCGCTCGGCGCCACCATCGCCGAGCTGCGCGCCGAGGGCATGCTCCCGGCCGAGGGCGACGGCGGCACCCTGCCGGCCGACGCCCCGATCGCGGTCAAGGAGGCCGTGATGCCGTGGAGCCGCTTCCGCGACGTCCACGGCCGCGGCGTGGACACCGTCCTCGGCCCGGAGATGCGCTCCACCGGCGAGGTCATGGGCCTGGACCGGGTGTTCGGCACCGCGTACGCGAAGGCCCAGGCCGGCGCGTACGGCGCCCTCCCGACCAAGGGCAAGGTCTTCGTCTCGGTCGCCAACCGGGACAAGCGCAACCTGGTCTTCCCCGCCCGGGCACTGGTCAGCCTCGGCTTCGAGGTGCTCGCCACCGCCGGCACCGCCGAGGTGCTCCAGCGCGGCGGCATCCCGTCCACGCTGGTGCGCAAGCACAGCGAGGGCGAGGGCCCGAACGGCGAGCGGACCATCGTCCAGCTGATCCACGACGGTGAGGTCGACCTCATCATCAACACGCCGTACGGCACCGGTGGCCGCCTCGACGGCTACGAGATCCGCACCGCCGCGGTCGCCCGCGCGGTGCCCTGCCTGACCACCGTGCAGGCCATGGGCGCCGCCGTCCAGGGCATCGACCGGCTGCTGCGCGACGAGGTCGGCGTGATGTCGCTGCAGGAGCACGCCGAGCTGATCAACGCCGGCCGCGCCAAGTAGCACCACTCCAGTGGGGGGCACCAGTACCGCCGGGTGCCCCCCACTTCCATGCCCTGGGAGGATCTCGTGTACAAGCTGCTGTTCGACCTCGTCTTCAAGAAGATGGACCCCGAGAAGGCCCACCACCTGGCCTTCTTCTGGATCCGGCTGGCCTCCTCGGTGCCCGGTCTGCGCGGCCTCGTCCGGCTGGTGCTCGCCCCCCGCGACCGGGCGCTGCGCACCGACGCCCTCGGTCTCGCGCTGCCCGGCCCGTTCGGCCTGGCGGCCGGCTTCGACAAGAACGGCGTCGGCATCGACGGCCTGTCGATGCTCGGCTTCGACTACGTCGAGATCGGCACCGTCACCGGCGAGGCGCAGCCGGGCAACCCGCAGCCGCGGCTCTTCCGGCTGGTCGAGGACCGCGCGCTGATCAACCGGATGGGCTTCAACAACCAGGGCTCGGCCCGGGTCGCCGCCCGGCTCGCGGCGCGCCCGCACACCACCTCGACCCCGGTCGTCGGCGTCAACATCGGCAAGACCAAGCTGGTCGAGGAGGCCGACGCGGTCGCCGACTACGTGAAGTCCACCGAGCGGCTCGCCCGCTACGCCGACTACCTGGTGGTCAACGTCAGCTCGCCGAACACCCCCGGGCTGCGCAACCTCCAGGCCGTCGAGCACCTGCGCCCGCTGCTGAGCGCGGTGCGCGAGGCCGCCGACCGGACCACCCCGCACCGCGTGCCGCTGCTCGTCAAGATCGCCCCCGACCTGGCCGACGAGGACATCGACGAGGTCGCCGACCTGGCCCTGGAGCTGGGCCTGGACGGCATCATCGCGACCAACACCACGATCGGCCGCGAGGGCCTGCGCAGCGACGCCGGCCGGGTGAAGGAGATCGGCATGGGCGGCCTGTCCGGCGCCCCGCTCAAGGAGCGCGCCCTGGAGGTCCTCCAGCGGCTGCGCGCCCGCACCGAAGGCCGGCTGACGCTGGTCTCGGTCGGCGGCATCGAGACGGCCGAGGACGCCTGGCAGCGGATCGTCCACGGCGCCGACCTCGTCCAGGGCTACAGCGCCTTCATCTACGAGGGCCCGCTCTGGTGCCGGCGTATCCACAGGGGCCTGTCCGCCCGCGTCCGGGCCGGCGGCTTCCGCAGCCTGGCCGCGGCCGTCGGCAGCGCCGTCGACGCCCGCCCGGCCGCCTGAACCCCGCTACTCCCCCCGGAAGGACGTCATGACCCTCGCCCCCTTCGGCGCCCGGCTGCGCCACGCCCTCGACACCCGCGGCCAGCTCTGCGTGGGAATCGACCCGCACGCCTCCCTGCTCGCCGGCTGGGGCCTGGAGGACACCGTGGCGGGCCTGGAGACCTTCAGCCGCACCGTGGTCGAGGCGCTGGCCGGCCGGGTGGCCGTGCTCAAGCCGCAGGCCGCCTTCTTCGAGCGCTTCGGCTCCCGCGGCGTCGCCGTCCTGGAGAAGTCCGTCGAGGAGGCCAGGGCGGCCGGCGCGCTCGTCCTGATGGACGCCAAGCGCGGCGACATCGGCTCCACCATGGCCGCCTACGCCGAGGCCTTCCTGTCGCCCGGCAGCCCGCTCTTCTCGGACGCCGTCACGGTCAGCCCCTACCTGGGCTTCGGCTCGCTGCGCCCGGCGCTCGACCTCGCGAAGGCCAACGGCGCGGGCGTGTTCGCGCTGGCGCTCACCTCCAACCCGGAGGGCGCCGAGGTGCAGCGCGCGCTCGGCGCCGACGGCGAGCCGGTCGCGGCCTCGGTGCTGCGGCAGCTGGCCGCCGAGAACGCCGGGGCCGAGCCGCTGGGCTCGTTCGGCGCGGTGGTCGGCGCGACCCTGGCCGACGCCGGCGTGGACCTGGCGATCAACGGCCCGCTGCTCGCCCCCGGCATCGGCGCCCAGGGCGCGACCATGGCCGACCTGCCGCGGGTGTTCGGCGCCTCGGTGCGCAACGTCGTCCCGAGCGTCAGCCGGGACGTGCTCAGGCACGGCCCCTCGGTGGCGGCGCTGAGCTCGGCCGCCGACCGTTTTGTCCAGGAGTACGCCGACGCGGTCAAGTAGCGGACGGCACGGCGGGGTTCGTCCCGGCGGACGCTCCGCAGCACCGCCGTGACGGGTTGCGACGCGGTCGCGCCGCCCCGGCTCGACGTGAGCGCCGTCACATCGGTGCCGCCAAAGGTTCGCAATCACGGTCATTTTGCCCGGGAAAGTCCTGGTCGGCCTTGGCTGACCAGGACTTTTCGTGTTCTTTTCCTGACGCGGCGCCGCAATCCGGGTAGTGTCCGGCGATAGGTCATCGAGGAGCCGCGAATCTTGCTGCTCCCGCAGGTCAGGGGCGGCGAGTCCGCTCTCCGACCGGTGTCCTGGGAACCACAACAGTCAGAGTTCAATCCCTTCCATCCACACCTGAGGTGAACGGCGTGGCTCTTCCGCCCCTTACCCCTGAACAGCGCACTGCCGCGCTCGCCAAGGCCGCCGAGGCTCGCCGGGAGCGCGCCGAGGTCAAGAACCGGCTCAAGCACTCCGGCGCCTCCCTGCACGAGGTGATCAAGGCCGGCAAGGCCGACAACGACGTGATCGGCAAGATGAAGGTCTCCGCCCTGCTGGAGTCCCTGCCGGGCGTGGGCAAGGTCCGCGCCAAGCAGATCATGGAGCGGCTCGGCATCTCCGAGAGCCGTCGTGTCCGTGGTCTCGGGACGAACCAGATCGCCTCCCTGGAGCGGGAGTTCGGCGGCGGTGCCGCCTGACCGTGCCCCGTGGTCCCGGGATCGCCCGCGATCCGGGATAATCGGTGCATGAGTGAGCGTCCGCGGCTGACCGTGCTCTCCGGCCCCTCGGGGGTCGGCAAGAGCACGGTCGTCGCTCATATGAGGAAGCAGCACCCCGAGGTCTGGCTCTCGGTGTCGGCGACGACCCGCCACCCGAGGCCGGGCGAGCAGCACGGGGTCCAGTACCACTTCGTCGACAACGACGAGTTCGACAAGCTGATCGCCAACGGTGAGCTGCTGGAGTGGGCCGTGTTCGCGGGCAACCGCTACGGCACCCCTCGGGCGGCGGTCCAGGAGAAGCTGGAGCGCGGCGAGCCCGTGCTGCTGGAGATCGACCTGCAGGGTGCCCGCCAGGTGCGCGAGTCCATGCCGGAGGCGCAGCTGGTCTTCCTGGCCCCGCCGAGCTGGGACGAGCTGGTCCGCCGGCTCACCGGCCGGGGCACCGAGCCGCAGGACGTGATCGCGAAGCGCCTTGAGGCCGCGAAGGTCGAGCTGGCCGCCGAGCCGGAGTTCGACACCACCCTGGTCAACACCTCCGTCGAGCAGGTGGCGAGCGAACTGCTAGCCTTGCTCGGTGTAGGCTGACCTGTCTGTTGTCTTTTCCACCCTTTCGGAAGGTTTTCGCGTGTCCTCTTCCATGACCGCGCCCGAGGGCATCATCAACCCGCCGATCGACGAGCTGCTTGAGGCCACCGACTCCAAGTACAGCCTGGTGATCTACGCGGCCAAGCGTGCGCGTCAGATCAACGCGTACTACTCCCAGCTCGGCGAGGGCCTGCTGGAGTACGTCGGCCCGCTGGTCGACACCCACGTGCACGAGAAGCCGCTGTCGATCGCGCTCCGCGAGATCAACGCCGGCATGCTGACCGCCGAGGCGATCGAGGCCGCCTGAGGCGCCTCCACCCGCGTGGAAGGGCCCATCGGAGTTCGCTCCGGCGGGCCCTTCGTCGTGCCCGTGGGGGCCGGGGGAGGGTCGTGGGGGGTGCCGCGTGCGGGTGATCGTCGGCGGGCCGTAGGGTTGGCAGGCACCTGAGGACCGCCGAGAGGAGAGCTGGGGACCATGAGCGGCAGCACGGAGCAGGCGGGCGCGCCACGCGTCGTCCTCGGCGTCAGCGGCGGCATCGCGGCGTACAAGGCGTGCGAGCTGCTGCGGCGGTTCACCGAGTCCGGGCACCAGGTCACCGTGGTGCCCACCGCGGCGGCCCTGCACTTCGTCGGCGAGGCCACCTGGGCGGCGCTCTCCGGCCGCCCGGCGGCCACCGAGACCTGGGAGAACGTGCACGAGGTGCCGCACGTGCGGATCGGGCAGCACGCCGACCTGGTCGTGGTCGCCCCGGCCACCGCCGACCTGATGGCCAAGGCCGCCCACGGGCTCGCCGACGACCTGCTGACCAACACCCTGCTCACCGCCCGCTGCCCGGTCGTCCTGGCGCCCGCGATGCACACCGAGATGTGGGAGCACCCGGCCACCCGGGAGAACGTCGCCACCCTGCGCCGCCGGGGCGTGATCGTGCTGGAGCCCGCCAGCGGGCGGCTGACCGGCAAGGACACCGGCAAGGGCCGGCTGCCCGAGCCGGCCGCGATCTTCGACGCCTGCCGGGCCGTGCTCCGCTACGGCGGCGAGCGGACCGACCTGGCCGGCCGGCACGTGGTGGTCTCGGCCGGCGGCACCCGCGAGCCGCTCGACCCGGTCCGCTACCTCGGCAACCGCTCCTCCGGCAAGCAGGGCTACGCGCTCGCCGCCACCGCGGCCGCCCGGGGCGCCCGTGTGACGTTGATCTCGGCCAATGCCGCGCTGCCCGATCCGGCCGGGGTGGACGTGGTCCGGGTGGCGACCGCGCTGGAGCTGCGGGACGCCGCGCTGAAGGCGGCCGAGGACGCGGACGCGGTGGTCATGGCCGCCGCGGTCGCCGACTTCCGGCCCGCGGTCTACGCCGCCGGCAAGATCAAGAAGGTCGAGGGCGTCGAACCGGCGCCGGTCGCGCTCGTCCGCAATCCCGACGTCCTCGCCGAGCTCTCCGTCCGCCGCACCCGTTCGGGCCAATTGGTGGTGGGTTTCGCCGCGGAGACCGACGACGTCCTCGCCAACGGCCGCGCCAAGCTCGCGCGCAAGGGCTGCGACCTGCTGGTGGTCAACGAGGTGGGGGACGGCAAGGCCTTCGGCCAGGACGTCAACGAGGCCGTGGTGCTGGGCGCCGACGGCACCGAGACGCCTGTTCCGGTGGGCCCCAAGGAGGCTCTCGCGGACGTCGTCTGGGACCTGGTCGCGGAACGGCTAGAACTGCTCGCCGACTGATCTCGAAGGGTGGGCGGACGGTCTCCGATTGCGGAATCGCGTGACGATTCTCGGAGGCTGACCGTTAGACTCCAGGAATCAAGTCTTTCCGGAAGTCCCCGGTTCCGACCGGGGCCTTTCAGTCAGCAGCCGCTGCAACCCCAGGGAGCGCTGTGTCTCGCCGCCTGTTCACCTCGGAGTCCGTCACCGAGGGCCACCCCGACAAGATCGCTGACCAGATCAGCGACACGATCCTTGACGCTCTCCTCCGCGAGGACCCGACCTCCCGGGTCGCGGTGGAGACGCTCATCACCACCGGCCAGGTGCACGTGGCCGGCGAGGTGACCACCAAGGCGTACGCGCCGATCGCGCAGCTCGTCCGGGACAAGATCCTGGAGATCGGTTACGACAGCTCCAAGAAGGGCTTCGACGGCGCCTCCTGCGGCGTTTCCGTCTCGATCGGCGCCCAGTCGCCGGACATCGCCCAGGGCGTCGACACCGCGTACGAGGCTCGGGTCGAGGGGTCCGCCCAGGGGGACGACACAGACGACCTGGACCGGCAGGGCGCCGGCGACCAGGGCCTGATGTTCGGCTACGCGTCCGACGAGACGCCCGAGCTCATGCCGCTGCCGATCACGCTGGCCCACCGGCTCTCGCGCCGCCTCACCGAGGTCCGCAAGAACGGCACCATCCCCTACCTGCGCCCCGACGGCAAGACCCAGGTCACCATCGAGTACGACGGCGACAAGGCCGTCCGCCTCGACACCGTGGTCGTCTCCACCCAGCACGCCAGCGACATCGACCTGGAGTCGCTGCTCACCCCGGACATCCGCGAGTTCGTCGTGGAGCCGGAGCTGAAGGCGCTGGCCGAGCAGGGCATCAAGCTCGTCACCGAGGACTACCGGCTGCTGGTCAACCCGACCGGCCGCTTCGAGATCGGCGGCCCGATGGGCGACGCCGGCCTCACCGGCCGCAAGATCATCATCGACACCTACGGCGGCATGGCCCGCCACGGCGGCGGCGCCTTCTCCGGCAAGGACCCGTCCAAGGTGGACCGCTCGGCCGCGTACGCGATGCGCTGGGTGGCGAAGAACATCGTCGCCGCCGGCCTCGCCCGCCGCGCCGAGGTGCAGGTCGCGTACGCGATCGGCAAGGCCGAGCCGGTCGGCCTGTTCGTGGAGACCTTCGGCACCGAGACCGTCCCGGTCCTCACCATCCAGAAGGCCGTCACCGAGGTCTTCGACCTGCGTCCGGCCGCGATCATCCGCGACCTGGACCTGCTGCGCCCGATCTACTCGCAGACCGCCGCGTACGGCCACTTCGGCCGTGAGCTGCCGGACTTCACCTGGGAGCGGACCGACCGCGTCGAGCAGCTGAAGAAGGCCGTCGAGGCCTGACGCCCCGGCGCACCCGGAATTGATTCGCCGCAGGCGGGCGGCGCCCCCCCCCGGGGGGGTGCCCCCCGCCTGCGGTTTCTGTCGGTGGGGTTTGATGTACTAGGGGCGATGAGTAGCACGCAGGGGAGTGACGAGGGCGGGGCGCCGGAGCAGTTGGCGTTCATCCGGGAGACGGTCCGCCGGGCCAAGCCGCGCACCTGGCACGGGGCCAAGCGGGCCGAGCACCTGCCGGTCGCCCGGGTGGTCGTCGACAAGGGCGTGCTCACCATCGACAAGTTCTTCGACTACGAGGTGCCCGCCGCCATGGCGGAGGAGGCGCAGCCCGGGGTGCGGGTGCGGGTGCGTTTCGGAGCGCGCGTGGTCAAGGGCCAGCGCGAGGGGGGGGAACTGCACGACGGTTTCATCGTCGCCCGGCTGGAGAAGAGCGACTTCGCCGGGCCGCTCGCCCCGCTCGCGCAGGTGCTCTCGCCCGAACCGGTGCTCACCCCGCAGCTGCTCCGGCTCTGCCGCACCGTCGCCGACCGGTACGCGGGCACCCTCGCCGACGTCCTGCAGCTCGCCGTCCCGCCCCGGCACGCCAAGGCGGAGGCCGAGGACTCGCCGCCACCGCTGCCGCGCCCGGACGCGCCCGCGCCCGGCGGCTGGTCCCGCTACCCGGCCGGGCCGGAGTTCCTGGGCTCGCTGGCCGCCGGCGGGGCGCCGCGCGCCGTCTGGACGGCGCTGCCCGGCCCCGGCTGGCCGTACGAGATCGCCCGCGCTGTCGCGGCCACCCTGGCGAGCGGGCGCGGCGCGCTGGTCGTCGTGCCGGACGGCCGCTCGGTGGCCCGGGTCGACCGGGCGCTGACCGAACTGCTCGGCGAGGGCCGGCACGCCGTCCTGGCCGCCGACCTCGGCCCGCGCGAGCGCTACCGGCGGTGGCTCACGGTCAGCCGGGGTTCGGTGCGCGCGGCCGTCGGCACCCGGGCGGCGATGTTCGCGCCCGTGCACGACCTCGGACTGCTGGTCGTCTGGTCCGACGGCGACTCCAGCCACAGCGACCCGCGCGCCCCGCACCCGCATGTCCGCGAGGTCGCCCTGCTGCGTGCGGCGGAGGAGGGCGCGGCCGTGCTGGTCGGCGGGCACGTGGTCACCGTGGAGGGCGCCCAGCTGGTGCGCACCGGGTGGGCGCGGGCGCTGACCGCCGACCGGGAGACGGTCCGCCGGACGGCGCCGCGGGTGCGCACCGTCACCGACCAGGACCAGCACCGGGACGCCGCCGCGCAGGCCGCCCGGCTGCCCTCGATCGCCTGGGAGGCGGCCCGGGAGGGCCTGGCGGCCGGCGGGCCGGTGCTCATCCAGGTGCCCCGGCGCGGCTATGTGCCCCGGCTGGCCTGCGGGCGCTGCCGCACGCCCGCGCGCTGCCGGCGCTGCGAGGGCCCGCTGGAGGCGGCCGGTGCGGACGCGCCGCTGCACTGCGGGTGGTGCGGGGAGGACGAGCGGGACTGGCACTGTCCGGAGTGCGGCTCGTTCCGGCTGCGGGCGCAGGTGGTGGGGGACCGGCGGACGGCCGAGGAGCTCGGCAAGGCGTTCCCCCGGGTGACGGTCCGCACCTCCGGACGGGACGCGGTGCTGGCCACCGTGCCGGACGAGCCCGCGCTGGTGATCTCCACGCCCGGCGCCGAGCCGGTCGTCGACGGCGGCGGCGGGTACGCGGCGGCGCTGCTGCTGGACGGCTGGGCGCTGCTGAGCCGCCCTGACCTGCGGTCCGGGGAGGAGGCGCTGCGGCTCTGGCTGGCCGCCGCCGCGCTGGTCCGGTCGGCCGGCGAGGGCGGGACGGTGGTGGTGGTCGCCGAGCCGACCGCGCGGCCGGTGCAGGCGCTGGTGCGCTGGGACCCGCTCGGGCACGCCGGGCTGGAGCTCGACGAGCGGGCCCAGCTGCACTTCCCGCCGGTCGCCCGGATGGCCTCGGTGACCGGCAGCCCGGCGGCGGTGGCGGACCTGCTGAACCTGGTCCGGCTGCCGCAGGACGCGGACGTGCTGGGGCCGGTGCCGGTGGCGGCGCTGCGCGGGGAGGAGCAGGAGCGCGCGCTGCTGCGGGTGCCGCCCGGGCAGGGGGCGGCGCTGGCGGCGGCGCTGAAGGCGGCGCAGATCGCGCGGATCGCGTTGCGGACGCCGGAGGCGGTGAAGGTGCGGATCGATCCGACGGACATCGGCTGAGCGCGGGTCCGGCGGGTTCTGGTCCGGCGGGTGCGGTGCGGCGGGTCAGGCGGGGCCGGACGGCCGGTGAGGGGCGCGGTGCTCGTACCCGCGGCCCTCACCCGGCGTCCGGGTGGTGTGTCAGCTGCGCAGCGGGACGCCGGAGCGGTCGAGGGTGCCGCGGTCCAGGGCGGTGCGGTCCAGGGCGGTGCGGTCCAGGGCGGTGTGGTCCAGGCCGCCCTGGCGGGCGGCCGGGACGGTCGTGGCCAGGCCGGTCGGCGCGGGGGAGCGGTCGCGCTCCGGCGTGTGGGACGGCGTGTGGGCCGCGGCGGGGTGCGACGGCGTGTGGGCGGCGGGGAGCGCCGCCGGGTGGGCCGTCGGGTGGGCCCCGGGGTGGCCCGGGAGCTCCTCGGAGCGGTCCGGGCGGGTCGGGTTCGGCACCGCGCCGCCCGCCGCCAGCAGCTCGCTGGTCGGCCGGCGCATCCCGTACCGGCGGTGCACCGCCTGCTTGGTCACCCCGAGGGCCGAGCCCACCGAGTCCCAGGAGAAGCCCAGCGCGCGGTCGAACTCGACCGCCGCCGCCACCAGCGTCTCGACGCTCTCGCGCAGCTCCTGCGCCAGCCGCACCGTCGGCGCGGGAGCCCGCCCGTACACCACGAAGCCCGCCGAGGTGCTCGGGCGACGCGGCCGGTAGACGTTGCCCAACTGGGCGGTGAGTGTCCGCAGCGCGTCGACCTGGCGCCTCACCCGCTCGATGTCCCGCACCAGCAGGTGCAGGCTCGCCCGCGCCCGGGCGTCGTGATTGATCTGCTCGGCCATGGCCTACGTGCCACCTTCCGTACGGTTCGGCTCGACCGGAACGCCCTTGCCGCGCGCTCCGGCCCCGGTCAATCCCCCTTGACCAACGCCGGACGGCCGCCGGGGTCACGCAGGCGGGGTGACCGGGATATGCCAGAACCCCGTGCGAGCGGATTGCATAGACTTGCCGACGGCCGCGCGCCCGCCGCCCGGACCGCTCGTTGCCAGCAGCCCGCACCCCGACGGACAGGAGCCCGCACCCGTGGCGATCCAGCCGATCCGCATCTTCGGAGACCCCGTCCTGCGCGCCACCGCCCAGCCCGTCACCACCTTCGACAAGGAGCTCCGCACCCTCGTCGCGGACCTCACGGACACCATGCTCGACGCCCCCGGCGCCGGTCTGGCCGCACCCCAACTCGGCGTCTCCCTACGGGTGTTCACCTATCACGTGGACGGCGTCACCGGGCACCTGATCAACCCGGACCTGTCGCTCAGCGAGGAGGAGCAGGAGGGCCCCGAGGGCTGTCTGTCGCTGCCGGGCCTGCGCTACGACACCCGGCGCGCGTACGGCGTGGTCGCCCGGGGCTTCAACATGTACGGCGACCCGGTCACCGTCGAGGGCACCCAACTGCTCGCCCGCTGCATCCAGCACGAGACCGACCACCTCGACGGAATCATCTTCATCGACCGCCTCGACACCGGGCAGCGGAAGGCCGCGCTCAGGGCGATACGGGAATCGGACTGGGGTTCGGGCCCCGCGCCGGTGGTCAAGGTCTCCCCGCACAGCACCTTCGGCGCGGCGCGCTGAGCGGCCCGCCGGCCGACGTCGACGCCGTCCTGCGTCAACTCCGAACTTACGTCAACTCCGCACTGCAGAAAGGCACTTGATGCGCCTCGTGTTCGCCGGCACCCCCGAGGTCGCCGTTCCCGCCCTGGACGCCCTGCTCGCCTCCGACCGGCACGAGGTCGTCGCGGTGGTCACCCGCCCCGACGCCCCCTCCGGCCGCGGTCGCAAGCTCGTCGCCAGCCCCGTCGCCCAGCGCGCCGAGGAGGCCGGGATCGAGGTCCTCAAGCCGGCGAAGCCGAGCGACCCCGACTTCGTCGCCCGGCTCACCGAGCTCGCCCCCGACTGCTGCCCGGTCGTCGCCTACGGCGCGCTGCTGCGCCCCGGCACCCTGGAGATCCCGAAGCACGGCTGGGTCAACCTGCACTTCTCGCTGCTCCCCGCCTGGCGCGGTGCCGCTCCCGTCCAGCACGCGGTGATGGCCGGCGACGAGGTCACCGGCGCGTCCACCTTCCTGATCGAGCAGGGCCTCGACTCCGGCCCGGTCTACGGCGTGATCACCGAGGAGGTCCGCCCCGCCGACACCAGCGGGGACCTGCTCGACCGGCTCGCCCACTCCGGCGCCCGGCTGCTCGCCGCCACCATGGACGGCATCGCCGACGGCAGCCTGCACGCCGTCCCGCAGCCCGCCGAGGGCATCACCCTCGCCCCGAAGATCAGCGTCGAGGACGCCCGGATCGACTGGACCGCGCCCGCCCTGCGGGTCGACCGGGTGGTGCGCGGCTGCGCGCCCGCCCCCGGCGCCTGGACCGAGTTCCGCGGTGAGCGGCTCAAGATCACCGGACCGGTCGCCCTGCTGCCGGACTCCGCCGGGCTCGCGCCGGGCGAGCTGGCCGTCGGCAAGAACAGCGTGCGGGTCGGCACCGGCAGCCACGAGGTCGAGCTGGGCGAGGTGCGGCCGCAGGGCAAGAAGGCCATGCGGGCGGCGGACTGGGCGCGCGGCGCGCGCATCGAGTCCGGCGAGCGCCTGGGCGAGCGCGCCGGTGAGGGCTCGGGCGCGAGCTGAGTCGCGTCGCGTTTCGCGTTACTGTTCGAGAGATCCAGAAATAGCCCCCGCAGCACTTTGAGGCACATCCCATGAGCACGCCCAGCAGTACCCACGGTCGTTCCGGCAGTTCCGGTGGCCCTGGCGGTCCCGGCGGGAAGCGCGCGCCGAGGCCGCACCGGCGCCCGAAGAAGGACCCCGCCCGGATCGTCGCCTTCCGCGCCCTGCGGGCCGTCGACGAGCGCGACGCCTACGCCAACCTCATCCTGCCCTCGCTGCTCCGCGAGGCCGAGCAGAAGGGCATGGACCGGCGCGACGCCGCGCTCGCCACCGAGCTGGTCTACGGCACCCTCCGGCTCCAGGGCACCTACGACGCGGTCATCGCCGCCTGCATCGACCGCCCGCTCAGCAAGGTCGACCCGCCGGTCCTCGACGTCCTCTCGCTCGGCGCCCACCAGTTGCTCACCACCCGCATCCCCAGCCACGCCGCCGTCTCGGCCACCGTCGAACTCGCCCGGGTCGTGCTCGGCGACGGCAAGGCCAAGTTCGTCAACGCCGTGCTGCGCCGGATCAGCGCCCACGACCTGGACGCGTGGATCGAGCGGGTCGCCCCGCCGTACGAGAAGGACGCCGAGGACCACCTCGCCGTCGTGCACTCCCACCCGCGCTGGGTGGTCGCCGCGCTCTGGGACTCGCTCGGCCGCTGGCAGCCCGAGGCCGCCGGCCGCGCCGCCGTCGAGGAACTGCTCCGCGCCGACAACGGGCGCCCCGAGGTCACCCTGATCGCCCGCCCCGGCCGGGCCACCGTCGAGGAGCTGGCCGAGGCCCTGCCGGAGGCCGAACCGGGCCGCTGGTCCCCGTTCGCGCTGCGGCTCGCCGAAGGCGGCGACCCGGGCTCCGTCGCGGCGGTGCAGGAGAACCGGGCCGGCGTCCAGGACGAGGGCAGCCAGCTGGTCGCCCTCGCCCTCGCCGCCGCGCCGCTGGACGGCCCCGACCGGCTCTGGCTCGACGGCTGCGCCGGCCCCGGCGGCAAGGCCGCGCTGCTCGCCGCGCTCGCCGCGGAGCGCGGCGCGGCGCTGGTCGCCAGCGAGAAGCAGCCGCACCGGGCCCGGCTGGTCGCCCGCGCCCTGGCGGGCAACCCCGGCCCGTACACCGTGATCGCCGCCGACGGCACCCGGCCGGCCTGGAAGTCCGGCGGCTTCGACCGGGTGCTCGTCGACGTGCCCTGCTCCGGGCTCGGCGCCCTGCGCCGCCGGCCGGAGGCCCGCTGGCGCCGCCGGCCCGAGGACGTCGCCGCCTTCGGGCCGCTCCAGCGGGACCTGCTGCGCTCGGCCGTCGAGGCCACCCGGGTCGGCGGCGTGGTCGGCTACGCGACCTGTTCGCCGCACCTCGCGGAGACCCGCGCGGTGGTGGACGACGTGCTGCGGACGGAGGGCGGGCGCGTCGAGTGGATCGACGCGCGGCCGCTGCTGCCCGGCGTCCCGTCCCTCGGCGACGGTCCCGACGTCCAGCTCTGGCCCCACCTGCACGGGACGGACGCGATGTACCTGGCGCTGCTGCGCCGCACGGCGTAACGGTGCTTCGGGCCGCCGGGGCGTGTGCTCCGGCGGCCCGTGTTGTGTCGGGGTGCGCGGGGGCTTGAAGACGGACCCTTGGCGTCAATGGGCGCTGAGGGCGGGGTGGTTGGCGGCGGGAAGCGGTTCGGCCTGGCGCCGGGCCGGTAGGGCGGGCTTGCCGGCGCGGGCGGTGACGACACCGCGGACCAGCTCGCGCAGCCAGCGGTGGCCCGCGTCCTGGTCGTTGCGCGGGTGCCAGGCCATGCTCAGCACCACCTCGGGCAGGTTCACCGGCAGGGGGAAGGTGCTCAGGCCGAGCGCCTCGGCCGCCGGCGTGCCGAGCCGGGCCGGAGCCAGGCCGACCAACTCGCTGTCGCGCAGCAGGAAGAGGGCCGCCGGGTAGCTCGGCACGCTGGCCACCACCCGCCGGGAGAGGCCGAGATCGGCGAGCCGCTGGTCGACCGGGCCCGGGCCGCGGCCGTGGCGGGAGACCGCGAGGTGGTCGGCGGCGGCGAACTGCTCGGCGGTGGGCGGCGTGCCGTTGGTCAGCGGGTGCCCGGTGCGGGCGATCCCCACCAGGCCGGTGGTGGTGAGCGGTTCGGTGCGGGTCTCGGGGTCGAGGTGCTCCGTCACCCCGACCTCCAGGTCGATCACACCGTCGCGCATCGCACTGGTGCCCTCCAGGTGGTCGCCGAGGAAGCGCAGGGTCACGGCCGGCGCCTGGGCGCGGACCGTCTCCACCAGGGTCGCGCCGATGGTGGTCAGCAGGACGTCACCGGTCTGCAGGGTGAACCGGCGGTTGAGTTCGGCGGGTTCGGCGGCGGCGCGCGGCACCAGGAGTGCCTGGCCCCGGCTGACCAGCGCCCGGACCTCCGCCCGCAGTTCCACCGCGCGCGGTGTGGGGACCAGCCCGCGGCCGGCCCGGACCAGCAGCGGATCGCCGAGCACCCGGCGCAGCCGCCCGAGCGTGCGGCTCATCGCCGGGGCCGAGGTGTGCAGCCGCTCGGCGGCACCTGTCACGCTGCCCTCCTCCAGCAGGGCGTCCAGGGCGACGAGCAGGTTGAGATCGAGGTCCGGCATGGAGTTCTCCGCTGGTGGTCGGTCGGCTGGGGTGGGGGGATGGTGGGGGGCGTGGATGACCAGACGTGGAAGTGGTGCTGACCAGGGTTTCGTGGGAGCGCATGACGACTCGGCATCTACCGTCGATCGTGACAACTCCCCTTTGGAGTGAAGGATCTGACGTGATGATTGACAATGACATGTTGGTGATGGCCTGCCAAGGAGGCCGTGTGCCGACCTTTCGTCCGACTTGCGGCGCACGCCGGCCGAGCCGGCCCGGCGAGCTGCCCGGGCTCCCCGCGCGCCGCCCGGGCGACGCCCCCGCGTGACCCCCCGGCCCGGCGGCGGGGGCGCCGAAGTGGTGACGGTCGGTCCGGATCATCGGACGGTGGTACATACCAATGGGCCTGCGGCGGTGGCGGGGCGGCGTGCGGGGCGGCGCGCGGAGGGGCTTGTGGAGCGGGGAGGGGAGTGGGGCGGGGAGCGGCGCGCCGGGGTGTGTGGGCCGGCGGAGGTGGCGGCGTGGGTCGGGTACGCCGACCAGGCGCACCTCACGAGGGAGGTGCGCCGGTGTCGGGGTGTCGCTGACGGTTCTGCTGGGCCGGGCGGCCGCGGGGCCCGGTCAGACGCCCCCGGGGGCGTCGTAGGCGCGGAGGGTGAGCAGCGCCTGGAGGGTGACGCCGGGGCGGGCCTCGGACTCGGTGGACGCGGACCAGCGTGCCCAGTGGATCGGCCAGCCGCCGTCCGGCTGCTGCTCGGTGGCGAGGTGGTCGAGGCCGCGGGCGAGTTCGGCGTCGGTGAACCAGGCGCGCGCCAGGCTGTCCGGTCGGCGGGCGTAGTCGTGCGGCAGGTGGTACTCGCCCGGTGCGTAGCCGGGGGAGAGTCGGGCCTCCTCGGGCCGGTCCGGGTCGAGCAGCACGATCCGCTGCTCGCGGACGAGTTCGCCCAGCCGGGCCGCTTCCCGTCGAGCCCAGGCGGTGTCCGGGGCGGCGTCGAGGAAGCGGATCGCGGCGCCCGCCTCGTACGGGTGGGTCTCGCGGAGGTTCTCGACGGCGGTGCGGCAGAAGGCGGTGGCGGCGGTGAGCCACGGGTGGACGATGCCTCGGCGGAGCAGCGGGGCGACGATCTGGCCGGTGGACAGCAGTGCGCCGATGGGCGGTTCGCCCTCTTCGGGTACCGGTACGAACGGCGGGTGCGGGTAGGGCCGCAGGCTCGGCAGGACGACGGGCACGCCGCCGTCGGGTGCGGCGACCGCCGCCAGCCAGTCGCAGACGCTCCGGGCGCGGGCCTCGTCCAGTGCCCCGGCCTCCTCCAGGACGAGCAGCGCGGTCGGCATGGCGATGGGCTGGGCGGCGGGCCCGCGCACATCCGGTTCGAGGCCGTAGGCGTAGCCGCCGTCGGTGGAGCGGTGGGCGTCGAGTGCGGCGAGGACGCCGACGGGGTCGCTCTCGCCGCCGAACAGGTGGGCGAAGCGCCGTTGTTCGAGGACGCGGCCGGAGGTCCAGAGGAACGCGGCGGCGCCGTCGAGCCGGGTGTCGGTGAGGCGTGCGGTGCGGGTCATGGCTCGACCGTAGGCGGCCCCGCGGCGGTGGTCTTGAACGATCCGGACACCGCCGCGGTGGTGTCGCGTCCGGCGGGTTCAGAGCTCGCGCGCGGCCGCTCGGCGCTGTCGCTTGCCGAGCGGGGCCTGGGAGAGGTCCTCGGCCTGGGAACGGAGGTTCTTGTAGCCGTAGCCGCGTGCGTCGAGCCAGCCGCGCGCGGACTGCTCGGCGCGCTCGGTGGCGTCGAGGATGTCCTCCTCCGCCTCGCCGGTGTCCTGGTAGCGGAAGGTGAAGACCGCGCGGGCGTTCAGGTCGTAGCTGAGGTGGCCCTCGGGGGTGAAGGCGGCGAAGAGGATGTCGTGCTCGGCCGCCCGGGACTGCAACTCGGCGTGCTGCTCGGGGGTGAGGCCGTCGAAGGCGCCGCGGACGGTGATGCGGAAGGTGCGGGTGGTCATCCGGCGAGCGTAGTTCGCGGGGCGGCGGGTGGGCGAAGGGTTTTCACCGGCCCCGGCCCGGCCCCGGCCCCGGTGTCAGAGGCCGGGGCGGGTCGCTCAGGCCTCGTGGAGGACGGCGTCGGCGGGTGCGGGTGCCGCTGCGGGTGCGAGGGCGGGCCAGGCGATCCGGGTGGCGCAGAGCGCGACGACCAGCGCCGAGGCCGCGACCACGCCCATGCCCCAGACCAGGCCGGTGGCGCTGGCGACGAAGCCGATCACGGCCGGGCCGGCGAGCAGGCCGGTGGTGCCGGTGGCGGCGACCAGCGCGAGCGCGTCGGAGCCCTGCCGGGCGGCGGCGACGTAGACGCACGGGGTGACGGCGGCGACGCCCAGGCCGACGCAGGCGAAGCCGATCAGGGCCGGGACGACACCGCCGACCAGCAGGGCGAGCGCCAGGCCGAGCCCGGCCACCGTGCTGCCGACGCGGACGATCCGGCCGTCGCCGAAGCGGGTGCGCCAGCCGTCGGCGAACAGCCGGGCGAGCACCATCATCACCGAGATGACGGCGATGCCCATCGGGGCCAGCTGGGGCGAGGCGTGGGCGACGTTCTTCAGGTAGAGGGCGGACCAGTCGTTCATGGCGCCCTCGGTGATGGTGCCGAAGACCATCGCGAGGCCCATCCAGACGGTGATCCGGGAGGGGAGCGGGATGCCGCGGCGCTTCGGGCGGCCGGCCCCGGCGGGCTCCGTGCTGGCGGCGGCCTCCGGCTCGTCCGCCAGCATGCCGGTCTGGGCGAGGAGGAGCAGCAGCGCGAGGACGCCGGAGGCGATCGCGAAGTGCGCGGACAGCGCGGTGGTGACGACGTTCACGCCGGAGGCGAGCAGGGCGGCCAGACCCAGGCCGGCACTGAAGGTGGCGTGCAGCCTGGACATCGCGGTGCGCCCGAAGCGGACCTCCAGCGCGGTGCCCTGGGCGTTCATCGCGACGTTCAGGAAGCCGACCGCGACGCCGTCGAGCGCGGCCACCAGCAGCAGCACGGGGAAGTTCGGGGCGAGGGTGAAGCCGGCCAGGACGAGGCCGAGGACGAGCGCGGAGACCGTGGCGAGGGTGCGCGAGCCGTACCGCTTCATCATCGTGGCGACGAGCGGGAAGGAGGCGGCGGCTCCGATGCCGGACGCCATCAGCAGCAGGCCGATCCGGCCGTCGCTCAGCTCGAACCGGGTCTTGAGGGCGGGCAGGCGGGAGACCCAGGTCGCGTACTGGAAGCCGAGGAAGCAGAACAGCGCTGCGATGGCCAGGTGCGCTCGCAGGAAGTCGTCGCGCACGCGGAGCATGTGCATCAGCCCGATTCGTTGGTGGGGGGTTCGTGGGTGGGGAGGAAGGGGGGAAGGGCGTCAGGGGTGCAGGGGCATCGCCATGTAGACGGCCTGCTTGCCGTAGCTCGCGGGCAGCCGCACCTCGGGGTGGGGGCGGTAGCCGAGCGGGGCCCACAGGACCTCGCTGCCGCGGACGGCGACCAGGGAGATGGTGGCGTAGCCGCGGGCGCGGGCGGTGTCGGCGAGGAAGGTCAGCAGCCGCGGGGCCAGGCCTCGGCCGCGCAGCCGCTCGGTGACGACCAGGTCGTGGGCGTGCAGGTTGGTGGACGCGCGGCCGGTCGGGTTCTCGGCCCGGTTCTCGGCCGGGTTCTCGGCCCGGTTCTCGGCCCGGCTGAGGTCGGGGCAGTGGCCGAGCGGGTAGGGCAGGGCGAGCAGGTAGCCGCCGAACTCGCCCTTGTGTTCCACCGCGTAGCAGCAGTCGGGCGCGGCCCGGTGGCGCGAGCGCAGCGCCTCGCCGCCCTCGGAGAGGCCGCTCTCGGTGTAGGCGCGGGCCTCCAGGGGGACCACCTCGGCCCAGTCGTGCTCGGTGAGGGGGCGGACGAGGAGGTCGTCGTCGATAAGGGCGGAGTGGGCCGTGATGGTGGGGTACGCGGACATCTACTGCGGCTCTCCCTCGGGGCCAGGTCCGCCGGACGGACGGTCCGCCCGGACGCAGCTGTAGGGGAGCGGCGGGAAGCCGTTGAACCCCCGCGTGGTGTAGGCGGCGGCGTAGGCGCCGCAGGAGAGGATCCAGACCGGGTCGCCCGAGGCGGCGTCCCGGGGGACGGGCACACCGGCGCCCTCGTCGGCGAAGGCGTCGTCGCTGTCGCAGCTGGGCCCGGCGACCACGGCGGGCACGGTCACCGCGTCGGGGTGGGTGGGGAACTCCAGCCGGTAGCGCAGCTCGTCCATCTCGTACAGGCCGTTGAACTTGCCGCAGCTCAGGTAGAGCCAGTGCGTCCGTTCACCGTCGAGCTGTTGACGGTCCGTCAGTCGGGCGATGTGGGCGCGGATCGCGCCGTGGTCGGCGACCAGGTGGCGGCCCGGCTCCAGGAGGAAGCCGAGCGGCGCGGCGGAGAGTTCGCCCAGGCGCTGCATGCCCTCCCGGATCACCGCGAACATCTTGTCGACCGGCGGGTGGAGCGGCTCCCCGCGCCGGTCGAGGACGCCGAGCGCGGGCAGGCCGCCGCCGAGGTTGACGTGGTCCAGCAGGATGCCGCGCCGGTTGGCCTCCTCGATCACCGAGGCGAGCGTCTCCAGGGCGTGCTGCCAGGCCTCGGAGGTGAGTTGCTGGGAGCCGACGTGCACCGAGAGGCCGGCCGGGACGAGCCCGGCGTCCCGCGTCGCTTCGAGCACCCGGACGGCGTCCTCGGGCGAGCAGCCGAACTTGCGGCTCAGGCCCCAGAGCGCGCCCTCGCCGGTGGTCGCGAGGCGGCAGAACACCCGGGCGCCCGGGGCGTGTTCGGCGAGCGCGGCGACGTCGGCCAGGCTGTCGGTGGCGAAGTCGCGCACGCCGAGCCGGTACGCCTCGGCGATCTGGCGGTCGGACTTGACGGTGTTGCCGTAGTGGATCCGCTCGACCGGTACGCCGGTGCGCAGCGCCTGGGCGATCTCCTGCGGGCCGGCCGCGTCGAAGCCGGCGCCCCGGGCGGCCAGGCAGTCGAGCACCTCGTCCACCGGGCAGGCCTTCATCGCGAACCGGACTTCGATGCCCGGCAGTTCGCGCAGCAGGGCGTCGTACTGGGCCTCGATGCCGTCGAGGTCGTAGATGATCCGGTCGTCCTCGGCGGCGGCCAGGGCGGCGCGCAGGCGTCCGTGGTCAGGCATGGTCGGGTCTCCCGACGGCGGGCCGGGCGGGTCTCTCGGAGCGGCTGGCGGCGGGAGCGGCCGTCGGAGGGGCGGTGGTGCGGGCGGCGCGGACCAGCGGGCCCCAGGCATCGACGAGCAGCGCGAAGGCCTCGATGTCGGCCTGCGCCTCGTCCAGCAGCCGCTCCCGCAGCGGCAGCAGGCGATCGGCGAACTCCGTGTAACGGCCGCCGAGTCGGCGGTAGGCCCGGTCGAGGACGTCCAGTCGGCGGCGGTTCTCCGCCCGGTCCGTACCGGCCGCGGCGCGGGCGAACCCGGCGACCAGCTCGGGGCGGAGGTGGTGGTCCTCGTCGAGCAGCGCCCCGCCGGCCGCCTCCAGCGCGGCGTACACCGGGTGGAGGTACAGCATCGACAGCAGGAACTTGGTGAACCGCAGCTGGTAGGCCGGGAACCCGGCGTCGCTGCGCCGCTCGGAGGTGTAGTGGTTGACGATGTCGCGGTTGTGGGTGACCCCGGGCAGTGCGGCGTTGAGCACCAGGTGGTGCAGGAAGTAGTCGCTGCCGATGGTGTCGGTGGCCGGCGGCAGCGGCACCCGCTCGTACACCTCGCGGTCCAGCGCGATGTTGCACATGTCGATCCGCCAGATGTCGGGCAGGTCGAGCACCGCGCGGTCGTGGGTGAACGGGTTGGTGCCGGCGCCGACGAAGGAGTCCGCGACGAGTTCGCGGCGCTGTTCGGCGGTGTGGCCGGTGGGCGCCCAGAGGCCCACGACCTCCTCGTAGACCGCCGGGTCCAGCGCGCGGATCTCCCCGAGGTCGACGGAGAGTTCGCCGATGAAGGAGCTGCCGACCAGGGCGACCGGCTTCTGCGCGTGGGCCGGGTCGAGGGCGTGGTGGGTGACGCCGGACGCGGCGTCGGCGGCGCGCCGGCCGATCGACCGCAGCTCGTGGTGGATCGGGAACACCGGTTCGCCGTCCAGCAGTTGGTAGGTGCTGTCGGAGTCGCGGCGGTGCAGGGAGGAGCAGCCGAGCGCGGCGGCGAGCAGGAACGCCCGGTTGGTGCAGGCGCCGTAGGACACGGCGTCCGGCAGCAGCAGGTCGAGGAGCCGGTCGGCCGCCGTGGCCGGGGCGTCGGCGTGGGCGCGGTCGATCACCGTGCGCAGGAAGGCGCGTTGCTGCTCCTCGTCGAGGTGGTGGACGAGGACGCCGGGGGCGGCGGGCAGGTCGGCGACGGCCTTGGCGTGCTCCTCGCGGGTCGCGGCGTCCGCCGAGTCGAGGATCAGCAGGTGCACCTGGACGCCGAACTCCCGGGCGGCCCAGGCGGCTTCGGCGCCGACGTCGGCGATGGCCGGGGCACAGGGCCGGTTGGTGGGCAGGGCGAGGCAGACGCCGTGCGTGGCGAGGTCCGCGGTCATGCCCCGCCGTCCCGGGCGGGGGAGTTGGTGGCGGTGTCCGTGCTGTCGCCGGTCGGGTGCCAGGACTCCAGGCCGAGCAGTCGGGCGCCGAGGCCGGTGAGTTCGGCCGGGCCGTAGCGCAGCGACTCGTGCTCGCGGTGGTCGCCGACCAGGGTGCCGTTCCAGGTCGGGGTGGAGAGGTGGCGCCAGGAGTGCACGCGCGACTCGCGGAGCGCCGTGTGCTCCTCCAGCGCGGGCATCATCGACAGGTACTGGACGGAGCGCACGCCGCTCGCCGAGGTGTTGGCGGCCACGCCGTGGGCCAGCATGCCGTTCCAGATCAGCAGGTCGCCGGCCTTCAACTCCGGCCGCACGACCGGGAACTCGGCGCGGTCGACGGCCGGGCGGATGGGGTCGCGGTCGGCCGGCTGGGCGGCCTGCCAGCTGTTGAACCGGCGGAACAGCTCGGGGTTGCACTGGAAGCCGCCGTGGTCCGGCTCGGTGTCGTTGAGCGCGATGATCCCCTGGACGCGCTGCGGCAGCATCCCGGCGGTGGAGTCGACGTCCCAGTGCAGCTCGATGTCGAAGCCCTCGTCGGTGGGCTCGATCAGCGCGCGGTCACGGTTCTTCACGTTCGGCGGGTTGAGGTTGAGCCGGTCGAGGGTGACCCAGAGCTCCTCGCAGTCCCAGACGTCGACGAAGGCGTCGTAGACCCGGCGGGCCTGCCGGCTGTCCCAGAGGAGCTGGTGCTGGTAGGCCTCGACGAAGCCGTAGATGTGCAGGTGCCGGTCCAGCTCGTCCCGGAACTCCCGCTCCTCGTACCAGGTTTCGGGCCGATCGGGGTCGAGGCCCTGGAACTCCCAGGCGAAGTCGAGCAGCGCGCGGGCGGCGTCGGCGGAGATCGCCGCCGGCACGACGACATAGCCGTAGGTCCGCCAGAAGGCGAACTGCTCCTCGGACAGCACGCGCAGCGGGCGCTGCTTGTCGAGGTCCCTCAGCGCGGTGGCGGCGAGGTAGGACTCGCCGTCGTGGCTGAAGTAGGGGCGCTCCGAAGCGGCTCGGTACAGGTATCCGTCGGGCTTCGGCATCACGTCACTCCAAGGTCGGGTCGGGACGTCGGGTCGGTCGGTGGCCGGGGTGCCCGGGCCGCCCGGACGCAGGGGACGGGGCCGCGGGGCATGGCCGAGCGGGGCCCGGAGGCCCTGGTGGGGAGTGAGGGGAGGGTGGATTGCTCGTCCGACAAGGAGTGCCGACAGCGGTTCCGGCCTCGTCAAACGGGTGTGCCCCTACGGTGGACTAGACCAACTTGCGGTGTCAACCCTCCTCCCGCCGGGGTGGGGTGGCGGTCCGTCGGCCGGCGTGACGGTCCGTCGAGCCGGTGGAGGCGGGTGCCCCTTCCGGCCGGCGCCGCTGCCCGAAAGGGCATCCGGTCTCGTCGGATTGACGCGGCCTCGGGCCGGAGCTGCTCGGGCCGGAGCTGCTCGGGCCGGAGTTTCGGGGGTGCTGTGCAGGTTGGGTGCGATGTGTACCTGCCAGCGCGCACCCGTGCGATCATCTGCCCGCTGTAGCCGATCACGCGCAAGGAGAACCCCCATGGCACGAGCCCGCGCCTTACGGTGGAAGGCGGCCCTCGCCGCCCTGGCCGCCGCCTGCACCGCCGTGCTGGCCGGACCGGCGACGGGCCCCGCGGCCGCCGTCGACGCGCCCGTGGTCCGGTCGCTCACCCCCGGTGCGGACCAGTTCCGGCTGACCGACACCGACTACACGGCGGCCACCGCCAACCTCTACAACCGGTACCTCACCAAGCACGCCGACCTGACGGACGTCGTCACCACCGACTACACCGTCAACTCCGCGGGCCAGACGGACGATTGGCTCAACCTCCGGCAGATGCGCCCCTGCACCGGCCTGGAGCCGGCCGGCCTGCCGCCCGCCGGCCTGCCGCCCGCCGACGTCGAGAAGAAGACCGCCTGGTGCTGGTCCAGCGCCCACGGCGACGACACCACCCAGCACTGGTTCCCGCAGGGCCTCAGCACCACCGGCACGGCCGACGGCGGCGACGGCGCGATCCAGGGCCGCAGCGTCACCGCGGTCGCCTGGCACTACACGACGTACGACGACGACCCGGTCACCACCGGCTGCAAGACGAACAACCTGCTCAAGCTCACCCTGATCGACCGGACCACCCAGAAGTACCGGCACGTCCTGCTGACCGAGCCCACCAGCACCTCCGGCTCGGCCGCCGACTTCTCGTTCGTCACCGGCCACGGCGGCGGCATCGCCTGGTACGCCAACTACCTGTACGTCACCGACACCGCCAACGGCATCCGGGTCTTCGACCTCAACAAGCTCGCCAAGGTCGACACCTACGGCTCCGGCGTCGCCACCGTCGGCATGAACGGCGGGAAGTCCAGCGCCTGCGGCTACCCGTACGTGCTGCCCGAGACGCACCGCTACTTCCAGGCGAGGCGGGCGCCGAGCTGCGCCGCCGACGCGCCGATCGACCCGGCCTCGCTCTGCTTCTCCTGGCTCGCCCTGGACAAGACCGGCGGCGGCTCCACCTTCAAGCTGGTCACCGGCGAGTGGTACGGCGACACCTACGGCTCCCGCGTGGTCCGCTACCGGCTCAACCCGGCGGGCTCGGCCACCGACCCCGGCCTGCTCGCCACCTCCGCGGACCGCACCGTCGTCCAGGACGCCTTCACCACCCCCGGCTACCGGGGCCTCCAGGGCGGCATGACCTGGACGGACGCGCAGGGGGTGGTCAACTTCGCGTTCTCCAAGGGGTGCGGCACCAAGCCGGCCGTGCTCTCGCACACCTGGACCGGCGACACCCGCCCGGTCACCGGCTGCGGCAGCGAGACCGCCTGGGGCGGCAACTGGGCCGCCGGCTCGCCCCAGGCGCTCAGCTACTGGCCCAAGCTGGGGGCCGACCAGGTCAATGAGCTGTGGGGCCTGACGGAGGGCATCTGCCGGGCCAAGGGCGACAAGCACTTCGCCGTCGGCGCCGACGACTCCGGCGTCTGCAAGAACTACGCCGGGAGCACGACGGCCTCGCTGCGCACCGTGTTCGCCGTCGGGTTCACCGACCCGGCGGTGCAGAACCGGCACTGAGTCGGCACTGAGCCCGGCACTGAGGCGTTGGCCGCGCGGGGCCCCGGGGCGGTTGCCCGGGGTCCCGTGGGCGAGGTGGGTGGTTGTTCCCGGATCGGGCATAGGTTCGCTCTATGACCTCATAGATCGGCACCGCCTACAGTGGCAAGGTCCGGCAGGGTTGGGTGGACGTGGGTCACCCTCGCCCCTCCATCCTGGTGGCGTTGCTCCGCCCTGCTCGGTTCTGCTCCGCCTTGCTCAGCCCCGCTCCGTCCCGTTTCGTTCGTCTACGCCCGGAGGATCGCCAGACATGACCCGCCCGATCCGCGTCGCGATCGTCGGCGCCGGCCCCGCCGGCATATACGCCGCCGACGCCCTGCTGAAGTCCGAGGCCGCCCAGCAGCCCGGGGTCTCCATCGACCTCTTCGAGCGGATGCCCGCGCCGTTCGGGCTGATCCGGTACGGCGTCGCGCCCGACCACCCGCGGATCAAGGGCATCGTCACCGCGCTCCACAAGGTGCTGGACAAGCCGCAGGTCCGGCTGTTCGGCAACGTCGACTACCCCGGCGACGTCGCCCTGGACGACCTGCACCGGTTCTACGACGCCGTGGTCTTCTCCACCGGCGCGATGGCCGACCGCGCGCTCGACGTCCCCGGCATCGGCCTCGACGGCTCGTACGGCGCCGCCGACTTCGTCTCCTGGTACGACGGCCACCCCGACGTGCCGCGCACCTGGCCGCTGGAGGCCGAGAAGGTCGCCGTGCTCGGCGCCGGAAACGTCGCCCTCGACGTGGCCCGCATCCTCGCCAAGACCGCCGACGAGCTGCTGCCCACCGAGATCCCGCCGAACGTGTACGAGGGCCTCAAGCGCAACCGGGCTCTGGAGGTGCACGTCTTCGCCCGCCGCGGCCCCGCCCAGGCCAAGTTCAGCCCGATGGAGCTGCGCGAGCTCGACCACTCGCCGAACATCGAGGTGATCGTCGCCCCCGAGGACATCGACTACGACGACGGCTCGATCGCCGAGCGGCGCGCCGCCAAGCACGTCGACATGGTCGCCTCGACCATCGAGAACTGGGCCATCCGGGACGTCGGCGACCGCCCGCACCGCCTCTACCTGCACTTCTTCGAGTCCCCGGTGGAGGTGCTCGGCGAGGACGGCAAGGTGAGCGGCCTGCGCACCGAGCGCACCGAGCTCGACGGCACCGGCAACGTCCGCGGCACCGGGCGGTTCACCGACTGGGACGTCCGGTCGGTCTACCGGGCGATCGGCTACTACTCCGACGAGCTGCCCAAGCTGCCGTTCGACCCGGTCTCCGGCACCGTGCCGAACGCGGCCGGCCGGGTGCTCGCGGCGGACGGCTCGCACCTGGACGCGGTGTACGTGACCGGCTGGATCAAGCGCGGGCCGGTCGGCCTCATCGGGCACACCAAGGGCGACGCCAACGAGACCGTCGCCTGCCTGCTCGCCGACCACACCGAGGGCCGGCTGCCCGGCGCCGTCGAGCCCGACCCGGAGGCGGTCGTCGGCCACCTGCGGGAGCGCGGGGTGCGGTTCACCACCTGGCAGGGCTGGTACGAACTCGACGCCCACGAGCGCGCGTTGGGCGAGGCGGAGGGGCGGGAGCGGGTCAAGGTGGTGGAGCGGGAGTCCATGCTCCGGCACAGCGGGGCGTAGGCAGGACCAGGAGGCCCCCGGCCCGTCGACGGGCCGGGGGCGGTTCTGGCCTACTCGGGCATCGGCCTACTTGGGCATCTCGTTCCAGAGCTGGTCGGCGGTCTTCCCGGTGAGCTGGACCCAGATCTGGCCGGAGCCGTAGTTCCTGGTGTTCAGCAGGTACGGCAGGTCGGGCCGCCGGTAGGTCTTGGCGACGTGGTCGATGAACCGGGCGGTGGCGCTGTAGCCGCTGTCGTACCGGTCGCCCGGGGCGAGCGGGTGGACGGTGCCGGGCTGGAAGTTGTAGTAGCGCACCCAGTCCGCCAGCCCCTCCTCCAGCCACCACGGGCGGTCGTCCGGGTGGCCGAAGAACGCCACGTGCGCGGCCTCGTGCAGCAGGAAGCCGGTGTCGTTCTGGTTGCCGCGGGTGTAGCTGACGCCGGCGTGGATCTCGGGCACGGCGCCGGGCCGCGCCTCGGCGGGGTGGTCGGTGATCTGCGGGTCGAGGACGATCCGGAACCGCGGGGCGGCGGTCCACGCGCCCTTGGTGACCAGGTTGGAGATCGTCGGGTAGTAGTCCGCGAGGGTCTGCTTCTGCCGTTCCAGCCACGGGCCGAGGTCCGGGGCCTGCGAGTAGTCCAGGTCGATGACCGGGCGGCCGGGGGTCGGCGGGGTGGTGCCGGTGCTCCGGTCGAGGTTCCAGTTCTGCGCCGGGTCGCCGGCGTTGCAGGCGGCCACCTTCGCGTTCAGGTCGGCGCCGCGGGTGAGGCAGAGGCTCGGGTCCGAGACGTTGCGCAGCAGCCAGCCCCTGCCGTCGCCCAGCGTGGTGTTGTGCAGGCTCCACCGCTGGTTGTCCGCGCCCACGTAGTTCCAGGAGCCGACGGTGTTCCGGCCCGTGTCGCGGTCGATCGCGTTGTTGGTGCCCGGCACCTTGACCGACCAGGTGCCGGCGCCCTCGTCCTTGATCGTCCAGAGCTGCTGGGCGGACGCCTCGTTCCAGTCGCGGATCACCACGTTGGACCCGGTGGTGCGGCTGTCCCACTGGAGGGCGCCGCCCGCCTTGCTGGAGACGCGGTACTCGGCGCCGCTGACCGGCAGCGGCAGGTCGGTCGTGCTCGCGCTCGCGGTCCCGGCCCCCAGGACCGTCCCTGACACCGCGGTCGCGGCGACCAGGACCGCGGTGGCGGCCGTACGACGGCTGATCATCTCGGGTACCCCCTTCCGGCCGGCTCCCCGGTGGATCCGACCTGCCGTCATGCCATCGCGCCGCCGCATACAGCGAGTTGACGGGCCGTCGACAGGAGCGTTGACGGGCGCGTTGAAGGGGGTGCCTTGACGGGGGTGCCGCGCGGACGGCCGGGACCCCGCGGGGCCCCGGCCGTCGGGCTCAGTCCTCGGCGGGCGGCGGTGGGGGGAGGACGACCGGCCAGGCGTCCTCCCCGGCGAGCACGTCGTCCAGCGCGAGCCCCGGGCCGGCGGCGAACACGGCGGTCGCGGCGCCGGCCCGGGCGTACAGCGCCGGGTCGACCGCCGCTTCCGCGTGCAGCACCAGCGCGGCCTTGGGGACGGCGGGCGAGCGCTCCGGGAACGCCGCCGGGTCCGCGCCGAGCCGCTCCAGCGCGGACGGGTACGCCGCCACCGCGACGGTCAGCCGCTCCCCGTCGAGGGCGTGCTCCGCCCAGCCGTCGGTGGGGAGCAGGTAGGACGCGCCGTCCCCCTCGTACCCGTACCAGCCCAGTTTGGCGACGGCCCGCTCCCCGGGCGGGCCGTCCGGATCGACGAGCAGCGCCACCACGGGCGCGCCCGGATCGTCGGGGTTGATGCCGCTGCGGACGTAGATCCGGGCCACGGGCGACCTCCGGTCGGGGGATGGGCGGACGTGCGGGAGGACGCAGGCGGGCGCCCTCAAGCGAGTCCGCTGATTGTCATGGACGCGACTTTAGTGGTCGGGTCGCGCGCCCGACAGGAGAAGCGCGCGCTCCGGATCGGGCCGCTCCCTACGGAGTCCGCTACGGAGTCCGCTCGCGCTCCCGCGGAAGCTCCGGAAGGTAATCGCGGGCCGCCGCCACCCCGCCCCTCCGGCCGCGCGCCGAGACGAGGTGGCGGGCCAGCCCGAGGCCGGTGAGCAGCGCGAGCAGGGTG
Organism: Kitasatospora misakiensis; assembly: GCF_042656005.1. Lineage (NCBI taxonomy): Bacteria > Bacillati > Actinomycetota > Actinomycetes > Kitasatosporales > Streptomycetaceae > Kitasatospora > Kitasatospora misakiensis. The sequence goes on along the minus strand of NZ_JBHSOF010000008.1, from coordinate 61,544 downwards.
CAGACGCCCGGCCAGCCGGCCAGGGCGTGGGCGCGCAGGCCGAGCCAGGAGCCGACGCTGCCCCCGAGGTAGCCGAAGGTCATGTACGCGGTGTTGAGGCGCCCGCGGGCGTCGGCGCGCAGATCGTAGACCCGCGTCTTGTTGGCGATCATGCCGGACTGCATCGCGACGTCCAGCAGCAGGATCCCGGCCACCAGGACGACCAGCCCCGCCGTGCCGCCCCCGCCGCCGGCCGCGAGGACCGCCGCCGAGGCGAGGGCGCCGAGCAGGCCCGCCAGGTTCACCGGGTCGGCGCCCCGGCGGTCCACCACGCGCCCGGCGAACGGCGTGCAGACCATCGTCGCCGCCCCGACCAGCGCGACCAGCCCGACCGCGTGGGCGCTCAGCCCGTAGCCGGGCCCGGTCAGCAGCAGCGGCAGGCACGTCCAGACGGCGCAGAACCCGCCGAAGACCATCGCCTGGTAGAAGCCGGAGCGGCGCAACTGCGGTTCGTCGCGCAGCAGTCGGAGCGGTTCGACCAGCAGTGACGCGTACGCCGGCCGGACGGCCGGGGCGACGGCGGTGACGTCCGGCAGGGCGCGGGTCAGGACGGCCGCGAGCAGCAGCGTCAGCACGCCCGCCGCCAGGTAGGGGGCGCGCCAGCCCAGCCAGTCGCCGAGCGAGCCGCTGAACGTCCGCGCCAGCAGCATGCCGCCGGTCGCCCCGCTCAGCAGGGTGCCCATCACCGCCCCGCGCCGGTCGGCGGGCACCAGCCCGGCCGCCATCGGCGACACCACCTGCGCGGCGACCGTGGTGATGCCGACGGCGACGCTCGCCGCGAGCAGCACCGGCAGCGTCGGCGCGCAGCCCGCCGCGAGCAGTTCGAGGCCGGTCAGCCCGAGCAGGGTGGTCAGCAGGCGGCGGTTGGGTATGCGGTCGCCCAGCGGCACGATGAGGAAGATGCCGATGGAGTAACCGATCTGAGTGAACGTCACCGCCAGGGCGGCGGAACTCTCGGAGGTGTCCAGGCCGGCGGCGATCAGCGGGGTGATCGCCTGCGGGAAGTAGATGGTGCCCACACCCACGGCGCAGGTGAGGGTGAGCAGCAGGAGCAGGCGGCGAGTCATACCGCGAGGTTGGACCGCCCGCGCGCCGCTGCCAATCGATGTAGCGTGGGGCTTCATGGTCGTCACCTTCGAGCTGGGCGTCGAGGATCTCGCGGACACCCGCTTCGCGCTCTCGCCGCTGCACGAGACCGTGGTCAGCCTGCGCGTCCTGCGGGAGCCCGGCCTGTCGGCCCTGCACCTGCCGTGGCGGCGCTCCGTGCTCCGGGCGCTCGGTGAACCCGACGGCTTCGACGGCCTCGACAGCTTCGACGGCCGGTTGCTGCTCTCCCTGGTCGCCGAGCGGCGGACCCTGCCGGACTTCCTCACCCCCCGTCCGGAGACCTTCGGACCCGCCTTCGAGGAGGAGTTGGCCGCCGTCCGCCGCACCGCCCCCGAGGTGGTCCGCCGCGACCTGCTGGACACCCACCTGCCGGACCCGCCCCCCGAGCCGCTGCGCACCGCCCTCGCCGGCGCCGACGACGCGGCCGTCGCCCGGCTGCGCGACGCCCTCTGCGAACTCCTGCGCCGGTACTGGGAGATCGCCCTCCGGCCGGAGTGGCCGAGGATGCGGCTGCTCCTGGAGGCCGACATGACGTACCGGGCCCGCCGGCTCGCCGTCGGCGGCGCCCGGCTGCTCTTCGCCGACATGCACCCCTTCCTGCGCTGGCAGCGAGGCGTCCTGCAGATCTCCGACATGATCAGCCGGCATCACGTGGCCGTCTCCGGGCGGGGCCTGCTGCTCGTCCCGTCCGTGTTCGCCCACAAGCCGGCGCCGCCGCTCAGCCCGGACGGCGCGCCCTCGTTGTCCTACCCCTGCCGGGGCGTGGCGACGCTCTGGTCCGGCCCGCCCGCCGTGGACGCGCCCGCGCTCGCCGCGCTGGTCGGCGCGTCCAAGGCCCGGCTGCTCACCATGCTCGACGAGCCGCTGGCCACCGTCGAACTCGCCCGCCGCCTGCGGGTCACGCCGAGCGCCGTCTCCCAGCACCTGCGGGTGCTGCACGCGACCGGCCTGGTTGCCCGGGCCCGGGACGGTCGGCAGGTGCTGTACCGGCGGACGGCGCTGGGGGACGGGCTCGCGGGCGGGGTGGGGGAGTAGGCGGGCGTGGACTTCAGTGGACTTCAGCGCGGTTCCGGTGCCGCCGCCAGGTCGGCCGGGTCGGTGTTGGCGCCGCACAGGACGACGCAGACCTTCTCGCCCTCGGCGGGGCGGTAGCCGTGGTCGTCGCCGCCGTCCGGGGAGGTGAGCAGGGCGGCGAGGGCGGTGGCGGCGCCGTGTTCGACCAGGATCCGCCGGTCCTCCCAGAGCTCCCGCCGGGCCCGGACGATCGCCTCGTCCGGCACGAGCACCGACCGGGCGTCGGCCTCACCGCCGTCCGGTCGGGCGGCGTCCACGGCGAGGCCGGTGGCCCGGCGGGCGCCGAGCGAGTCGCCGGCCACCGAGTCGACCGTGACGTCCACCGGCCGGCCCGCCGCGAGGGCGGTGTGCAGCGCCCGGGAGTGCTCCGGTTCGACCGCCACCGCGCGGATCCCGTGCTGCCGGGCGGCGGTGGCCACGCCGGCGAACAGTCCGCCGCCGCCGACCGCGACCAGCACCGTGTCCAGGCCCGGGACCCGCGCGTGGATCTCCTCCAGCAGGGTGCCCGCGCCCGCCGCGATCAGCGGATGATCGTACGCATGGCTCGCCAGCGCGCCGCTGGTGGCGGCGTACTCCTCGCAGGCCGCCAGCGCCTCCGCGTACTCCGAGCCGACCAGCCGGACGTCCGCCCCGTAGGAGCGCAGCCGGGCGACCTTCACCCGCGGCGCGTTGGCCGGGAGGAAGACGGTCGCGCGGACCCCCTGTCGGCGCGCCGCCCACGCGCACGCCAGCCCGGCGTTGCCCCCGGACGCGATGGTGACGCCCGCCTCCGGCAGGCTGCCCGCCTCCCGGTGGGCCTGGAGGAAGTTCTGCGCGCCGCGCGCCTTGAAGGACCCGGTGTGCTGGAGGTACTCCAGCGCCAGCCACAGCTCGGCACCCTCGCTGCTCCCGGTGGCCCCGAGGCCCTCGGCGGGCGCGACCGCCACCGGCCGGACGTGACCGGCGATCCGCTCCGCCGCCGCCTTGATGTCGTCGTAGCCGAGCTGGTGTCGCATGGTGCCGCCTCCAGGGATCCGCTTTCCGGTACGGCGTACCGTACGCTGTGCCGCATGCCCCGGCAATCCGCTTCCGCCGACCGCGCCACTCCCGAACGCATCGCCGTCGCGGCCCTGTCCATCGTCGACGGCCAGGGCCCGTCCGCCCTGAGCTTCCGGACCCTCGCCGCCCGGCTGGACATCTCCGTCGCCTCCCTCCAGCGCCGCTGCACCGACCTGGCCGGGCTCCTCGACCTGGTCACCGACCACCTCGCCGAACGGCTGCCGACGATCGCGCCCGGCACCGCCTGGGACGTCGCCACCGAGGCCCGGTTCACCGCGCTGTACCGCCTGCTGACCGCCCACCCCGGGCTGGTCGCCCTGCGCGGCAGCCGCCCCTGGCTCGGCCGGAACCTGCTCGCCCGCCTCGTCGAACCCCAGCTCGCCGACAGCCTCGCGGCCGGGCTGACCGCCGAGGAGGCGATCACCGCGTACCGGCGGATGTACCTGCTCACCCTCGGCAGCGCGAGCTTCGTCGACCACCGCGACCCCGCCGCCACCCGCGCCGCGACCCGCGTCGCGCTCGCCGCGCTCGACCCGGACGCGTTCCCCGTGCTGACCGGCCGGATCGCCGCGATCCTGCCGGCCGTGACCGACCACGAGGTGTACTACGGGGCGCTGCGCCAGCTGATCCGCGCCGCCGCCCCGGGGCCGGAGGGTCTGGAGGGCTGAGCCTGCGGGCCGAGGCGGATCGTGCCCGAAAGGGCCGGATCTGCGGGTCCGTCCTGCGGAACCGGGCCTCACCTGGCAGGATCACCAGACCGTACGAGAACGAAGAACGAGGTGGACGGCATGATCGGTGCGGTGCTGATCGGCATCCTGGCACTTGTCGTCGGGGGATGCGTCTGCGTCGTCTGGGCCGAGCGCGGTGGCCCGGCCTGGACCCGGGCCGTGGCCTCCGCCACCGTCGGCGCCGGCCGCCTGGTGCGCAGCTACCAGAAGGCCCAGCGTCGGGTGGGCAGCAGCAACAACGGCAACAGCGGCGACGCTGGGTAGGGCCCGTCCCGCAGTCCAAGAGAGTCACACCGCCGGGCCCTCGACGTGAGGGCCCGGCGGTGTTCGTTCGTCAGGGGCTCAGGTGCTTATGAGCCGGTCATGAACTCCTCGACCCGCAGGGCCCGCTTCACGATCCGGACGTCGCCGATGTACCCGTGGAACACCTTGTCCAGCACCCCCGCGTACTCGTAGCCGCCCAGCATCCACGAGCGCCCCAGCGTGGTCAGCCCCACGGCCGGCGTCGAGGGATTACGGGCCACCTCGCAGCCGTCGACGTACATCCGGCTGAGCTTCCCGTCGTTGACGATCGCGACGTGCCACCACCGGTCCAGCGGCAGCTGGTGGCCCCAACAGGTCGACGGCCCGGTCTGGTTGAGCGGGTAGACGCACCACTGCAGGGCGGGCGCCTCGGAGACGCTGAGCGTCGCGACCGGCTCGTCCGTGTCCGTCCCCGGACCGTTCTTGCCCGCCTCGCCCGCCGTCCCCCACCGGCTGAGCAGGGCGGACCAGCGGCTCTGCGCGGAGTCCCAGTCGGCGGGCAGCTTGCAGAACGCCTCGACGGTGAACCCGCGCTCGAAGGTCTCCCGGTTCAGCGGCGCGGTGGGCGAGGTCTGGAAGTAGCTGCCGTGCACCGGCGAGGGGGTGCCCTTGAACAGCAGGCTCCCGTGGCCCGGCTGGTCCGGGTGGTGGTCGGCGGACCAGGTGAGCGCGTCGTCGGGGGTGCCCGGGGCGCTCTGCCGGAACAGGTCGTTGCCCTGCCCCGTCAGGTCCTTGACGACCTGCTGCGGGGAGACCGGAGTGCCGTCGCTGCCACTGCCACCACCGCTGCCGTCGAAGCGCCAGTACGCCGCGGTGTCCCGGACCAGCAGCTCGGCCGCCCGGCGCGCCGGGCGCTGCGGGACGGGCGCGAAGCCCGCGAAGCGCCGGTCGAAGTCGATCGCGAGCGAGAAGCGGTCCACGTCCGAGGTCAGCTCGACCTCCTGCGCGGCCAGCGTGTTGCGGTCCTCGGCCGCGATCTCCTGGATCCACGGCGACAAAGTCGACACGTCGACCGTGTTCCGGTCGAGGTCGAAGCGGTACGTCCGGATCATCGCGGCCCCGCCGTAGTAGCGGTCCTGGTAGTTGGTGATGTGGACGTGCACGTCGTTCCCGGCCTTGTTCCGCAGCACGGTCCGGCCGGGCGGCCAGTAGTGCCCGTTGACGGTGAGGAAGATCTGGTCGTTGCCGCTGACCAGCCGGTCCCAGAGCCGCTTGCCGTAGTCGGACAGCTCGGCCCGGCCGCCGTCGTCGGCGAACGCCAGCTCGTGGGTGGTCAGGATCACCGGCACCTTCGGGTTGGCGGCGATCACCGCGTTGGCCCAGGCGAAGCCCGCGTCGGAGAGCCGCCAGTCCAGCGAGAGCACCATCCATGGCCGGCCGCCCGCGGTGAAGATGTGGCAGGTGTTGTACCCGTCCGGGCTGGAGCTGTGGTAGCCGGAGGTGCGGGCGGCGCGCTCCTTGCCGAAGGTCTCCAGGTACGGGGTGCTGCCGCGCCCGTCGTCGGTCGAGGAGCGGACGTCGTGGTTGCCGGCGAGCACGCCGTAGGCCGCGCCGGCGTCGTCCAGCAGGTCGAACACCTTGGTGACGGCGGCGAACTCGCCGGGCAGCCCGTTCTCGGTGAGGTCGCCGAGGTGGGCCAGGAAGACGATGTTGTCGTCCGTCCCGTCCTCCCGGTTGACCCCGCCGTCGAGCACGTAGCGGATCGACGCCTCCACCGGCGCCGGGTGGATCCGGTCCTGGTCGAAGAGGTACTGGGTGTCGGGCATAACGACGACGGTGAACTGTCGGGCGTCCGGGTCCGGCTCCCAGCGTCCCTGGTCCTTCGCCTTATTCTTCTTTGCCTTACCCGCCGCTGTGCCGGGCTTGTCGGACGGCCCGGAACCGGCCGCCCACGCGGGCGCCGAACCGAGCAGGCCGAGCCCCGCCGTCCCGACCCCGGCGCCCAACAGGCCCGCCCCGCGCAGGAACCGGCGCCGCCCGGCCGCGGCCGGACCGGCCCCGTCCAGGTCGGCGGTCCGCGGGCACGCGCAGGCGTGCCCGGAGTCGTGGATCTCGTGCATCTTCGCTCCCGGAAGTGGTGTGGGCAGCGACGGTACGTACCGGTTCTGGTCGGAGTCCGTCGGCCGAGCCACGGGCCGCTGAACAGCGGCGGAACCCGGGTGCCGCCCGGTTGCGCCCGCTGGACCACTGCGGCGGAGCGAGCGGAGGCCGACGCCGACCGCGCCGCGCACCCGGTTGCCCGTGATGTCGGCGCACTCGTCGGCGTGCCGCGAACGCGCGGTGGCGTCGAAGAACACCGGTGAGTCGCAGTGCACCGTCGTGCCGTTGCGGTACTCGTGCGAGGCCGGGACGAAGGCCAGCCCGACCGCTGGGCACGCCGCCACTCCCAATCGCCCCGTTCGTCCCGCTGCCGCAGGAACTCCCTGATCTCCATGCCGACCCCCCGGTTCCGATGTGCAGCTCGTGACCCCGCGGCCTTCGCCGGGGCCGGTCACAGCACTGTCAGAAGTCGAAGAACGCGCCGGTGGTGCGGAGCAGGACGCAGTGGTTGCCGTAGGTCTGCTGGAAGGAGAGCGGACGCCCCCGGTAGGTGCCGGAGGCGGTCACCGTGTACGGGTCGTACTCCTGGGTGCATACCCCCGGGTCGACGTCGAGCCGGGCGAGGTCGCCGTTGACGGAGTCGAGCAGCCGGCAGGCCGCGACCGGGTCGGGGTGGGTGGTGGCGCCACCGGGCGGGCAGTGGAGGGCGGCGACGTGCGGCGTACCGGCGGTGGGGGTCGCGCCGTGGGCCACGGTGAGCCGCACGCCGGTCCCGGCCGCGACGGCGGCAGTGCTGGCAGTACTCGCGAGGCCGCTGGTGAACAGGGCGGTCGCGAGGAGGGCGAGGGCACGGGTCGTCTTCACGCCCGGCGCAACGACCCGCCGCTACCCGCGTCACGGCCGACGGTGCGACCGGAGTGGGAAGTCGGCGGGTCCGACTTCCTAGGGGGCGTCGGGCGTCGGGCGCCCTCGTCCGTCAGGTGGCGGGAGGCGCGCCGTAGCGCGCGGCCAGGGCGCGGACGGTAGCGGCGATGCGGTCGCGGAGCTCCGCCGGGGCCAGCACCTCGATCTCGGCGCCCAGGCGGAGGAACTCCCCGTGCGCGTGGTCGACCGACTCGATCGGCACCCGGGCTTCCGTGATTTCACCCGAAGGTGTGAGGCCGAGGCGCCGTGCACCCTCCGCCGTCACCCGGACGAGTGCCTCGCCGGTGTGCAGCCGGGAGTGGAAGTCGGCGACGTGGGCGCGCCAGTGGGCGGCCAGGTCGAAGCCGGCGGGCGCGTCCGCCCGCTCGTCCAGGAGCCGGAGGCCGAGGATCTGATCGACCCGGTACGTCCGCAGGCCGGACGCCCCGCCCGCGACCAGGTACCAGCGCCCTGCCTTCAGCACCAGCCCGTACGGTTCGACCCGCCGTTCGATCTCCTCCGGCGCCCGCCACCGCCGGTAGTGCAGGACCACCGCCCGCCGCTCCCACACGGCGGTGGCGACGGCCGCGAGGTGGGGGTGCGGCGCGCGGTCGGCATCGCCGTACCAGCCGGGCGCGTCGAGCAGGAAGCGCTGCTGGATCCGCCCGGCGTGCTCGCGGAGCGCCGTGGGGAGGGCCGCGTCCAGCTTGAGCCGGGCGGTCGCGAGCGCCTCCCCGAGGCCGAGCTGGGCGGCGGCCTCGGGCAGCGCGGCGAGGAAGGCCGCCTGCGCCTCGTCCCCGGTGAGCCCGGTCAGCCTGGTCCGGTAGCCGTCGACCAGCCGGTAGCCGCCCGCGTGCCCGGCCTCGCCGTACAGCGGGATCCCGGCGGCGGCGAGTGCCTCGACGTCCCGGTAGACGGTGCGGACGGAGACCTCCAACTCGTCGGCGAGCTGCTGGGCGGTCATCCGGCCCCGGTTCTGGAGCAGGAGGAGCAGGGTGACGAGTCGGCTCGCGCGCATGGCGTCGAGTATCCGGGACTCCACTGACAGTGGATGTCAGTGGAGTGCCCCTAGCCTACGGCGCATGAACGAGAGCATGTCGTCGATCGTCGAACTCCGGCAGTACACCCTGCACCCGGGCGCGCGGGACACCCTGATCGAGCTGTTCGAGCGCGAGTTCGTGACCGGGCAGGAGGCGGCCGGGATCGCGGTGGGCGGCCGCTTCCGCGACCTGGACGACCCGGACCGCTTCGTGTGGCTCCGGGCCTTCCCGGACATGGCGAGCCGCCGGCGCTCCCTGGAGGCGTTCTACGGCGGCCCGGTGTGGCGGCGACACCGCGAGGCGGCGAACGCGACGATGGTCGACAGTGACAACGTGCTGCTGCTCCGGGGCCCGGGCTTCACGGCGCGAGGGGCGGTGCTCGCCACCGTCACCATCTGCCACCCGCCGGACGCGGCGACGTTCGAGCAGTACGCCGCCCGTCACCTGGACCCGTGCCACGCCCTTCACCGCACCGAGCACGCGGCGAACGACTTCCCGGCCCTGCCGGTCCGGGAGGGCGAGGACGTCCGCGTCTGGTTCGGCACCCCGGCCGGGCCGCCCCCGTGGCCGACTCAGCAGCTGCGCCTGACGCACGTATGACACGACGGAGCGGGAAGTCGGCGGATCCGACTTCCCACTCCGTCGTGTGTCGACTCGTCAGGCCGTGAAGTTGGGAGCCTGCGTCTCGATGGCCTTGACGAAGGCGGTCCACTCGGCCTGGTCGAAGGCGAGGTGGGGCCGGTCGGGGTTCTTGTCGTCGCCGAGCCAGACGTCCCCGTTGGAGAAGCGGGCGACGATCACACAGTCGCCGTTGCCGTCGCCGGAGAACGGGGACTTCACCCAGGTCGCGTCGGCGGGGTTGTGGTCGTAGGGGTCGTGCTTGGGGCTCACGTCAGCTCCTCCAACTTGCGTTCAAGGGGCGATGATGGTGTCACCCTTCCCACTCCGTTGTGTGTCGATTCGTCAGACTGTGAAGTTGGGAGCCTGAGCCTCGATGGCCTTGACGAAGGCGGCCCATTCGGCCTGGTCGAAGGCGAGGTGGGGCCGGTCGGGGTGCTTGTCGTCGCCGAGCCAGACGTCCCCGTTGGAGAAGCGGGCGACGATCACACAGTCGCCGTTGCCCTCGGCGGAGAACGGGGACTTCACCCAGGTCGCGTCGGCGGGGCTGTGGTCGTAGGGGTCGTGCTTCTGGTTCACGTCAGCTCTTCCAGCTTGCGTTCGAGGGCGGCGATGGTGTCTTCCGGCGACAACGCGAACTGCTCGACGCGCACGAAGGTCCTCTCGGCTCGCTTGACGTCGCGTCCCGTTCTCCTGGGGAGCATACCGCCGATGGCTTCGACGAAGACGAACCCATCGGAATGGTCGTCAGGGAAGTGCATGAGCGTGATTCCTGAGGCCAGGATGCCGGGCCGACCGGCGCTGAGCGGAACCATGCGCAACGCCACGTTCGGGTAGCGGGCGACCTTGATCGCGTGCCTGATCTGTCCGGCCAGCACCGCCTGGTCGCCTGCGACGAGCAGCGCGACCTCTCCGAAGAGGGCCTTGAAGTCGAGCTTCGGGTGCTCGGTCAGCCTGCGTTGCCGGAGTATCCGGACCTCCGCCCCGGCCTCGACAAGCTCGTCGTTGGGCGCATCGACGCCCGCTGCGATCATCTCGCGGGCGTAGTCCTCGGTCTGAAGGAGGCCGGGAAACGCGGACGGGAAGTAGTTCAGTATGTGTGACGCGTCGGCTTCCAGTGCCAGGTACTCGGCGAACGCCGGCGTGATCGTCTCGGCGTAGTCCAGGTCGCGCCACCACTGCCTGGGCGGGCCGTCGCCGAGGAGGTTCTCCAGATCCTCGCGGTCCTGGCCCGTGACACCGGCGTGGTCGAGAAGCTTGACGAGGTCGGCGCGGCTGATCTGCTGTTGAGCCCGCTCGATTCTGCTCAGTCGACCAGGGCTCCATCCCTTCAGCCCGGCTGTCATGTCGACGAGCGTCCTGTTGTTCTCCAACCGCCAGGCGCGCAGCTCGTCGCCAAGGCGGATCTGCCTGATCGCCGCCAATTGCTTGCTCAAGTAGCGCTCCTCCCTTCGAGTATGGGGGTCCAGTCTCACCAGATCGCAGGCGCGGACTCAAGTCCGAGTCAAGATCAATTAATTTCTTCGAGCAATGCTGTTGCAGTTTCGATTTGGGATGGCTCACACTCAACGTGACCGAACGGACACGCTCCTGAAGGGGCCCCGCCATGTCCACTCTGGGCACGCCCGCCTTCCGTACCTGGGAGGCCTCCCTCACCGATCACTGCACCTCGGTGCGGACCGCCCGTCGCCAGCTCCGTGACCTCCTGACCTCCTGGGGGTGGTCAGGCGAACGGGTCGACGACCTCGTCCTCATCGCCTCCGAGCTGGTCACCAACGCCGTCGTCCACGCCTGCCGGGGGAGTGGCGAAGTCCGCCTCTACCTCCAGGAGTTCGACGGCGACTGCCGGTTCGAGGTCTGGGACCCCCGCCACGACCTCCCGCTCCACGACCGCCACCCGCGCCGCTTCAGCGAATGCGGCCGCGGCATCGACCTCGTCCGCCAACTCGCCTTCGACTTCGGCGTCGTCACCCGCAAGGGCGCCGGAAAGCGGGTCTGGGTCCGGATGTTGCTCGACCCGTCCGCCACGCCGCCCCCGCCACTGGCCAGTTGAACCCCCAAGGACCTCCCCCATGCATCCCGCCGCCATCGCCTTCCAGGACCCCGCCCGCTTGCAAGCGCGCTGCGAGATCGGGGGCGTCCGCCGCCGCACCCTCCAGCCGGGGTGCGAGACCAGCGTCGTCGTCCCGGACGGGGGCTGGGCACCGCTCCCGGACGGCTCCCCGGAACGGTTCGCGCCGAGCGTCTTCACCCGGGACAGCGGGCTCGTCGAACCGACACCGACATCAAATCCATCTGCCGCACCGTCCACGACAACTACGCGACCCGGACGCCGGTCACGGCCGACCTGCGGATGTACGTCACTCTCCGCTGCCCCGTCCCCGTCCTCCGGATCCGCGTCGACCCGGGCGAGGGCTGGCTCGCGCCGACCGCCGTCCTCCCGTACGACGAATCCACGGCCGGCCAATCACTGCCCTCCGTGACCGCCTCCTGGCTCGGTCACTGGACCCGCGGCCTCTTCGCCCCCCTGATCTGACCCTCTCCTCCTGCCCTTCCTCCCTCTCCACCCTCCTCCCCTCCCCTTCTGTGTCAGGCTGGAGGGTGCACGACCGAGGTCGGGAGGCTCGCGATGGCCGAGATCAGGGTGAACGGGGTGTCGCTGTACTACGAGACCCGGGGCGCCGGGCCGGGACTGGTGCTGGTGCACGGGTCCTGGACGGACGCCGACAGCTGGGCGCGGGTCCTGCCGGGGCTCGCCGAGGAGGCGACCGTCGTCGCGTACGACCGGCGCGGACACAGCCGCAGTGAGGATCTGCTCACCCAGGGTTCCGTCTACGAGGACGCCGCCGACCTCGCCGGCCTGATCGTCGGACTCGGCCTCGCGCCCGCCTACGTCTGCGGCGACGCCTACGGAGGGCTGGTCGCCCTCCGCCTCGCCGCCGCCCGCCCGGACCTGCTGCGCGGCGTCACCGCCCACGAACCGCCCGCGACCGGCACCCTCCTCGCCGACCCGGAACTCCGCCCCCTCGGCGTCGCCTTCGCCGAACGCATCTCCGCGGTCCGCGAACTCCTCGAACAGGCCGAATCAGCGGCCGCGGCCGAACTGTACGTCGACACCATCGCCTTCGGCCCGGGCGCCTGGGAACAACTGCCGGCGCCCATCCGCCACACCTACATCCGCAACGCGCCGACCTACCTCGACGAACTCCGCGACCCCGACGCCCTCGACCTCGACCTCCCCGCCCTCAGCCGCTTCACCGAACGCGTCCTCCTCACCCAGAGCGACGACAGCGCCCCCATGTACGGCGAAATCCTCGACCTCATCGACCTCTCCCTCCCCAAACCCGAACGCCACGTCTACCCCCACGCCGGCCACACCCCCCACCTCTCCGAACCCGAACACTGGACCCGCACCACCCTCCCCCACGCCCTGGGGTGAACCACCTGGAACCTTCCCCGTCCTCCGAGGGGCTTCCGGAGACTTCCATGTGAACCGTGGAGGCTCCCGCGTGATCATCCGCAGCGCCTCGTCGAGCTTCCTCGGCGGGACCGCTGTGACGCCGAGACGCCATGCAGTCCTCCCTGGAGCGATTCCTGGGAGAACTGCATGCGTGTTCTGGGGTTGGTGAAGCGGCTGCGCCCTGAAGGTCCTACGGGTAGTGAGACCTCGACAGATTCTCTTGCTCCGGCTACTGAACTTGATTGAGTGATGTCGGAGCCATTCGCCTGACAGTGGTGGGTGGGATCCGGTAGCTCTGGATTCGTGAGGTATGCGCAGGGCGGCGGGCTGACCGATGCCGGGAGGGGCCGCGCGGGAGCGGATCCGGCTGCAGGCCGTGGAACGCTTCGAGGGCGGAGAGGAGCCGGGAGATCGCTGTCGCACTGCGTGTGAGCGAGCGGTCGGTGGAGCGCTGGCGCCGGGCTTGGCGCGAGCGTGGAGAGGTTGGCGTCCAGTCGAAGGGATCACCGGGCCGGCCAAGGCTCGGTCCAGCCCAGATCGCCAGGCTGGAAAGGGAGTTGGAGCACGGACCGCTCGCCCACGGCTGGGCGGACCAGCGGTGGACGCTCGCCCGGATCAAGACGCTGATCGGCCGGCTGTTCCACGTCTCCTACACGGTCGAGGGCACGTGGCAGCTGCTCACGCGGCACGGCTGGTCGTGGCAGCAGCCGGCCCGCCGGGCTGTCGAGCGCGACGACGCGGCGGTCGAGGTGTGGAAGAAGGAGACCTGGCCGCGGGTAAGAGCGCCGCGGCGGCCCTCGGGGCCCGGATCGTCTTCGAGGACGAAGCCGGGCAGTCGATGACGCCGCCGCGTGCCAGGACCTGGGGCCGGATCGGTCGGACCCCCGTCGTCAGGGTACGCGGCAGGGGCTCCGGCCGGGTGTCGATGGCGGGCATGACCTGCTACAGGCCCGGCGAACGGTCCCGGCTGATCTACCGCATCCGCGAGTACCGGGGCCGTAAGGACGAGCCGAAAGGCTTCGGCCGGCGCGATTTCCGGGACCTGATCGTCCGCGCCCGGATCCAGCTCGGCGGCCCGATCGTGCTGGTCTGGGACAACGTCCGCCTCCACCTGGCCAAGCCGCTACGGGAGTTCATCACCGCGAACGCCGACTGGCTCACCGTCTTCCAGCTGCCCACCTACGCGCCGGACCTCAACCCGCAGGAGGGCCTCTGGTCGCTGGTCAAACGCGACATCGGCAACCTCGCCGCCGCCGACCTCAGCCAGATCACCCGAGCCGTGAAGCACCGGCTCAAACAGATCCAGCACCACCCCGACCTCGCCGACCGCTGCCTCACCGGCACCGGCCTGCTCGTGGACGGCTAACCGACATCACGCATTAAAGTTCAGTAGCGAAGCAAGCACAGAATCGGAAGATTCATTCAAAAGAATGATCATTCTCCATCCGCCACCTTGCACGGATAATAGCCCAACCAGCTCTTTGGTCTCACCTAGCGCATTGAAGAACCCGCGCCATCCGAAATTCCCCTCGCGAAACTCCTTGATTGACTCATGTCGGTGACGATATGTGGGCATGAGTTTGGTAGCTGGCCCCATTCCGACGGAAATGATATGATCAAGGCTATCGATCATCGCGTCAACGGCCTCGCGAGGAACCTTCGTCACTGCCTCGCAGTTGGATTCCCGAATAGCCGCTTCAATCTTCGCCCGTGCAACTTCGCGCATCATTCGCATACTCCTGTCTGACCATGCCTGAAACCGGGCACACCCCCGTGCGATGACGTTGCCGTCGACTACTTCCGGCGGGCATGGCGACAGACCCCACCGGATTCGCTCGTGGGGACTGTCGCCAATGCGTCAGCGTATCGTTGAGCCGCTTAGGGTAACTGATCAGACTCCGTTTGACACGACGGATTGCGCGACTCTGCGATATCGAAGCGCCCCTTTTCCCGCTGCATTCCGCAGTATTGTGGCGTCTTGTTGATGTGCTGCGGAAACTGATTTCTCCTGGCAGGCGAGCTCGAATTTTGCTTCGAAGCGAGTCCAGGCAGCTGAATATCCGACAATCCAGCATTTCGATCAGCAGAGACCCTGCCATTGCCCTAAATTCGAGCCTGGCCCACAGCTTCACCGCCCGGAAGAACCGTTTTCGCATTCCATGTACCCCACGGATGCGCCGTGCCCGCATCAGCGTTATCAATTACAGTTCCATCGGAGCCGGCAGTGAACCTCGGGTCGCAATTTGAGTCGTGGACCAAGACTGGCGTAGCCCCGGCAAGTACATAGTACGTGTAGATCTGGGCATGGAGAGATTTTCAAAATCTTGGTGACTATTGAGTCTGAAGATCCCGACGATACGAGTAGTGTAGATGGGGCTGGCGGTGGACACGACGAAGCTCTGCCCGATATCACGGGCAGAGCTTCGCCATCACGTATTGGTCAGAGCTGTTCGATGAACTGATTCACGCGTGCCTGATGATCGGCGATCCATCCTTCCTCCAAGGCGATGGGGATACGGACCGTCACCATGGAGATCGATTCGTCCTCCACAACAATCTCTGGGCAGTCCCGCTCGCCGTCCAATTGGATACTTACAGTTGGACCACGATCGGTATGCATCCAGATGATGTCGTGACCCAGCTTCAGTGAATCTAGCGCTTGCTGCCAAGATTCGAGCTTGGCCCGAGAAAGCATGAGTAGAGTACTTCCCTTGACGAATAGGCTCGTCACTGCGATCTCAGCCTCCCAGAAGGAGGCGCCATCCGGTGAGTGTACGGTAATCCTGATCTCGTTCTCGGAGTCGGTAAGCCGCACTAGCTCGAACGGGAACATCTTTTTAACCTCTCACCCGACCAGGAATTGAGCTGCAGTGGACCAGCCATTGTCATCAAATGCGCCGCTGTCTACCCGGAATGGAACGTTGGACCCTGGCAGGTATTGCGGTACCGCCTGAAATAGAACGGTATTGCCATTTCCCACATGTGTCGCGATTGAGTTGCCGAATGTCGACATCGCACCGTTGTCGACCTTTGATGCAGTCCTGACGATATTCGCCTCAATCTTGCCATCTCCACCCAGGGATTGAGGTAGGAGATGCCCTCGGGTGTTGCCGATCACATTCTTTATGAAACCAGGCGGTATGATCCGACGGCTCGCCTTAGTTCCAGTTCCAATATCCGCCGGCGTGACAATGGCTGTTACTCCTGTTCGCCTCCCGTCGGGGAGAACCTGACCGTAATCGATATCACAGTTGTGGACCAGGACCGGCGTGGTGCCTGCCAGCACGTAGTACGTGTGGCAGGAGGCCCCTTTCGGCCTGCTTTTTCGCAGGTGGGCGGGAATCTACCCGTGTGCGGAGGTGCGTGGAAGTGCGTTGTTGTGCGGGCCTGTTGCCGTCAGCGTTGCTGTCAGTGGGCTACACCACGACGGGCCGTCAGGTGCGATCGCCGGCGGTGGAGCGGTTTTGGCCGGTGTCCTGTCCGGTCCGGGGTCGGGCATGATCGGGGGGCCGTAAGCTGCTGCGACTCGGTCAGGGCTTCTGGGCCTGACCGCAGTGTGGCCGAGTGGCCCCCGGTCTTGCTCGACGCGGGTCCCTGGCCGGGAAGGTGGGTAAAACCGCGGAGCCGCCGGCCCCAGCCACCCTGCTGCCCTGTTCGGGCGGTCGCGCCGGGACCGGGCGCCAGCCCGCACGCCCGGCGTCGGCCGCCCGGGGTGGGGCAGCGGCGCGCGCAGGGCGCGCGTCCTTGACCTTGTGGAGCGGAATTCGGCAGTGACTTCGGTTGGGCTTTGGGACTCGCGGTCTACAGCGTGACGGTGGCGACGGCGGTGTCGTCGTGGGCCTTGGCGCGGGGCCAGCGTTTGCCGTCGGCGTCGGCGAGTTCGGCAGTGCGGACTGCGCGGATGAGGGCGGCCGGGCCTTGGTCGTGGATGAGCTTCAGGGCCTCGCTCCGGTCGGCGAGGTGGAAGCGGTCGACCGGGCGGGAGGCGCCGTCGCTGACCATGGTGAAGCCGGTGACCTCGGTGCGCGGGACGGTGCCGGTGAGGGCGGCGTGGGCGGCGGTGGGGTCGGCGGCGGCGATCCAGAAGCCGTCGGGCTGGTTGCGGTGGGCGCGCATGGCCTCGACGTAGCGGCGGAGGGCGTCGCCGTGTTCGGCAGTGCCGGTAGGGACGGCGTCCATGGAGCCGCGGAGGGCCGCACCGACCAGGGCCTCGCGGTCGTCGGTGATGGCGACGGGTCCGGTGGCGGGGTCGGCGTGTTCGACGATCAGGGTGGAGTCGGCGAGGACCAGGTACTGGAGGTCCTGGTCGGTGAGGCGGACCGCGATGACGGTGGCCGACGGGGTGCCGGGGTGGGTGAAGTCGCACTCGGGGTGCAGTGCGGCGGTGGTGGTGATGGCGTCCGCGAGGCAGTCGGTCAGGGCGCGGTCGGGCTGGTTGGTGACGCCGGCGAGCAGGTTGACGCCGAGCCGGGTGACGAACCACGCCACGCCGTGGGAGCAGTCGCAGTCGGATCCGGGCGGGGTGCCGGCGCCGTCGGGCAGGACGACGGCGCTCGGGCTGGCCGCGACGAAGTCCTCGTTGGGGTGGTCCTGGCGGGCGGGTTCGGTGGCGATCTCCTCAGCGCCGGCTCGCCCCGCACCTGCACCTCGCCCTGCGGGGCACTGTCTCCCGCGCCGAACTGCGCCAGGTCGTCGCCGCCACCTACCACCAGGTCTGGTGGCCGCCCGCTGACCACCCGGTCCACACTCCCGACGCGCCGCCGCACTGGTCACCCGAACACGGCGCTTTCCTCGACCCGACCACCCGAGAGCCGCTGCCCACTTGGGACGACGCCCTCGATCGCCTTGACGACGAACCCGAAGCCCGGCCCGCGCACGTGCTCCGCTTCGGCCCCCAGCTCGACGCCCAAGGGGTGCTCGTCGGCTCCCCGCAGGCCGTGCGCTGCGTCCGCTACCTGACCAAGTACCTCACCAAGTCCGTCGCCGAGTGCCACACCCCGACGACCGCGGCCGAGAGCGACCACATCGACCGCCTCACCGCCGAACTCCGCCACGAACCCTGCTCGCCCACCTGCGCCAACTGGCTCCTCCACGGCATCCAGCCCAAGAACGCACACCCCGCCCTGCGCCCCGGCGCCTGCCGCTCCCGCGCCCCCAAACGCGAACACCTCGGCTACGGCGGCCGCCGGGTCCTGGTCTCCCGCAAATGGTCCGGCAAGACCCTCACCGACCACCGCACCTGGGTCCTCGACGTCCTCGGCGACACCGCCGCCCGCACCGAGCCCAACCGCTACCTCTGGGAGCCCGTGCGCCCCGGCGACCCCGACATGTCGCCCCTCGTCACCCGCCTCCTGCGGGCCGTCGCCGAACGCGTCCGCTGGCGCGCCGCCCTCGACCAGGCCCTCGAACGAGCAGGAGGCGAGCCGTGTCCGACGACGACCTGATGACCGTTCCCGAGGTTATGACCCGGCTGCGGCTCGGCCGCTCGGTGGTCTACGACCTGATCCGCACCAACCGGCTGCGTTCGATCACCATCGGCCGGGCCCGCCGCATCCCGTACGGCTCGTACCGCTCGTTCGTGGCCTCCCGACTGGAGGAAGCCGCCTGATGGCAGCCCAGAAGAAGAACCGCGCCAACGGCGAAGGAACCCTGTTTCAGCGCAAGGACGGACGCTGGGAGGCTGCGGCCTACGTCCTCGCCGCCAACGGGAACCGCCAGCGCCTCCACGCCTACGGCAGGCCCCGCCAACAGGCGATGGACAAACTCACCGACGCCAAAGCCGCCAGCAACCGGGGTGTCCCGGTCGTCCACTCGCAAGGCACCGTCGCCACCTGGATCACCTATTGGCTCAACACCGTCGCGGTGCACCGCGTGCGCGAGACCACGCACACCCGCTACACGGCCGTCGCCCGCCTGTACATCATCCCCGGCCTCGGAACCAAGAAGCTCTCCAAGCTCACCGCCAGGGACATCCGCACCTGGCTCGACGGCCTACGAACCCGCTGCCAGTGCTGCGCCCGCCGCACCGACCACCGGCGAACGCCGGCCAAGCAGCGCTGCTGCGCCGTGGGCGACTGCTGCCGACGGGTGTTGAGTGCACTCACGCTCACCTACATCCACACCGTGCTCAAGACCGCCCTTGAGCATGCCGTCCACGAGGAAGAAGAGATCCCGCGCAACGTCGCCCGCAACGTCCGCCTCGGCACACCCCGCCCCCGACGGTTCGAGCCTCTCACTGTTGAGGAGGCCCGGCAGCTGATCGAGGCCACCCGCGACCACCCGCTCCACCCGGTGGTGCACCTCGCCTTCACACCGGCCTGAGAAGGGGTGAACTCCTCGGCCTCACCTGGGAGGACATCGACCTCGACGCTGGCACAGCCGTGATCCGACGCTCACTCCAACGCACCAGCGACAACGGCCTCGTGCTGTTCCCCACCAAGACCAAAGCCTCCGAACGACGCATTGCCCTGCCCGCCGCCTGCATCCAGGACCTGCATGCGCACCGGGCGCGCCAGCAGGCCGAGCAAGAGGCCGCAGGACTGCGTTGGAACCCCCGCGGCTACATCTTCACGGCACCCAGCACCGCGCTCCCGGTCGAACCCAGCACCCTCAACCGACGCTTCACCACGCTGCTCAACCAAGCCGGCCTCCGCCGGATCCGCTTCCACGACCTCCGCCACACCACCGCAACCCTCCTCCTCGACCAAGGCGTCGAACTCGTCGTCATCAAAGAACTCCTCGGCCACGCCCACATCGGCGTCACCGCCACCGTCTACGCCCACGTCCGACTCCGCCTCCAGCGCGACGCCATAGACCTCCTTGGCCGCGTCCTCCACAACCCCTCGGAGGTCACCGCCGAGCCCGACGACAGCGACGATCCACCGCTCTGTGCAGCACCCGTCCGCTGATGTTGCCGTCAACTACTGCCGTCAAGAGCCAGTGAAGCCCCGCCAGAATAGGGCGGTTTCTGGGGATCGTTGCAACACGTGGTCGGTTTGATCAGGCCGCGAGCAGTTTATGCAGGCGCTCGGCTGGGGTTTCCCAGCCGAGCGTCTTGCGTGGGCGGCCGTTGAGCTCGGCGGCGACGGCGGCCAGGTGCTCGGAGGTGTGGGCAGTCAGGTCGGTGCCCTTGGGGAAGTACTGCCGCAGCAGGCCGTTGGTGTTCTCGTTCGAGCCGCGCTGCCAGGGACTGGCCGGGTCGCAGAAGTAGACCGGGATGTCGGTGGCGAGGGTGAACGAGCCGTGGGCGGCCATCTCGGCACCCTGGTCCCAGGTCAGCGAGCGGACCAGGTGGGTGGGCAGGGTCTGGACGGTGGTCACCAGGGCGTCGCGCACGTGTTCGGCGGTGCGGCCTTCGGGCAGGTGCAGGAGCATCACGTAGCGGGTGGCCCGCTCGACCAGGGTGCCGATGGCGGAGGCGCCGTCCTTGCCGATGATCAGGTCGCCCTCCCAGCGGCCGGGAACGGCCCGGTCGTCCGCCTCGGCGGGGCGTTCGCTGATCATGACCATCGGGATGGCGAACCGCGGCTGTTGGCAGGCCGCCTGGCGTCGTGGCTTGCGGCGGGCACGTCCGGTGCGCAGGGCCGCTACGAGCTCGCGGCGCAGTTCTCCGCGTCCTTGGACGTAGAGGGCCTGGTAGACCGTCTCGTGGACCACGTGCATCTCCGGCCGCTCGGGAAAGGTGTCCCGCAGAGCCTGGCAGATCTGTTCCGGGCTCCACTTCCTGTCCAGGCGGTCCTGGATGAAGTCCCGCAGCTCCAGGTTCGAGGCGATCTTCCCTGTCTTGGGCCGGGGCCGGCGGGCATCGGCCCGGGCCTGTGCGGCATGGGGCCGGTAACGGCCGTTCTCCGGATGGCGGTTGCGCCGGATCTCCCGGCTGACCGTGGACGGGCTGCGGCCCAGCTCGGCCGCGATCGCGCGCACGGTGGCCTTCTCATGCAGCCGGTCGGCGATGTGGATGCGCTCGTCCTCACGCAGGTACCGGGACCCGCCGGACGCGCAGGAGGGCGCCCGCTCGGGTCGAGCGGGCGCCCTGAACCTCTTCGGGTCCGTCCGGCCGTTGCGCCACTCACGTCCCGTACGCGGGTGAACGCCCACCAGCCGGGACGCCTCTTTGCTGCTGTAGCCCTGTTGCACGAGCCGGAAGTATTCCTCCCGCTCGGCACGGAGCTTCCTGGGCCCCTGCGGCTGCCGGTCCTCGCGGATCTCGAAGGTCATTGCACTCCCCAACTGGGGCGTTGCAACGATCCCTAGAAATGAAGTAGTTTCTCGCGGGGCTTCACGTATTTATCAGTGGCGGCTCAGATGATCGATATCAGTCTAAACTCCACCCGATCCCAACCATTGCGAATGCCAAGCAATCTGCTCATCGACGGTACAGACTTCCTGCACCTCTGCGGGTTCGAAAATATCAACAACGGGTGGCCGATCTGCGGTCCGGGGAATCTTCAGAACGTACGCTCGACGCCCTGCTGTCGCCTGGCGCAGCATAGGCGATGGAAAGACGTTTCGGCACGCACCATTGCACACCACCAGCAAACCAGAAGGATCAAGCAGCCTGCGCGCAGCCGACAGGGCTTCGAAAAGGTCGGATCCATCTCCGGAAACAATCTCGCCCGATCCGAGCACCACTTCCACGAAGCAGGTGCCACCCACAGCAAACCGTACTAGGGCTGGTTGGACCTCGCCCCCGTCGACTACCGACAGTCCAACCTCAGTCCAAATCATCGTCGAAATCCCGGATTGGCAGTCCATTCCCCAAGATGATTCCAGACGCCTTCGATATCGTGCGGATGGATTTTTCCAGCCACCGCGATCTCCTCTTCCCAGGGGTAGGGCGAGTCGGCGCCAAAGTGAGCATTCACGTCGATTCCGCTGCCTCGAACCTTGTAGATGTGGGTTTCATCGCCCATGTAAGTGTCGTCAGCAAATCCCTCGGCCGCCTCTTTTGTCTTAGACGTTGAGACGAAGCCACTGTCTGGCCTATTTTCGTGGACATGCTGATTGATGTCCACGTTGTCGCCCTTCGGCTCGAACCCATTGGCGAAGATCTCGTCATGCCCGCGCGTATCGGCTCGATATACCGAATTGCAATTGTGCACCAGGATCGGCGTGGCCCCCGCCAGCACATAGTACGTGTGGCACGCGGTCGCTCGCTACCTGCATTTTCGCTGGTCAGGGGCTATATAACGGTCCGTCGAGGTGTGCCGATGTGCGTCGGTGTGCGTGATTGTTGCCGTCACTACTGCCGTCAGAGGTCTAGTCCATTGGGGAAGAGTCAACCGCCGCGCCGTCTATCCATCGATTGACATCCGAGCTACTGTGGATGTCATGACTGCGGCCTACGAGGACATGCCCTTCAGTGAGCTTCTCCACCATCCCGCCGCGACTACGCGTCGGCTCGACGCCGTCCGCGCGCTGCGGCTGCGCAGACGCGACGCGGAGGACCTGGCCCTGATGCGCGTCGACCAAATGGAGCGCGACACCACCGTCGTGGACTTCACCTCCCGCCTGCTCGCCGGGCTGGTCCGGACCGAGAACATCGGCGCCCTGCGCCAGGCGTTGCCCGAAGCCCTCCCCTGGAGCACCTTCCTGCCCGCCGAGGACATCGACACCCTGCTCGCCGAGCTGGTCGACACGGCGCGCGGCGCGGTGGCCCTGGACAACCTCTCACCGATCGCACTGCTGCTCGCCCAGTGGAGGCACAGCGCCGAGATCTATGCGGACCCTGCCTTGCACGCACTGCTCACCCGTGAACCCGAGGGCGACCTCGGTCCCGTCCCCGCGCCCGGGGCAGCGGAGTGAGCCCGAAGCGCGGAGACCGGGCCGCGCCACCCCCGACCGGCGACGAGTACGACCTCCGGTTCGCCAACACCGAGGCCGCCGACGGCTGGGAACACCTGAGCCGCCAGGCACCGGGCAACCTGCGCCGCGCCTTCGAGCGGATCCGCGCCACTCCCCGCGCCGCCGACATCCCCGACCGCCAGCACCGACTCAAGGGCAAACTCGGTACCACCACCTACAAGGGGCAAACCCTGGAACGCTGGCAGTACGAAGTCACTGGTGGAGGACGTATCTGGTACCTGCTCGACGATGCCAACCGCACCGCCTGGATCACCTACGCCGGCACCGGCCACCCCAAGGCCACGGACTGACGTGCTCACGGGCGACTGTCCGGCAGAGCACGCACGACCCGCCCCCGGGTCAGCCCCTCTTCCCGTTGGATAGCCCGTTGGGATATCCAACGGGACAACTTGCTCTGCCAGGAGCCCGGTTCCGGTCAGCCCGTCGTGCTGGCCGGTTGTCGCTTCCGCTGCCCCACCGTCTCGTCGGCTCGGCTTGTCGCTGAACTGCTCGCGTCCTGACCGTCCCGATCGCGCGTGGGGGCGAGTTCGGACTGCTGCTGGTCGGCGTCTCGGCGCGCGGCACGGCGCGTGCGTGGGCTGGTCGCTCGGCGCGGGTACGGTCGGCGGGTCGGCGGGGAGCTTCGCTCCGTGCCGGAGGCGACGTCGGTCACCGCCCTCGGCGAGCCCGGCGATAGAAGCGGGTCGGACCCCTGGCCGACCCTGTTGCCCGCGATCCGGCCGTAGGACGGTCGCAGGCGACAACTTGCTCCGCGTTGCGGGCAAGGAGTCCATAGCCCACAACTTGCTCCGACCCTGGGCGGTGCTGGGGTAAGCAGCGCTTACCCCACAACTTGCTCCCCGCGAACACCCGGCCGGGCAGTGTTCCGGACGTCGGCTTGCTCGCTCCACCGGCACTCCATGCGGGCAGCGGCTGAACACCCGACAACGGGTCGGTCGGCGGCGTTCGGCCAGCTCAGACGGGCGGGGCACCGCCTTGAACCTCGTAGAGAAAATCTGGACGCGCCCCTGGCCGTCCAGCGGCCGACGGGTCAGCAACCTCGCTCGGTGGCGCCCGCTTCAAGGGCCTTGACGCGGGCACGCAGAGCGGTGAGCTGATCAAGCGTCTCGGCCAGTGCCAGCTCCAGCGCCTCGACGCGCGCCGCCGTCCCGCTGACGGGCGTGTTCCCCGCCTCCCCGTCACCTGAGTCAGTGTCGGGGGAGGCGACGAAGGCGCCCTTGCCGGGGCGGGAGATCGCGTAGCCGTCCTGCTTCAGCAGGGCCATGGCCTTCTGCACGGACAGGCTGGAGGCCCCGTACTCCGCCATCAAAACGGCCTGCGTCGGCAACGCGTCCCCAGGATTCAGCTCTCCGGAGCGGATCCGCTCCCGCAGGGCCTCAGCGATGACCTCGAACGTCAGCAACACCGTGCCGCCCGCCGGTCTACGTCCCCGCCGCCCCACCGTCACCGCAGGTCACCCCGCTTTCTCTGCGCCTCTACCACCGAAATCCGGCCCATCCAAAACGGAAGACCGGGGCCACAGTACTCGCGTCCCCACCGGCCACCGAAATAGATGAGGAGGGATGCACTTGAATGCGCGCTTGAAGCGATGCTACCTTCACGCACCGCTGGTGAACACCACCGCTGACCAGGCCAGACGTCCCCGGCCCACCATCCGCGCCCGCCGTCACGCGCACCGTGCCCACGTGCGCCGATCACCCGGGTCGCCCCTCAATCGCCTTTCCTCTTCTCCCGACTCCTGCCGGAGGTCTGTCCCCATGCCCGCGCAGCTCCAACTCCCCACCCCCGCAACCACCTCCACTCCCGCCAGCGCGGCGTTCGCCGCACCGGCGCTCACCACCAGCCCCGACACGTCCGCGAACAGGAACTCGGCGCTGGAACGCCGGGCGCGGCTGACCGCCAGGCTGGCCAAGCTCGCCGCCGCCGGATACCTCGCACCCCTGGCCCGACAGATCGGCTCACTGGGCGGCTGCGCCCGCCCGATCCGCCTGACCGGACACCGCACCCGCCTGGACACCGCCACCGGCCAGATCCTCGACCACCTCGACACCCGCCACCTGCCCGCCGGCGAACTCCTCGTGCGCTGCGGCAACCGCCGCGCCACCCGCTGCCCCGCCTGCTCCACCCTCTATCGCTACGACACCTACCAGCTCATCGCCGCCGGACTACGCGGCGGCAAGACCATCCCCACAACCGTCGCCACCCACCCACGCGTCTTCGCCACCCTCACCGCCCCCGGCTTCGGCCCCGTCCACAACCAACCCGGCACCGCCCCCTGCACCTGCGGCACCCGGCACCCCGACGACGACCCCCTCCTCGGCACACCGCTGAACCCGCAGCGGTACGACTACACCGGCGCGGTCCTGTGGAACGCCCACGCCCCCGCCCTGTGGGCCCGCTTCACCACCCACCTGCGCCGCGAGATCGCCAACGCCGCCGGACTCACCCAGCGCACCCTGCGCCACCACGCCACGCTCTCCTACGCCAAGGTCGCCGAATACCAAAAGCGCGGCCAGATCCACTTCCACACCGTCATCCGCATCGACGGACCCACCGGCCCCACCAGCACCCCACCCACCTGGGCCACCACCGAACTCCTCGACCACGCCGTCCGCACCGCCGCTCAGCGCACCCGCGTCCCGCACCAACGCCTCTCCGGGGCCGGGGGAGCCGACCGGGGACAGCTGCTGGAACCCCCGGTGTTCCGGTTTGGGCGGCAGATCGACGTCCGCGTCATCCGCAGCACCGACTTCACCGGCGACGCCCCCGTCACCGACCGGCACGTCGCCGCCTACATCGCCAAGTACGCCACCAAGGGCGCCGAAACCACCACCGGCACCCTCGACCGCCGACTCCGCTTCCTCGCCGAACTCGCCCAGCACGACATTACCGACCACGCCCGCCGCATGATCCACACCGCATGGCACCTCGGCACCCGGCCCGAGCACGCCCACCTCCGCCTACGCCAGTGGGCCCACATGCTCGGCTTCCGAGGCCACTTCTCCACCCGCACCCGCCACTACTCCACTACCCTCACCCACCTCCGCGCCGAACGCACCGCCTGGCGCACCCGCAAACCCGAAACCGCTGCGACGCCGACCGACCCGGCAATGGTCGACCGACACGCCGACCTGCCGATCGGTGGGGGCCAGTCGGTCACTGACCAGCACGGTGACCGCGAGGACCGCGCTGACCTGACCGCCGGTCACACCGACCTCGGCCCCGGTCACCGCGCAGGTCACCGCGCGAAGAACGGGCGATCCGGCGGCGCGGACACGACTCTGGTGATCTCGCACTGGCAGTACGCCGGAACCGGCCTCCTGCCCGAACTCGCCCACCTCGCCGACCTCCTGGCCACCACACCGCGCCCCCGGACCGAGCAACCGAGCCGCCCCCGGCACGCACAGCGCTCCCGTGACCGGGCCGGTCACTCCACCGACCCGCTGACCACCGCCGTCCAGACCGGGGCGATCGCGTGACCGCCGAGTCCGAACTCCTCACCGTTCCCGAGGTCATGGCACGCCTGAAGATCAGCCGCTCCACCGTCTACGACCTCATCCGCACCCGGCAGCTCGCCTCGATCACCCTCGGCCGAGCCCGCCGCATCCCCGCCCACGCCCTGACCGCCCTCGTCCACCACCAACTCGAAGAGGCAGCCTGATGACCACCCCCGACACCAACCCCACTCCCGGTACCGGCTCGCGCAGGGTCCGTGCCAACGGCGACGGCACCGTCTACCAGCGCAAGGACGGCCGCTGGGAAGCCGCCGGCTACGTCCTCGCCCCCGGCGACACCCGCAAGCGCGTCCGCGTCTACGGCATCACCCGCAAGGAAGCCCTCGCCAAGCTCACCGAGAAGATCGCCACCAGCAACCGCGGCGTCCCCGTACCCACCGCACAGGGCAGCGTCGCCGCCTACCTGACGTACTGGCTGGAGAACGTCGCCGTCCACCAACTCCGCGAGACCACCCACACCCGCTACACCGCCTGCACGAGCCGCTACCTCATCCCCGGCCTCGGTAAGAAGAAGCTCGCCAAGCTCGCCGCCAAGGATGTGCGCACCTGGCTGAACGGGCTACGGACCGTCTGCCAGTGCTGCACTCGTGGCCTCGATGCCGCCCGGACCCGGCCCCGCTGCTGCGCGGTCGGCACGTGCTGCGGCAAACGGCTCTCCCCGCTGACCCTCGCCTACATCCACTCCGTGCTCAAGTCCGCCTTGGAGCATGCCGTCCGGGAGGAGGAGATCCCGCGCAACGTCGCCCGTAACGTCCGTACCGGCACGCCCCGTCCTCGCCGGTTCGAACCCCTCACCGCCGACGAGGCCCGTACCTTCCTCACTGCCGCCCAGGGCCACCGCCTCCACGCGCTGTTTGAACTCGCCCTCCGCACCGGACTGCGCAAGGGCGAACTCCTCGGACTGCGCTGGGAAGACCTCGACCTCGACACCGGCACCGCCAGCATCCGCCGTACCCTCCAACGCACCACCACCGGCGGCCTGACCACCCTCCCCACCAAGACAGTCAGCTCCGAACGCCGCATCGCCCTCCCGGCCCCCTGCCTGCTCTCACTCCGCGCCCACCGCAAGCAGCAGGCCCAGGAGAAGGAGAAGGCCGGCGCACGCTGGGTGGACAGCGGCCACGTCTTCACCCGGCCCGACGGCCACCCCATCGAACCCGCCACCCTCAGCCGACACTTCAACGCGCTCCTCCGCCGCGCCCGCCTCCGCCAGATCCGCTTCCACGACCTGCGGCACTCGACCGCGACCCTCCTCCTGGAACAGGGCGTCGAACTCGTCGTCATCAAGGAACTCCTCGGCCACGCCCACATCGGCGTCACCGCCACCGTCTACGCACACGTCCGCCTCCGCCTCCAGCGCGACGCCATCGACCTCCTCGGCCGCACCCTCGGCAAGCCCTTCGAGGCCGGCACCGACCCCGGCGACAGCGACGACCCACCGCTTTGTGCAGCGCCCGTCCGCTGACGTTGCCGTCAACTACTGCCGTCAAACGCCCAGAAGGCCCCACCGGAACCCTCCAGTGGGGCCTTCTCCTATCCGAAGCCTGTCGCATTACCTGTGGTCAATCAAATTTCCGACGAAGGAAATTCAAGAGCCGCAAAGGTCTCGCGACACATCCGCCGTCGGAAATGTGTCAGCCTCTTCCTGTCGAAAGAAAAATGCTGGCACAGATATCAGGAAGCCGGAATTTCAGACGAACGAAGTGTCAGAGTGGGCTGTCGGCCCGGGTCCGCCGCCAATACGACAGCCCTCCTAACTTCGCCGATATACTTCGCCGTTTCATCGATCGTGAAACGGCCATCCGTGACGCGAGGAGGATTGACGTGACCATAGACGCCCTGCGCAGTCAGTTCCACACCCACGCCGAAGGCATGGACGCACATGATCCGAACCTCTACGACACATCCGACCAGGTCAGCATCCATCTTCCCCCACTGCGACGGCGGGAGATCATGGATGTCTCGACCTTCTACCACGGCGCCCACAGCTTCTCCTTGTTCAGTGTCAGACGATTGAAGAGGTCAATCTTGCCATGTGGAATCTCCCATTCCAAGCCAGGGCCGCCTTCATAGGGAAGCCCAGTGCCGAAATGCTGCTCGAACTCTGAACGGTTGAATGTGAACTTGGTGTAGTAATCCTCGTGCGTGCCGACTGAATAATCAGCGTACTTCTGCGCCACGTCTTCGGTCCCGACGTAGGCACGACCATTTCCACCCACATGCCGACCTTGGTTGAGCCCGTTAGCAAGTTCGTCCGGCCCGTTTCCCTTCTGTGCAGCACGATAGACATGAATTAGGTCATCAGGATCACCGCACGAATTGTGCACAAGTACCGGCGTCGAGCCAGCGAGTACATAGTACGTGTGCTACGCGACCCCTCTCTACCTGCTTTTTCGCAGGTCAACGGTGGTTTGACGGTCCGTCGGTGTCCGTGGATGTGCGCTGAAGTCCGTGGTTGTTGCCGTCTCTACTGCCGTCGGATGTGTAGACCAATCGCCCTCGCCGACGGCGGCGCGCGTGATCCTACTGCCAAGCTCCGGGCTCGGCGCGGAGGACGGTACGGGTGGTTTGCTCGTACGTCTGGTGGCCGGTCTGCGCGCAGTGTCCGGCGATCCAGCGTGTCAGCTCCTCGGGGGTGTGCAGCTCGCCGGATGCGGCAGCGCAGTCCCGTTCTTCGCCGGTGACGCAGACCGCCTCGAAGGTCGGCAGCGCCATGGGGTCGGTCACGGTGGTCACGTGGTACTCGCGGAAGCGGTAGCGGGTGGCCTTGCCCATCAGCCTTCCCCCCGCCCGACGAGGGGGCCGACGTTCGCGGGTTCACCCTCCTCGGCCGCCTCTTCCTGCGGTGCCGGGATGCGCTCTCCGCGCGACTGGGCGACCCTGAGCGCGTCCGACAGGGCTTCGGTCAGCCGGCAGGCGAGCCAGCGGTACTCGATGGCCGACTGCGCCTTGGCTCCGGGGGCCAGGATGCCCCGGGCGTACTCCAGCAGCTCCTGGCCCATGCCGAGTTGCACGGTTTCGATGCCGTCGGCGAGCGTTGAGATGTAGCCCTTGCCGTCGGTGCTCAGGTAGCAGGGGCGTCCGTCCTCGGTGGTCCATGGCAGCAGGCGGGGTCCCGCCATGCCCGACGCCGCTTCGTGCAACTCCCTGCGACGCAGACGGTCCGCGTCGCTCCTCGGCATGCTCACAGTGACTCCCGGCCTTGGTCGCTGGATGGGACCCGGCGACCGTAACCGCCTGACTGTAAGTCACTCCATGGATGCAGCAGGGCAGATCGCAACCCTGGGTCGCCGAACTGCCACGCTGCGTGGTGCCTATCCGACGACGCCCAGGTAGGCGGCCATCTCGCGCATCTCGGTCGTAAGGGTGCGCTTGCGCTTCTTCAAGATCTCTTGCATGGTCTCGGCGGCCATGCGCTGGTGCCTCAGCCACTCCGGGGAGGCTCGCCGAACGCCGGTCAGCTCGTCCATCGCTGCTGAAAGGTCCCCCGTCCGTGCGTGGGCGCGCGCCACGTCCAGCCGGTGACGGTTCCAGTTGTCGTCGCTGGGCCGCCCGGCGCTCTTCCACGCCTTCGGCGACATCGCGTCCTCGCCGGCCCTGCGAACGACGGTGCGCGCGTCTCCAAGGACCATTGCGTCCTCTACGCCCTTCATGCCGACGGTCAGGGGGCCGAAGGTGGTCCAGTGCCGGAAGAACGATCCGGTGTGCTCCCGGCCAACGGCGGATGCCGCCGTGTTCGCCACCCTGTGGTAGTGCCGCGCCTCCTGGGGGCGGTTGTTGCGACCGGCGGCGGCAGCCGCGCGCAGGGCCAGCCACCCCCACGCCGCACATTCATCAGGCGTCGCCCGTGACAACCTCGGCTCGATCACATCGGCTGTCCGGGAGGCGAGTTGTTCTGCCTCGTCCAACCGCCCCTGCCGCAGCAGCAGCCAGCACATCCCGATCACACCGGATGCTCCGGTGAGCTGGTCGCCGACGGCGCGCGCGTCCGTGATCGCCCCGGCCAGCGCGGTATAGGCGAGATCGTACTGACGTACCTGTGTCAGGTACCGCCCGGCCAACTGCAACGTCTCGGCGCGGGCCAGCAGGGCTTGACGGTGCTCCTCGCCCCCGTCGAAGTAGGCGACCGCGCTGTTGGCGTCCCTCAGCAGCCCCGGCAGTTGGGCCGCGACGCTCTTGTAGCTGTCCGAGTGGTACAGCAGGGCGCCGTCCTGGACCGCTCGGCGGAAGCGGCGCAGGCTGGGCTCATCCTCGGCGATCTCGCTGTCCGGGTCGGCAAGCCCCACCGGAGGCGTGAGGGCGGCGCGGAGCTGGATGAGGTTGAGCCGGTTCGGCTCCTCCGCCCGGCCCACCGGTTCTGGGGCGTCCGGTGCCAGCAGGGTCGCCGTGGTCACGCCCAGGGCGCGGGCGAGCGCGTGCAGCGTCTCCATGCGGACCGTTCCGCCCTGCTCGACCTTGCGCACCGTGGCCGGCGACACGCCTGCGGTGTGAGCCAGTTCCTCCTGGCTCAGCCCGGTCCGGCGCCGGTACTTCCGAACGTTGTCCGCGAGTTCCATCGTCATCTGCACCACCTCCAGCGCCACGGTACGCCGGGCGGGCGAACTGACCGGGGCTAACCGGCAGATACCCACCCCAGGCAGTGACCCACCACCGCGCGGGGTGGTGGGCACGCGGTTGACTGAAGCGACGTGGCGCCGCTGCCTGCGGCAGGTTGCGGGCCTGAGCGGGACGGGTCCCTCGTCGGTCGGGCAGCTTCGCCGGACCAGGGTTCTCCGGGGGCCGCCAAGGCTCACCAGGTGACGCTTGCGCTCGGCCTTGGCGGCCCCCGGGGGTTCCTGGTACGCCTCCGGGGACCGGCCGGCGAGGGGCACGACCCGCGACCCGCGACCTCTCACCACGACGGTGGCGCGCCACTGCTCGGCCCCCTGGTCCCTCGGAGGGAGGGCAAGGGGTTACGGTAGAGCTTTGCGGACTGCGCTGCTCTCGCTGGTGTTGCGCGCCCGGACGGGCGGGGCCGTCGCTGAGCGGGGCGGAGACAGGAGCGGGCGGCGGCCCCGCCGGGCCGGGCGCGCGCGGCCCGCGACAGCGGGCCGCCTTGATCCAGTAAAGAAACTCTGAACAGCTCCGGCTCTACCGGCTCTGCCAGTCTTCCTCGCCACCGCGGATACGCCTGGAGCTGCTGCGCGCGGCTGGCACCTTCTCGGAATCCAGTGCCCCCAGTCGTCCGGTGGAGGTGGAGCTGAGGTCCTGGCGGGCGGTGGGAGCCCTCACTGAGGCGTGTGCGGCTCTTCGGTCTGGTGCTCCCGAGCCTCCCGCCGATGGAACAGCTCCTCTGCGAGCAGGCGGGCCGTGTCCTGGGCCTTCTGGTAGATCTCCTCAAGGCGTTGGAGTTCGCCGATCAAGGCAACAGCCTGCTGGGTCAGCTCGTCCTCGGTCAGTTCCTTGATCCGCTCGGCGGTCGTCTGGTCGGGGGCCGTCTTGTCCTCGACGGCCTCCGCGGGGCTCTCGGAGGTCGGGCCAGGCTGCCCCTGGACGAGGTAGGCGGGCTCCGGGCGCCCGGCGTGAATGAACTCCTGGCTGAATCCCAAGGTGTGCATGAGCTCGTCCATGGCTTCGGTCATGAACGATGTTCTCTTGAGAACTTCCTTGCCGGGCTTGGCCTTTGAACCTGAGCGCTGCCGGACGTAGCTGCCCCGGCTCTGGACGGAGTAGATCAGCCCTTCGTTCTTGAGTACCCGAAGGGCGCTCTGGATGGTCGAGCTGGCGAGTCCGTACTTCTCTTGAAGCTCGCGCGCCGTCGGGAGCTTGTCCCCAGGGGCCAGCCGGCCTTCGAGGATCTCCTGGCGCAGGGCAGCGGCGGCCTGCATATACGGGGGCCGGGAGTCCTCTTCAAACGGCAGCGTCATGCCTCTGAGGGTAGCGGGGCCTAGCACAGATGACACACGAGCAGGGGCCTCGTCTCGGCTGTAGCGCTACCAACGCTTGTTCCATGTGTATCGCTTGTTGCGCTTGTTTCAGTTGTGCGGCTAGGGTTCTGGCGGGTCGAACAAGCGACCCCCAAACAAGGGAACTGCCATGGCTATGACCAGGATTCGCGTCGGCCTGCTGCCCTCTGCCATCTGCATGACGGGCACCGATGCGACGCCGAAGATCAAGGACCCGCAGACCGGGGAGATCGCCACCGACCGCGAGACGGGCGAGCACCTGTTCACCGTGACGGTGATGCTCATGGAGGAGGGGCGCGCGGAGGTCATGAAGCTCACCGTCCCGCAGTCCGGCCTTCCCGACGGGCTCAAGCCGGGCGTCATGGTGCGCCCGGTGGACCTGTTCGCCACCCCGTGGGCGCGGATCTTCAACGGCCAGCTCTCGGAGGGCATCGCCTACCGAGCAGGGCGCCTTGAGGCGGTCAAGTGAGCTGCGCTGTAAGGGCATTGGCTTTCCGGCTGCCCGTGTCAACCGGTGCCGGCAGCCGGTTCGCCCTCGGGCTCATCTACAACGTGGAAGGCGTGAAGTGAAGGACGTGAACGAGATCGCCCCGGTCCTGATCGGGGCGGTGCTCGCCCTGGCGGCCCTGTGGGCCGTGGTCGGCTTGGTCCGGTACCTGCGGGTCGATCGTGAGACGCGGGCGAGCATCCGGCAGGGGATGCGCATCCGGTTCGGGTGGGAGCGGCTGGCCAAGATGGCGGGTCTGTCGGTGACGGACAAGACGCCGACGTTCCTGGCCGAGCTGGTCAGCCGTGAGGGGGAGGTGCCCAAGCCCCGGGTCCTGGTCCCGCGTATCAAGGTGAAGCCGGACCGGTTCGGGGTGGTGGTGCGGGCCAAGTGCCTGCCCAGGGTGGGGCTGGAGGAGTTCCAGCGCTCGGCGCGCTTCCTCGCCGACGCCTGGCGCTGCACGCGGGTGTCCGTTCTGCCGGACGGTCCCGGGCAGGTGGTGATCCGGGCCGTGCGCCTGGACCCGCTCATCACTCCGACCGAGCACGTCCCCACGGGAACGGTGCCGGGGAGCCTGGACACGTGGGGGCTCGGGCTGGACGAGTACGCCGACGACGTGAGCCTGCCGCTGGCGAACGTTCCCGGGGTGACCGTGGCCGGCCTGCCCGGCTTCGGGAAGACGTCACTGATCAACAAGCTCATCTGCGACCTGGCCCCCTCCGACGCGGTGCAGTTCGCCGTGGCGGACGGGAAGGTCTCCACCGCCCACGAAGGGGACTACGCCGATCTGACACCCCGCCTGTTCGCCTTCGCGGGTGACGATCTGGCGGAGGCCAGCGCGCTGTTCAAGCGCATGGTGAAGCTGCGGCGGGGCCGGTCCTCGTCCATCCGCGCCGTGCTGGGCGTGAAGAACATGTGGCACGTCGGGCCGTCCCGCAACTGGCCGCTGACCATCCTGATCATCGACGAAGCACACACCTACTTCCGCGAGTACAAGGGCAACGACGCCGAGACGAAGAAGCTGGCGGCCCTGTCGGCGGAGAACGCCCGGCTGGTCGAGGACCTGGTGAAGAAGGGCCGCAGCGTCGGAATCATGGTCATCCTGGCCACCCAGAAGGCCACCGGCGACGCGATCCCCACGTTCATCCGGGACGTGTGCCCGCTGGGACTGTCCTTCGCGCAGAAGACGGCGGAAGCCTCCGTGGCCGCGCTCGGGGACGACATCCGCAACTGGCCGGACGCGAACCCGGTCAACCTCCAGGACCCGGCCTACGTCGGGGTGGCCTCGATGGGAGTGCAGGGCCGTCCGGGCTTCACCCGCGTGCGCACCCCGTATGTGTCCGACGCCGACGCGGCCCGGGTCGCCGTCGACACCGCCCACCTGACCGAAGACCCGGCCGCGTACCTCGACGTCTACCCGGGCCCGGTCGACTGGAAGCCCACCTTCATGGACGATGACGCCGACACCCTGATGACCGAAGCAGCCTGACGACTCATGTAACTCGCCATCAAGAAAGGATAGTTGGCCTGATGGCCGAGGATCGCCTCACACAGCGCACCGTGACCGTGGTCATGGCGGTCATCGCCGTGCTGGCGTTCGTCTTCTCCTTCGGCAACGTCTGGGCACTGGCCCTGCGCCTGGGGGTGCCCCACCCGGTCGCACCGCTGATCGCCCCCATGGTTGACCTGTCCGTGATCGGGCTCCTCGTCGGTCTGCGCCTGCTGTCCCTGCGCGGCGTCCCGCAGGGGGAGCTGACGGCCGCGACGCGGTTGATGCACCTGTGCGGCCTGCTGACCCTGGCCCTGAACGTCGCCGAACCCCTGGCGGCCGGACACTACGGCCGTGCCGCCGTCGATGCGGTCGCCCCGCTGCTACTGCTCGGCTGGGGCCAGGTCGGCCCCCAGTTCCTCCGCCACTTCCACACCCTGAGCACCCCGAACCCGGCGCAGGCCCCCGCCCCGGTTCCGGCCGTTGAACACCTGCCGGACCCGCTCGCAACACTCGGCCCCGCACCGGAACCCGCCCTCGTACCGCACTCCAAGCCGGCACCTGCCCCGGTCGTGGTCGTCGCCGCTGAGCCCGAGCCTGCTCCCGTGCCGGCCAGGACGACCGCGCCCGCCCGTCTCCCGGCCGTCCCTGAGGCCCTGCTGATCGCTGCCCGGCGCATCGCCGAGACGCATCACGCCGAACAGGGCGAGCACATCACGCCCGGTCAGCTGAAGGCCCGCCTGGGCGTCACGCTGCCGCTGGCCACCGCCGCACACGCTCAGCTCTCCGCCTGAGCCCGCCGGCCCCTTCCGCACCTGACCGACCCCGCCCGACCGGGCTCGGCTTCCCATGCCCCGAGCAGCACCAACACGCCTTCCTGCCTAGCTGGTTGCTGCTCGGGGCCACACCACCCGACAGAAGGGACACGCCCTGACATGGTCGCCCTGGACCTGCGCCACGTGGCAAGCCCCGCCGTGCGGGACCTGATCCACCTGGTCAACCTGCACGACTTCGACCGCGCACACCAGCAGATCGACCGCCTCGGCGGCTGCACCGAACCCGTGCGCCTGCTCGGCCAGACCACCACCATCGACACGGCAACCGGGGAGATACTGCGCTCCTACACCACCGCCGACGAGCCCACAGGCAGCCTGCTGACGGCCTGCGGCAACCGCCGCGCCTCGCGTTGCCCGGCCTGCTCCCGCGTCTACGCCGCCGACACGTTCCAACTGATCCGGGCGGGCCTGACCGGCGGCAAGAACGTGCCGGACACCGTCCGCACCCACCCCCGCGTGTTCGCCACACTCACCGCCCCCTCCTTCGGCCCCGTCCACAACCGCCCCACCGACCCGGGCGGTGCCCTCCGGCCCTGCCGCTGCGGCAAGCGCCACGAACCCGCAGACGCGCTGCTCGGCACACCGCTGGACCCGAAGACCTACGACTACCCGGGCGCGGTCCTGTTCAACGCCCACGCCTCCGCCCTGTGGGCACGCTTCACGATCTACCTGCGCCGTGAGATCGCCGCCCGGCTCGGCCTCACCCAGAAGGCGGCCCGCGCGGTGCTGCGCGTCTCCTTCGCCAAGGTCGCCGAGTACCAGAAGCGCGGCCTGGTCCACTTCCACGCCGTGATCCGCCTCGACGGACCGGACGGCAGCACCCAGCCCCCGCCCCCGTCCGCCACTGTGACCCTGCTCGCCGACGCCATCCGGGCCGCCGCCGCCCGCGTCTCGATCAGCGTCGTCTCGGATGCGGTCGGGGAACGCGAACTCGCCTGGGGCGAACAGCTCGACGTGCGCGAGGTCGCCGCCTTCGGAACCGACGCCGAGCTGACCGATCACGCGGTCGCCGCCTACGTGGCCAAGTACGCCACCAAGTCCGCCGACTCATCCGGCGCTCTCGACCGCGCCCTGTTCTGCCGCCCCTGCCAGGGACGCGGCATGACCCTGGCCGCACACGGCACCCCGATCACATGCACCGCCTGCGGCGGCACCGGACAGGCCCGGCCGCTGCCCCGCCTCGCCGTCGAACGCCACGTGCGGCAGATGATCCGCACCTGCTGGGAGCTGGGCAAGCGCCCGGAGTTCGCCGACCTCAAGCTCTGGAAGTGGGCGCACATGCTCGGCTTCCGTGGCCACTTCTCCACCAAGTCCCGCTGCTACTCAGTCACCCTCGGCCAACTGCGCGACGCCCGCCGCACCTGGCGCACCGAACAGGCCCGCACACACACCGGCCTTCCCGACCTCGACCCGAACACGACCCTCGTCATCGGCCACTGGACCTACCACGGCTCGGGCTACAGCCCCGGCGCCGAACTCCTCGCCGCCACCGTATGGCACCGCAGAGAAGCGGAACGACAGTTCACCGCAGAGGGCGGGCCTTCATGACCGCTCTGCTCCCCGGGCCGGGCACGACCGAGGGCCTGCTGACGGTCCCCCAGGTCATGGCCCGCCTCCAGCTCGGCCGCTCCGCCGTCTACGACCTGCTCCGCTCCCGGCAACTCGCCTCCATCACCCTCGGCCGCGCCCGCCGCATCCCCGCCTACGCCCTCACCGACTTCATCCGCACCCGACTCGAACAGGAAGCCGCCTGATGGCCACACCCCGCGAAACCCCCGCCTCCCGCCGCGTCCGCGCCAACGGCG
This sequence comes from Kitasatospora misakiensis, assembly GCF_042656005.1. NCBI lineage: Bacteria > Bacillati > Actinomycetota > Actinomycetes > Kitasatosporales > Streptomycetaceae > Kitasatospora > Kitasatospora misakiensis. Next base: position 25,253 of record NZ_JBHSOF010000008.1, on the reverse strand, counting down.
ACGGAACCGTCTACCAGCGCAAGGACGGCCGCTGGGAAGCCGCCGGCTACGTCCTCGCCCCCGGCGACACCCGCAAACGAGTCCGCGTCTACGGCACCACCCGCAAGGAAGCCCTCGCCAAGCTCACCGAGAAGACCGCCGCCAGCAACCGCGGCGTCCCGGTCGTCTCCGCCCAAGGGAGTCTGGCCGCCTATCTGATGTACTGGCTGGAAAACGTCGCCGTCCACCAGCTCCGCGAGACCACCCACACCCGCTACACCGCCTGCGTCAACCAGTACCTCATCCCCGGCCTGGGAAAGAAGAAGCTCGCCAAGCTCTCCGCCAAGGACATCCGGAGCTGGCTGAACGGGCTGCGGACCGTCTGCCAGTGCTGCGCGCGCGGCATCGACGCCCGGCGAAAGCCCAATGCTCAGGCCAGCCGCCGTCCGCGCTGCTGCGCCATCGGCAGGTGCTGCCGCAAGTACCTCTCACCGCTGACGCTCGCCTACATCCACTCCGTGCTGAAGTCCGCGTTGGAGCACGCGGTGCGCGAGGAGGAGATCCCGCGCAACGTCGCCCGCAACGTCCGCACCGGCACACCCCGCCCCCGCCGCTTCGAACCCCTCACCGCCGACGAAGCCCGCACCTTCCTCACCGCCGCTCACAGCCACCGCCTCCACGCCCTCTTCGAACTCGCCTTGCGCACCGGTCTCCGCAAGGGCGAACTCCTCGGCCTGCGCTGGGAGGACCTCGACCTCGACGCCGGCACCGCCAGCATCCGCCGCACCCTCCAGCGCACCCGCACCGGCGGCCTCACCACCCTGCCGACCAAGACCATCAGCTCGGAACGCCGCATCGCCCTCCCGGGCGTTTGCGTTGCCTCGCTCCGCTCACACCGTGACCGGCAGGCCCGGGAGAAGCAGCAGGCCGGCACACAGTGGGTGGACGATGGCCTCGTCTTCACGCGCCCGGACGGCCACCCCATCGAACCCGCCACCCTCACGCGGCACTTCAACGCGATGCTCCGCCGCTCCCGCCTCCGGGCGATCCGGTTCCACGATCTGAGGCACTCGACCGCGACCCTCCTCCTGGAACAGGGCGTCGAACTCGTCGTCATCAAGGAACTCCTCGGCCACGCCCACATCGGCGTCACCGCGACGGTGTACGCCCACGTGCGGCTCCGCCTCCAGCGCGACGCCATCGACCTGCTCGGCCACGCCCTCGGCAAGCCCTCGAAGTCCGTCAGCAAGCCCGACGGCAGTGACGACCCGCCGCTTTGTACAGCCCCCGTCCGCTGATGTTGCCGTCAACTACTGCCGTCATCCCTGAAGAGCCGGGCTAACTAAAGCCGAAATAGCGGGCCATCCAAATAGGCTCTCTTAAGGCGCTCCGGCCCAACTGGATCAGCTGACTGTCACATCTATCTCTAGCAGAGAAAGCGGGGCCCGCTGGAAAATCTCCAGCGGGCCCCGCTTTCACGCTAGGTCGAACACCTGAAGTACGTGAGGCTGCCACCTTGAAGCACATGCCGGACAGGATTCGACATAATCGTGAGCACGAAGCCGGGCCGCCATATCCACCAAGAGCGGATTCCCCGTGTCAGCCACGACGCCAGCGAATTTCCCTCCGCAATTACGGCACCGAAGAGACATGTCGGTACCCACCAGCGCGCCAGCAAAGAAGCTTTCACAAGGCTGGCCGCCGGCAACCCTCTCGTCGAGTTCCTCTAGATCTGTACCATCGCTCCAATGCAGGAACAGTCTGACGCTTCTTCCACCTGGCAGGGCCATAATGATGCGCCTCAAGCTGCCTGACCGAGAAACGGTCCGCTCCCACTCGGCGCCCTGGCCAGGCAGGATGTCCCCTGAGTCTAGCTCGCTTGCCCCAGTGTAGTAACGCACCGGGAGCATGCCGAGAACGATCTCCACGTACACCTATAGCCTCGCAACTGCCACCATGTGCGCGATAAGCACTTCAGCTTCTCCCGCACCGGGTAGCGTTTGCATAATTACTTGACTTCGAGGAACTGTTGCAGAATAGACCGTTCCGCCGAAACTTCGCGCCACCTTGATGTCTGTAGTGAATGACATCATTGACCGAGGGCCGATCTGGGAGATTTCCGTACCGAACGCCCCGTGCGCCTGGGCATATGTATCGGCAGATCCCCAAGCCGAAAGCGCATTCGAGTGAGCATGCTCGGATGCCTTCATCGCGGCCTCCATCGACCCAGTCCCCGCGTATGTACTCCGGGCAGCATCGCTCATCAGGTGACCCGATTCATCCGCGATTGCATTCTCCAGTCCGTGGTCAGTTCCTCGATATACCGTGATCAAATCATCTGAGGCATCACCGCAATTATGCACGAGGACTGGCGTGGTCCCCGCGAGCACATAGTACGTGTGGAGGTTGGAGACCGTGAGGTCTCGGGCTTCGGTGGGGGCGAGTTCGTAGTTGCGGGTGGACTGGATGGTGGCGGGGGTGCCGTCGGCGGTGCGGAGGGTGTCGCCGGGCTGGAGGTCGGCGGCGGGGGTCCAGCGGGCGGTGGTGATGTTCCAGTAGGGGTGGTGCTGGGTGGAGGTGAGGGTGCTGGGGGAGGTGGTGGCGGAGGTGAGGGTGAGGTCGGTGAAGAGGGTGTCGTCGGGGGTGACGATGGTGTTGACGACGGTTTCGGCGGAGGTGGTGTTGGTCTGGGGATCGGTGGCCAGGACCTGGTCGCCGGTGGTGATGTCGCCGATGGGCTTGGCGCTGCCGTCAGCCAGGAGAACGGGTGTCGTCGGCGGGAAGCTGTGCGGAGCCCCGATTGGACAGGCGGCGGCAGCGGCGTCTTCCGCTTCCTTGGCGGCCTTGGATTCCCGGCGCCAGGTCTTCAGGCCGTCGAAGAGTTCGCCGGCGAGGGTCTTGAGGGTCTTGGCGAGTTCGTAGGCCTTGTTCCAGCGGAACGCGTACTTGGCCAGGAGCTTGGTGAGCGGGCCTCCGCTGAACATGCTGCTCACGACGTTGAGCGCTGTCTCGCCGCAGGAGCCGAGGTCTCCGGTCGTGACGCAGTCGATGGCGGAGGTGATGCCCAGTTCGTCGGAGACGATCTTCGCCAGCTTCTTGCCGACGTCCATGACCTTGGCTTTGGCGTCCGAGGCCTTCTTGGCGCTCTGGTTCACCGGGGTGGAGGCAGGGGTGCCGCCTCCGTCAGTGCCAGACGTGCCGGCGTTGGCCGTGCCAGGCTCGGCCGGGCCTGGCATGGGCGCGGGTGTGACGCCCTTCTGGTACTTCGCGGTGGTCTCCGCCGCGTTGCTCATAGTGATGGTGCCGGCCGCGCCACATTCGTAGAGCGTGCCGCACTCCTCGGAGCGGAGGCCGCTCGGGTCGGACTTGTTGACCGGGTCGTTCTCGGAGTAGGCGTAGCCGTTCCACTGTTGGGGGTCGCCGGCGTCGAGGACGGGGTCGAGGCTGAGGAAGCGGCCTGTGGTGGGTTGGTACTGGCGGGCGCCGAGGTTGGTGAGGCCGGTGACATCGTCCTTGGTGCCGCCGACGAAGCCGTGGTCGCCGGCCCAGATGGAGGGCTGGTTGCCGCGGGGGTTGCCGAAGGGGTCGGTGGGTCGCCGGTTCTCGGCCAGGGTCTTGGCGTTGATGGCCAGGGAGTTGCTGCCGTGGTGGTCGGCGAACTGGTAGGTGAGGACGTTGCCGCCCTGGCGGACCAGGGTGATGCCGCCGGGGATGGAGTAGTAGCGCGAGGCGGTGAGCGACTTGGTGACGGTGTCGTAGACCAACTCGTCGCCGTTGGCCAGGTTGATGGTCGTCTTGCCGGGGTTGCGCCGGACGAGCTGGCTGCCGTCGGCGTCGTACACGTACGTGGTGGCGCCGCTGCCCGTCTTGGTGAGGGACTCCAGACGGTCCTCGCCGTTCCAGGTGAGGGTGGTGGTCCCGGCGGTGTCCGTGATCGCGGTGGTGTGGCCGGCCGCGTCGTACTGCGCGGTGCTGGTGGTCGGGTTGTCGCCGCCCACCCGGTTGGTGGAGGTGAGCAGGGCGTGCGGGCCGCCGGTTCCGCCGCCGGTCCCGGGGGCCGCGGTCGGGGTGTTGCGGGTGCCCGCGTTCGGGAAGGTCTGGGTGGTGGTGACGTCCCGGGAGGTGTCGCCGCCGGGATCGTGGGCGACCATGCCGGTGCGGTTGCCGGTCAGGTCGTACTGGTAGCTCTGCCAGTAGGGGGCGGAGCCGCCGACGGTGGTCCGGGCGGGAGCCTGGGCGCCGCTGGTCGGCGTGTCGTTGGTGCAGCGGCCCTGGCCGCCGACCACCGGGTTGGGCTCCTGGTAGAGGCGCCCGGTGTCGCTCCAGGCCGTGGTGAGGCGGCCGAGGTAGTCGTAGCTGAAGCACTGCAGGTCGGTCGCGGACGGGGTGTTGTCGGGGATGCTGCGAATCGCCGTGATCCGGCCGACCTGGTTGTAGGCGTAGGTGGTCTGCTGGACCGAGCCGGTGGTCGCGGTCTGCTTGTCGACGAACTGGCTGATCGGGCGCCCGGTGGACTCGTCGAAGGTGTTGGTCGTGACGATCTGGGTGCCGTACGGGTTCATCGTGGAGCGGATGTTGCGGCCGTAGGCGTCGTAGTCGGACTGGACGTCGTAGGCGATGCCGCCGAGTCCGCCGATGTCATGCAGGAGGCCGTAGGCCTCGTAGTTGTAGGTGACCGTCTCGTTGAACAGGTCGCCGACCGCGGGCAGGCTCTGCTTGGTGAGCGCGCCGGTGATGGGGTTGTAGACGGCCTGGTAGGTGAAGGTGAGCGGGTTGGCCTGCCCGACCTCGCTGCCGGGGATGGTGACGGTGGTCTTGGTGGGCCGGTAGGCGGTGTCCATCGCGGTCACCGCGGTGGTGTACGCCGCGCCGCTCTGGCCGCCGACGTAGCGGGTGGAGGTGGCGGGCTTGCCCTTGGCCACGGTGTCGTACGTGTGGCCGGTGAGCCGGTTGGCGGGGCTGACCGAGTCCTTGTAGGTGCCCGTCGGGCGCCCGAGGAGGTCGTAGGTGGAGACGACGCTCTGCCCGCGGGCGTCGGTGGAACCGGCCACCCGACCGGCGGTGTCGTACGTGACGGTGCTGGTGCCGGCGTCGGGGTCGCTGGTGCCGGTGCGGCGCCCGCGCTGGTCGTAGCTGTACGTCCAGGTGTTGCCGGCGGCGTCCGTGCGGGAGGCTTCGGTGCCGAGCTGGGAGTAGCTGTAGGAGGTGACGTCCGCGTCGGCGGGGTTGCCGGTCGGGGCCGGGGTCCGGTACTGCCACAGCTGCAGGGTGCGCCCGCGCGAGTCGCTGACCGTGGTGGTGGCCCGGCCGTCGGTCGGCGGGGTGACGTCTACGCGACCGGGCTCGGGGTACGAGGTGGTGGTGGTGTTCTGCGGCACGCCGTAGGCGAGGGACTGGCTGGTGACCACACGGCCCATGCCGTCGTACAAGGTCTTGGACTGGTCGGGGACTTTGGAGTTGTCGGGCTCGAAGCGGATGGTGCTGGGCGGGTTGAGGTTGTTGTAGTAGGTGTTGTTGGTCTCGGCGGGACGCCCGTGGGAGTCGTAGAAGGTGTCGGTGATCAGCCGGCCCGCGTAGGCGGAGATCGCCGGGTCGGTCTGCGTCTGCACGACGCGGGCGAGGCCGTCCAGGATCTGGATGGACTGCTGGTACCTCGAAGTGGCCCGAAGTGTCTGGGTCGTGATCGAGGACGGACCGTCGTTCCTGAGCTGGTAGGTGAACTTGTAGTCGGCGGGCGAGCTGGTGCCGCGGCCGGCCTGCCAGACGGCCGTCAGTCGGCCGAGGGAGTCATAGGTCTGGGTGACGGTACGGCCGTTGGCGTCCGTGGTGGTCAGGGGCAGGGACCGGGTGGGGTCGAGGGTGACGGTGGAGGTCCAGCCGGTGGCCGCCTCGGGGGTGCCGGCCGGGGCGGGCGCCACCACGGTGTTCTTGTTGGGCAGTTCGCCCGGTGCGGCGGAGCTGTAGACGGTGGTGGTGGTGGCACCGTTCGGGTGCGCGCTGTCGGTCGTGGTGGGGTCGGTGACGCTGGTGGGACGACCATAGGCGTCGTACGCGCTGGCGCCGGTGGTGGTCCACTGGGCGGTGCCGTTGGCGTCGTACTTCTCCAGTACCTGGAGGCCGGTGGCGGACGCGGTGGTGCCGACAACGCCGTAGGGCTGGTTGTCGTAGAGGGTGCGACCGCCGGCGACGGTGTTCGCCGCCGTGGGGGTCGCGTCGCAGGCGTTCTCACCGGAGACGGTGAGCGTCTGGGAGACGGCGTTGACGATGGGCGAGGCCGGGTTGGCCGCGTAGTCCGTGCGCACGCAGACGTCCGGGGTGCCGTCGGCCTTCTGCAGGACCTTCGAGGGACGGTAGGGCGCGTTCGCCTCGACGAACGTCGTGTCCGTGGTCGTGCGCCAGGTGTCGTCGGCCTTCCTGGCCCTGGCGGTCACGGTGCTCTGGGCAGGCGAGGCGTACCGGGCCTGGAGCGGGGGCAGGGAGTTCCCCCGGCTGTGGGTGGCGACCACCGCGGGCTCGGTGCTGGTGTTGACGCTGCTTGCGGCGGGGACTCTGTAGTCGGCGTTGCTGTCGGCGTACGTGTCCGATTCGAGGACCTGGCCGGCGAGCCAGTCGTGGTCGGTGGCGGGGCCGCTGGTCGGGCCCGCGAGCTTGACGTCGGTACGGGCGTTGCCGGCGGCGTCGTGGTCGCCGTCCATGCCTTGGTGGTAGTAGGTGGCGGTCTTGCTCTTCGGGCCGTCCTCGCCCGAGCCGCTCACGGTGGTGACGGAGGCGTAGCCGCGGAACTGGTCCCAGGTGCGGACGGCGCTGTCGATGCCCTCGGCGTCGTTGCGGTGCCAGGCGGCGTCACCGTAGGTGTAGCTGGTGGTCTGGGTGACGGAGCCCTTGATGAAGTCGGAGAGCGGGTTGACGGTCACGATGTGGACCGGGTAGCGCAGGAACCAGTCGTCGACGGGACTGTCGGTCGCTGTGGCGTTGGGCTCGTACCACTTGACGTTGAAGCAGGACTTCTGGTTGTTGTCCGGGGAGGGCGGCATGACGTTGTCATTGCGCGAGCACGACTGGCGGTAGTAGTCGATACCGATGGTGGCGCCGGTCTCGGTGGTGATGGCCTCCATCCGGTAGCGGAAGAAGTCCGACCTGACCGGGTTGAGTCCGTCGACGCGGTTGCGCAGCGCCATCCCCTTGAACGTGACGGGGTTCAGCGCGATGTCGTTCTGGCCGTTGCTGTGGCCCGTCCGCTGGACCGAGTCGAGCCAGGGGATCTGGGGGTCCGCCACGAGATTGGGACCCGGGTTGTTGCTGGTGTCGTGCGGATCCTTGAAGGAGTGCTTGAGTTCGTAGGTGTCGACCGTCCGGTATTCACCGTTGACACGAACCTTGGTGGTGATGGTGTTGAGCCATCGGCTGGTCCAGAAGCTGGGGCCCGCGTTGGCACAGGCTCCGTCGGCGGCGCACTGCTGGTCCACCGGGACGTCGGGCCAGTTGCCGGCGTTCTCAGGGGTGCGGTTCTCGGCCCGGCAGGGAGTGTCGCCGGCGAGGCAGCGCTCACCGCTTTCGAAGACGACCTGGGAGGCGGGCTGGTGGGCGCCGTTGCTGTTCAGCTGGTCGGAGAGGAGCTGACCGTAGCCGATGGTGTGAAGGGTGCCGGCGCGCGTGTACTCGGCGTTGGTTCCGTTGCCGTGGTTCTGGCCGGCGCCGAGCGCGTAGTGGTTCGTCTCGGGGTCGTAGGTGAAGGTGGTCAGGTTGCCGTGAGGGTCGACGATGTAGTCGAGGTTCCAGCGCCAGGCGCTCCGGCACCAGGACGCGTTGCCCTTGGCGGAGTCGTAGCAGGGGTCACCGGGCTTCGGGGAGAACACCGGGACGGTCCAGGCCGACTGGCTTGCGGGACCGGTGCTGGTCGGAGTGCCCTGAGCCGAGGGCAGGTGGTTGAGACCGAAGTAGTAGACGCTGCCGCTGGTGTCCGTGACCTTGAGGAAGGAACCGTTCCAGGTGCCGTTGTCGGCACCGGTGAGGAACTCGACCTTGGTGCCGTCGTCGGACTGCAGGCGCCAGGTGCACTTGGACAGCTCGAAGCGGGGGTCGGAGGTGTCGCAGGAGCCGTCGTGCGGGATGAGCTGGCCGGAGTGGCCCGCCAGGGAGAGCGTCAGGTTGGCACCGCCCCAGCACTGGTCGCCGGACCCGTCGATGCCGGTCTTCGAGCACGGCTGGTAGGAGCGCTCGACGAAGCCCGAGCCGAGGTCCCAGCCCTCGCCGATCCAGGACGCCTGGGAGTTGGTCGCGGAGGTCTTGCCGTCGACGGACGCCGAGTCGTAGGACAGGCCGATCTGCGGGACGCCGCCGCCGAGGCTGGGCGGCATCTGGACCGGGTAGTTGTACGTGAACGAGCCGGACGATCCACCGGCCGCCCAGCCCTGGCTGGGGTTCAGGCTGGTGGCGCTGTAGGTGCCGGAGCCGCCGCTCGGTGCTCCCTGCAGGGCGAGGACCATGGCAGGCGCCGCGGCCGGAGCACCGGCCGCGGCTACGGCCGAGGTCTTCGCGAACGGCGAGGCCGCGGGTGCGGCGGCCGGCAGGTCGACGTCGGCGACGAGCTTCTTCGTCTGCGGGTCGAGGTGCGAGGGGACGGGGGTGCGGGTCTGGCACTGCTGGGCGCCGGGGCTGGTGAGCGCGCAGGCGGGCAGGGTGACCAGGCTGGCGCGGTTCGCCCAGTCGCCGCCGTAGGCGGGCGCGAGCGCAATGGGGTCGAGGCTGACGCGGGCCTTGGTGGCGGTGTGCTGGTCCGCGAGGGAGAGCGAGACCAGCGCGCCGCTGACGCCTGCGGCCTTGGCCGTGGCGGTATCGGCGACCGTGACGCTGACCTTGGGGTTGGTCGCGGAGCCGGCTCCGTCGGTTCGACGGGCGGGTGAGGGGTTGCCCCCGCCGGCTATGGACGACACCCAGACCGGGAGGTCGCCGGCCTTCGCGGCGGCAGCCGCCGCGGGCTCCTGGACCGTGTTGCCACGGCTGTCGGAGAGGGCGGTGAGTGTGCCGACGGCGGGAGCCTCCGCCAATTCGACCGTCGCGGCGCCGGCGGGAGCGTTCTTCCCGCTCCTGTCCGGCGCGGGCTTGACGGGCTCGGTCTTCGCACGGGCCGTTGTCGGGCGGGGCGTGTCCTTGCCGGTGACCGAGGCCGTGCCGGGAAGAGGCGTTTGTGGCGGTGACCAGACGCGGTGGTAGTCCGGGGCCGCCGCGAAGGCGATTCCTCCGGCGGGCACCATCAGGGAGGCGACGACCGCCAGGGTGCTGACCAGGGCGGTCCGCGAGCGTCGCGAGTAGGGGGCCCGAGGGCGGGCCGAGCGAGCACGGTGAGAGAACACCGTCACCCCTCCGTTGGTGACCGTGTCCATGGGAACGGCCAGTTGATCAAAGGCCAGCCGACCTTATGGGTCGCTTACATCCCATGTCGAGGAGTCGACAAAGATGGCCTACGGTGATTCAAATCACCCGGGGTGCGAATGGTGCGAACCGGTGGCAAATCATGCGGTCCGCGTGGACGAACCATTGACGGGGCGTCGCGGGCGTGGGCAGGTTTCGTCTGTCCTGTGCGCAGTGCCGGATCCGGCCGCCGTCCGCACCACTCTCCTTGTCGGGAAGGCTTCGCCGTGCCCACGTCCCCCAGACCACGCCCCGCCCGGCGCCGAGCCAGGGCCCTGGCCCTGCGCGCGCCCGCGCTCGGACTCGGGCTCGCCCTGTGCGCCGGCCTCCCGGCACCGGCGGCGATGGCCGCGCCGCCGCAATCCGGAGCCAAGAGCCTTGCCCAGGTGATGGCGGAGGCTGACGCCGAGCACGCGAAGATGCGCCCGCCCGCGACGGAGGCGGAGAAGGCGATCGCCCAGGCCAAGGCCACGGGCGTGGCGGTGCCCGTCGCCTCACTGACCGACGACTACAGCGAGACCGTCGCCACCCCGCAGGGGCACCTGCAGAAGACCCAGCACGTGGAGCGGCAGCGGGTCAAGCAGAACGCCGCGTGGACGGCGCTCGACGCCACTCTGGTCGCCGACCCGAAGGGCGGCTTCCGCCCGAAGGCCTCCAGCGCGGACGTCCACCTGTCAGCCGGTGGCGCGGGCGCGCTCGCGACCCTCACCAGCGCGGACGGGAAGCAGCTCACGCTCCACTCGCCCTTCCCCCTGACTCAGGGTCACGTGGACGAGGACGGCGACGGCCTGCTCTACCCCGAGGTCGCTCCCGGCATCGACCTGAAGGCCACCGCCACCGCGTTCGGTGGCCTGAGCACCGTCCTCGTCGTGAAGACCGCCGAGGCTGCCGCCAACCCGGCGCTGAAGTCGGTCACCTTTCCCGTGACCACCGCGGGCGTGACAGTGAAGTCGGACGCCGACTACAGCCTCACGGCCGTCGCCGAGGACGGCACCGTACGCTGGCACGCCCCCGCTCCGCGGATGTGGGACAGCACCACCGCCACGGCCCCGGCCACGCAGCCCGCCCCTGCCGTCCGGACCGCGCTGAAGAGCGGTTTCGCCGCTCCTGGTGCGGATGCCGTCGAACCGGCCGCCGCCACCGGTGAGCCGGAGGGCCCGGCGACCAGCAGCGTCGACGGGCCGGGCAACAACGCCCGAGTGTCGGTCATGCCCACCAGTGCCGGTACGGGCGGCATCACCCTGAAGCCCGACCAGGACCTCCTGGCGCACGGCGAGGGACCGTGGTTCATCGATCCGGGGTGGATCTACGACGACCGCACCGGAAACGGTTGGGCCTGGACCCAGTCCGCCTACCCGGACCAGAACAACTTCCTGAGGACCGCGACCCCGAAGGAGCCGTACAACCGGCCCGGTGTCGGAGCTCAGGAGTACGTCCAGAAGACGGGAGTCGAGCGGTCCTTCTTCCAGATCGACTCCACAGGCTTCGCCGGCGCCATCATCAACAGGGCCGTGATGACGATGTGGCAGGCCAAGTCCTCCAACTGGGACTGCAAGAAGGCCTACCCCCTCAACCTCTTCGTCGTCAACAAGCCCATCGACTACAGCACGACGTGGCAAAACGCTCCCACTCACCTCGGCGGCCAGGTCGGCGACCCCGCATGGGTCGCCGGATCCGGAAACCCGGGCTGCACCAACGGCATCGACTTCCACTTCGACGTGACCTCGGCCTACCGGGACTGGGCGGGACAGACCTCGGCCATGACCTTCACCGTCGAGGGCAACGAGAGTGACAAGCTCGCCTTCAAGCGCCTCGACTACCGGCCGACCGTGGTCGTCGAGTACGACCGCGCCCCCAACACCCCCACGAACCCCTACACCTATCCCGCGCCGCGGACCGTCGCTCCCGACCAGAGCGTCTCGGGCTGCGAAGGCAGCGGCTGGGGCTGGCTGGGCGCCGGGGCCGACCTGAACGGCGTCACGCTCAACGCGACCGTCAGCAGCCCCGTCCAGCAGACCTTGTACTCGTGGAGCCACATCTGGGACTACACGCTGCCCGGTGCCCCTGACGTCGCCTCGGACTACGTCGGCCCCGTGACCAACGGCAGCAACGCCGCGTACCAGGTACCCGACGGCGTCATCCAGGACGGCCACGTCTACGGCTACGGCATCATGGCCAGTGACCAGCTGGTCGGCATGTCGGCATCCACCCCCGCCTGCCACTTCGGCGTCGACCGGACCCCGCCCACCGTGCAGGTCCCGTCGCTCTACGACCAGCTGTCCGACGACGCGCTCGCCACCCAGTTCCCGCCGTCGGGCAACGGGCAGGGCAGCAGGCTGCGCTCCGGCGAGTGGGGCAATGTTCCGTATACCCCCGTCGACCCGAACCCCTCGGGTGGCCAGACCTCCGGCGTCGTCTGCGCTCGCTGGAGCTTCGACCCGCAGTTCGAGGGAGCTTCCTGGCAGTGCGGCGGCGCGATGCCCGCCGGTGCCCTCCCCGTCTTTCCCACCGCCTGGGGTACCAACATCCTCTACATCCAGGTCGAGGACAACGCGGGCAACGTCTCGCCCGTCACCCAGTACGCCTTCTACGTGCCCTGGAACCCGGACGGCCCGCAGCCGGTGTTCGGCGACGTGACCGGAGACGGCGCGGCCGACATCCTCACCGCGGACCACGCCGGCAACCTGCGCGCCTACAGCATCCCGGGCAACACCGTGGCCAAGAGCCCGACCGCCGCGCTCGCCGCCGTCCCCGCCGACACCCCGAACCGTGGGACCTGGGACACCGATGCGATCCAGTACAGCCACCGCGGCGCCCTCACCGGCGGCAAGCACGTCGACGACCTGTTCGTGCATGTCAAGGACGACCCCAACCTCTATGTCTACGGCAACCCCGGCAACAGCCGTTCAGTAGGCCGCTACAACAGCAAGGTGTCGCTCAGCCGGCCGGTCTGTGTGACACCGCCCAACGACTCCGCCTACTGCGCCGGCTACTCGGCCGACTGGTCGCACACCCTGCGGGTGGCAGCCCTCGGGGACCCGGCCCACACCGACCTCGACATCAAGTTGGAGTTCAAGAACAAGACCGGCCTGATCACGGTGGAGGCCAACGACGACGGTAGTGACGCCGGACTGTGGTTCTTCCCCGCCACGACCACCAACCAGTTCGGCCAGCCTGTCCGGATCGCCTCCGGCGGCTGGAAGGACATGGAGCTCATCACCCCGGGCGACTGGGCCGGTCAGGGGCACCCCGGCCTCTGGGCGCGCAACATGCGCCCGGCGGGCGCGGATTCGACCTCCGGACAGCTCACCGCCTACACCCTCACCGTCGGAACCCTCAACGTCGTCGACCCCGACTTCGGGGACCCGGTCCTCGACGAGAACGGCAGCCCGCTGGTCGTCCCGACCGTGACCGGAATCTCCGAGCCCGTCTACATCCAGACCGTCCCCGTCGCGACCTGGCCCGTCCTTGGCTCCGACGGAGACCTCCTCGGCAACGGCGCCCCCGGACTGTGGGGTCGCAACGCCGACACCGACGAAATCCAGATCTGGTGGGGCCACCGCTCCGGTGACTCCGCCAACCCCGGTATGGCCTGGGACGTCGGCCCGGAGACGGTCGCCAACCGCTCGGTCACCCCGGACTGGTACGCCCTCGACCGCCAGAACACGGTCCACCCCGACCCCACGGTGCCCGTGGTCGACAGCAACGCGACCAACGCGCTCGGTCCCTCTGGTGGCAACCCCGGCTTCACCGCGGACCGCAATGGCACCGGTGACAGTGCTTCCACCTTCGACGGCCGCAGCTACTACCGCAGCTCCCAGGCCCCCGGCATCGACACCCGCCGCAGCTACAGCGTCGCCGCCTGGGTGAAGCTCGACGCCTCCGACGGCTACGGCACGGTGCTCTCGCTGAACGGGAACGACCGCAGCCCGTTCTACCTCCAGTACTCGGCCGCCGCCGGTACCTGGGCCTTCGTCGCCCCGTACGAGGACTGGCGCTTCACCACCACCTACTACCTGGCGGGTGGCTCGGAGCAGGCCCGCCCGCAGGTCGGCCAGTGGACCCACCTGGTGGGCACCTACAACGCCGATACCGCCACCATGACGCTCTACGTCAATGGACGGGCCGTCGGCTTCGCCAGGAACCCCCACCCCTGGTCCAGCGGGGGAACGCTCGCCATCGGCGCCGCCACCACGGTCTACTACGGGGTGGAGGACCAGTTCCGCGGCGCCATCGGGGACGTCCGCGCGTACCCCTACGCGCTCACCGACCCCCAGGTCAGCAACCTCGCCATCAGCGGCACCAGTATCTCGGTGCGCAGCGCGCTCGACAGCGGCAAGTGTCTGGACAACATCGGTGGCGGAATGGACATCGGCATCTGGAACTGCTGGAGCGGCCCCAACCAGCAGTTCAAGTTCAACACCGACAACCACGCCCTCATCATCCAGGGCAAGTGCATGACCGTGCAGGACGAGGGCACCGGCAACGGCACGCCGGTCGTCCTTGCCGACTGCGACAACCTCAAGGGCGGCCAGAAGTGGCTGCGCCGGGCCGACAACAGCCTCTACAACCCCCACTCCGGCCGCTGCCTCGAACTGCCGGGCTGGTCCACCGAGAACGGCACGCGCCTGGACATCTGGGACTGCCACGCCGGTGCCAACCAGCGCTGGCTCCTCGACCCGGCCACCTGACCCGTCGACCGACACCACCTACCCGGCCCCCGTCGCAGTCCTGCGACGGGGGCCTTCCCCTGTCCGCCCGATTTGCCGCTCTCGTGGGGTGAGTTGGGTTCGGCGGGTGTGGAACGCGCTCGATGCGGTAGACGGCTCGGTCCTGACCTGGGACGTCGAGGGCAAGCTCGCCTCGCTCACCCAGGGCTCGGCGACCACGACCTACGTCCACGACGCCGACGGCAACCAGCTCGTGCGCCGCGGCCCAGGCAAGGTGACGGTCAACCTCGGCGGCGGTGACGAACTCACCTACGACACCCCAACGCCGGCGTCGGCACGGGCACCCGCTACTGCAGCATCCCGGGCGGCACCACGCTCGTCCGCCAGGGACCGACCGGGCTTTAGCTCCGAAAGACGGAATGGCCTCCGAAAGCGGGATGCATTCTGCGTCACTTTGGCCCGGGGCTACTGATGCGATTTGGATGGACGGTAAGGGCATAGTCGGTTGCCGAGAGAAGTCGAGTCGAGACTTCTTTCGAATCTTGAAGATCGGGCAAGTGGTCGGATATCTTTCCTTGTGGATCACTTCGGAGTTTCCGTGCCGTGACTCCGAGGGCTTCAGGCACGCCCTGTTTGCGAGCCGATCCCTCCCTGCTGGGCGGGTTGGCCAGGTGCTGAGAGGGATGAAGATGTCTGCGATGAGGTTTTTGATATGGGGCGGTGAGACCTGTGGTGGGAGAATGGTTGATTCTGCGGTTCGAAGATTCAGCTTTGGTTTCCGGTGCAGATGTTTTCGCGGACGGCCGAAACGATGTGTGCGCCTTGATCGTTCGTGAGGGAGAAGCTTCCGCCGCCGCTGAAAATCTCCAAGGCGTGAGAAGTGACTCGTTCATCGCTATCTCCGTGCTTAATATCGCGGCATATGAGCATTGCCTTGAGCTCGGGGCTCCCGTAGCGAAGCTCGGGATTGATTTCCCCGAGAGCGGCGATCAGGCCGGCGACTGCCGTGGGGGCAGGAGAGGGCCATGTGGTGTCCGCTGGATTTTTGGTTTGCGTTGAGCCGTCCTGGCCGTCCTGCCTGTTGCGGTCAAGACCGTCGTAGAACTGGCCGGCCAGGGCAATAGTGGCGGCAGCGGCAACCGTGAGAACCGCAGCTACCGCTGCTTGACGCGCACGAGATGACATGGCGCCATGTTTCCAGCTGTGTCAGAGGAAGGGTGTGAGGGAGGGGATCTTCTGCGGAAGTCGACCGCGAAGTGAACTGAGCTCGCACGACGACGGGGGTTCTTCCGGGGTGGTGACCGGAAGAACCCCCGTTGTGTGCGCGGGTGATCTGGTGGGTGATCAGCCCAGGGCCGCGATGAGGTTGTTGGCGCGGGGGTCGGCGTGGCCGATCATGCGGTTGGTGGTGTAGGCGAAGGTGAGGGAGGTGGTGGGGTCGGCGAAGGTGAATTGGCCGCCGGCGCCGTCGTTGCCGAAGCTGGTGGGGGAGAGCATGGGGCGGAAGGTGGGGGAGGGGAGGAGGAAGCCGGAGGACCAGCGGGCGCCCATGTCGAAGCCTAGGAAGCCGGGGCCGGAGGTGAGTTCGCGGGTGGCGTCGGCGATGGTGGTTGGGGTGAGCAGGGGCGGGGCGTCGCCGAGGCCGGTGACGGCGGCGGCGAGGGTGGCGGAGAGGCCGGTGGCGGAGGCGACGGCGCCCGCGCCGGGGAGTTCGATGGCGTGGAGGTCGGGGTCGTTCCAGCCGTGCGGTTCGTCGAGGCCGGGGAAGACCAGGGCGCCGTTCATGGTGACGATGCGGGTGAGCAGGTGCTCGGGGCCGGGCATCGGGCGGCGGCCCTCGGCCTCGGCGAGGCGGGCCAGGCGGGGGAGTTCGGTGGTGGGGAGGCCCAGGTGGGCGTCCAGGCCGAGCGGTTCGGCGAGGGTGGAGCGGAAGAAGGCGCCCGGGGTGCGGCCGGTGATGCGGCGGATCACCTCGCCGATCGCGAAGCCGAAGACGTGGCCGTGGTACTCGTGGGTGGTGCCGGGTTCCCACAGGGGTGACTGTTCCTCGATGGCGCGGACGACCGGGGTCCAGGCGGCGATCTCGGCGAAGGACGGGGAGGCGTCGAGGACGGGGATGCCGGCGCGGTGGGAGAGCACCATGCGGGTGGTGATCGCCTCTTTGCCGTGGCGCGCGAACTCGGGCCAGTAGGTGGCGATCGGCGCGTCCAGGTCGAGGCGGCCCTGCTGGGCGAGCAGATGGGCGGAGAGGGAGACCAGGGCCTTGGCGCAGGAGAAGACCGGGACCAGGGTGTCGGACTGCCAGGGCCGGCCGGTGCGTTCGTCGGCGATGCCGCCCCACAGTTCGACCACCTTCCGGCCGGCCACGTGGACGGTGACGGCCGAGCCGAGCTCGGGGAAGTCGGCGTAGTTGCGGGCGAAGGCGTCGGCGACCGCGCCGTAGCCCTCGTCGGCCCAGCCGTGGTGGTCGGGGCGCTGTGGCTGTGGTTGTGGTTGTCGCTGTCGCATGGTGGGGTCGTCTCCTGGGTGCAAGATCGTTCGCCGGCCAACCGTAAGCGGTGGTCGGGGGGCGGGGGAAACGATTTGATGATGTGACAGTTATGCCGGGTGGGCGGGCCGCCAGGGTCCGTCTTCAAGCCCCCGTCGTCTACCCGGAGATCGTGGACCAGCCCTGGCAGATCGCCGTCAACATGCTGCTGCTCGGCACGGGTGCCTGGCTGCTGTGGCTGGTCGTCCCCGGCAGCCGTCGGCGGTAGGGCGGGACGGCCGCGGGGAAAATCGGGAGCCCCGGGATCGCAGGGCTCCCGTACGAGCGGCTGCGCGCCGCGTCAGCGCGCGAACTTCTCGACCGCCGCCGGGGTGACGGGGGTGAAGAAGTTGACGAGGTTGCCGTCGGGGTCGCGGAACAGCAG
This sequence comes from Kitasatospora misakiensis, assembly GCF_042656005.1. NCBI lineage: Bacteria > Bacillati > Actinomycetota > Actinomycetes > Kitasatosporales > Streptomycetaceae > Kitasatospora > Kitasatospora misakiensis. The sequence goes on along the minus strand of NZ_JBHSOF010000008.1, from coordinate 8,281 downwards.
TGACCGGTTGCCCCAGGGCATCGTGGTGGGCTCGGTGACGAAGTCGGTCACGAAGCCGGTCAGGTTCTGGTGGACGCGGTCCACGTCGTCGACGAGGAACTCGGTGATCACGCTGTGGTTGTCCGCCGGGCGGGCGGAGCCCGGAGCGAACAGCGGTACCGTGCGGGTGCCGGCGATCGCGAGGGTGGCGCCCGCGGTCCTGAGTTCGGCGAAGTCCTCGGTGGCCCAGGTCGCCCGTGCCCCGGTGGCTCGCTCGTAGAAGTCGACGAGGCGCGCCACGTCGCTGGTGATGATGCGGATCGAGACGAAGTCCATGGGAATCTCCTTGGCCGTGCTGGAGGCGTGCGAGCGTGCGGGTGTGCAGGCGTTCAGGCGTGCACGTCGCAGGCTAGGAGAAATAGTGGACAGAACCGGTCCAGTATTCGCCGGTACTCGCCTTAGACTGCGGACATGCCCCGAGCCACCGGCCGCGTACTGACACTCCTGGAGCTGCTGCAGTCGGGCGGCACCCGGACGATGGCCGAACTCGCCGACCGGCTCGGCGTCGAAGGGCGCACCGTGCGCCGGTACGTCGACCAGCTGATCGACCTCGACGTACCCGTGGAATCGGTGCGCGGCCGCTACGGCGGGTACCGGCTCGCCCCCGGGTACCGCCTGCCTCCGCTCATGCTCAGCGACGACGAGGCGCTGGCCGTCCTGCTCGGCCTGGTCGCCCGCCGCCGCGCGGGGCTGACGGAGACGGGGCAGACGGCGGCGGAACAGACGGCGGCGGAGCGCACGGCGAACGAGACGGCCACGGCGAAGATCCGGCGGGTGCTGCCGCAGCACATCGCCCACCGGCTCGACTCACTCCTCGAAGCCCTCGACTTCACGGACCAGCCCGGCGAGTTGGACACCCCGGACGCCGGGGTCCTGCTCACGATCGCCGATGCGGTCCGCCACCACCGTCCGGTCTCGATCCGCTACACCGACCGCGACGGACGGCTCAGCGACCGCACGCTGCACGCGTACGGGATCGTCGCCCACGCGGGCCGGTGGTACGTCACGGGCGAGGATGCCCGGATCGGCGAGGAGCGTACCTTCCGGCTCGATCGCATCGCGGACGCGAGGGCCCTGCCCGGCTCGTTCGAGACGCCCGCGGGGCCCGGGCCGGCGCAGCGCGTGTCGGCGGGCTTCGCCACGGCCGAGTACCGGCATGAGGTGACCCTGCGGATCCACGGGACGGTTGAGCAGATCCGCGCCCACCTTCCCGCCAGCGTCGCGAAGCTGGAGGAGCACGAGCCCGCGGTCGGCGAGGACCGTGCGACCGAGCGCTGGCGGCGCGTCGAGCTGCGGGCGGAGCGGCTCGACTGGTTGCCTCCCGTACTCGCCGCACTCGACCGGCCGTTCGTCATCGAGCGGCCCGCTGAACTCCGCGACCTCGTCATCGCACTCGCCGACCGCCTCACGTCCTACGCCGCCGGGCCCGACCGCGAGGAGCCGAGGACAGCGACGCCCTAAGGCTGTCCGGCCGGGGCCAGGGTCGAGCGAGCGGTCGAAGGCGGCGTCGGGATCGCGGCCCGGCGGCCCGGCGGTGGCGAACGCGGTGGTGGCGAACGCGGCGCCCAGGTACGGGAATCCGCCGCGGACCTGCGGAACCCGTGTCCGGCGGGGTGGAATGTGCTGGACAGTGCGACCGGTGCGGCGGAGGGTGGGGTGCATGGAGTTCACCCACCTCGGCCGTACCGGCCTGACCGTCTCCCGACTCTGCCTGGGCACCATGAACTTCGGCCCGCACACCGAGGAGCCCGACGCCCACCTGATCATGGACAGTGCCCACGAGCGGGGCATCAACTTCTTCGACACCTCCAACAGTTACGGCCGTGACGCCGAGGGCAAACAGAAGGGGCGCACCGAGGAGATCATCGGCCGCTGGTTCGCCAAGGGCGGCGGCCGGCGCGAGCGCACCGTGCTCGCCACCAAGGCCTACGCCCCGATGGGCGACTGGCCGAACGAGGGCCGGCTCTCCGCCCTGGCGATCCGCCGCGCCGTCGAGGGCAGCCTGCGTCGGCTCGGTACCGACCACATCGACCTGTACCAGATGCACCACATCGACCGGGACACGCCCTGGGAGGAGATCTGGCAGGCGATGGAGGTCCTGGTCGCCCAGGGCAAGATCATCTACGTCGGCTCCAGCAACTTCGCCGGCTGGCACATCGCCCAGGCCCAGGGGGCCGCCAAGGCCCGGCAGTTCCTCGGACTGGTGAGCGAGCAGTCCCTCTACAACCTGCTGGACCGGACGATCGAACTGGAGGTGATCCCCGCCGTCGAGCACTACGGGCTCGGCCTGCTGCCGTGGTCCCCGCTGCGCAGCGGCGTCCTCAGCGGCGCCCTGCGCAAGGAGCGCGAGGGCACCCTGGTCCGGGGCGCGCTCACCCACGCCGGCGAGATCCTGGAGGCCAACCGGTCCCGCATCCAGGCCTACGAGGACCTCGCCGCCGAACTCGGCGAGCACCCGGCCGACCTCGCCCTCGCCTGGCTGCTCTCCCGCCCCGCCGTGACCGCCCCGATCGTCGGCCCGCGCACCCTCGGCCACCTGGACGCCGCCGTCCACGCGCTCGACATCAAGCTCGACGACGAGGTCCTCGCCCGCCTCGATGTCCTCTTCCCGGGCCGCAAGCCCGCCCCGGAGGACTACGCCTGGTAGGGCGGTGAACAGGTGGTGTGTCCGAGCCCGTGCCCGCCGAGAAGGCGGGTACGGGCTCTGGCGTCCTTGGTGTGGGTACGCGACGCTCCCGGAAACAGCGAAGGCAACGAGGAATGCGCACTCGTTGCCACTCTCAACTTATAGCGAACGAGGGGCCTTGCGGCAAGGGGGTGGGAGTGGCGCAGAATGACCGACCTGGACCGGGTGAGGGTGAAAACAGCTGATTCACGGAGTTTGTACGTTTTCATTCCTTCCCGGCATGGGTGACGGAACTGCGGGACGGGGCGTTCGGTGATGGATGTGCGTTCGGTGACGGAAATGACGGATGCGACGGATGTGATCGTGGTCGGCGGCGGGCCGACCGGGTTGATGCTGGCGTGCGAGTTGCGGTTGCACGGGGTCGGCGTCGTGGTGCTGGAACGGCTGGCGGAGCGGAGCGGCGAGTCGCGCGGGCGTGGGCTGCACGCGCGCAGTGTGGAGATCATGGACCAGCGGGGGCTGCTCGGGCGGTTCCTGGAGGTGAGCAAGAAGTTCCAGGTGGGCGGCCTGTTCGGCGGCGTCATGGCGGCCTGGCCGGACAGCCTGGACACCGCCCACCCGTACGGGCTGGCCACCCCGCAGGAGGTCACCGAGCGGCTGCTGGAGGAGCGCGCCGGCGAGCTCGGCGCCGAGATCCGGCGCGGGCGCGAGGTCACCGGCCTGGGCCAGGACGCGGACGGCGTGGACGTCGACCTCGCGGACGGCACGCGGCTGCGCTCGCGCTACCTCGTCGGGTGCGACGGCGGGCGCAGCACGGTCCGCAAGGCGCTCGGTGTGGGCTTCCCGGGCGAGCCCGCCAAGGTCGAGACGTTGATCGGCGACATGGAGCTGACCGAGGACCCGGCGAAGGTCGCCGAGGTGGTGGCGCGGGTGCGCCGGACCGAGCTGCGGTTCGGCGTGGCGCCCGACGTGGACGGCCGGGCGGGGGTCGCCCGGGTGATCGTGCCGGCGGACGGCGTCGCCGAGGACCGGGCGACGCCGCCGACGCTGGAGGAGTTCAGGGCGCGGCTGCGGGCCGTCGCGGGCACCGACTTCGGCGTGCACTCGCCGCACTGGCTCTCCCGCTTCGGCGACGCCACCCGGCAGGCCGAGCGCTACCGGGTCGGCCGGGTGCTGCTGGCCGGCGACGCCGCGCACATCCACCCGCCGACCGGCGGGCAGGGGCTCAACCTCGGGGTGCAGGACGCGTTCAACCTGGGCTGGAAGCTCGCCGCCGAGGTCGCCGGGTGGGCGCCGGAGGGACTGCTGGACACCTACCACGCGGAGCGTCACCCGGTCGGCGCCCGCGTGCTGACGAACACCCGCGCGCAGATGACGCTGCTCGGCGCCGAGCCGGGGCCGACCGCGCTGCGCGAACTGCTCACCCGGCTGATGGAGTTCGAGGACGTCAACCGCTACATCACCGGCATGATCACCGCGGTCGACATCCGCTACGACCTCGGCGCCGACCTCCCGGGCGGCCAGGTTAGCCAGGGCAGCCGGGGCGGCGGCGACCACGAGCTGCTCGGCCTGCGGATGCGGGACGTGCCGCTCTCCGACGGCCGCCGCCTGTACGACCTGATGCACACCGGCCGCGGCCTGCTGCTCGACCGCACCGGCGGCCGGCTCACGGTGAACGGCTGGGCGGACCGCGTCGATCACGTTGTCGACGGTGAAGGCGCGGAGCCGGACGCGCCCGCCCTGCTGCTGCGGCCGGACGGCCATGTGGCCTGGGCCGGCGACGACCAGCGGGAGCTGGAGGCCGCGTTGTCCAGCTGGTGGGGCGCTCCGGCCGCCGGATCGGCGCACGGCCGGTGACCGGAGCGACCGAGGTGGCTGGGGTGACGGAGGCGCCGGCGGACTGGGCACCTGTGCTGGAACTGACGTGCGCCACACCGGAGTTGCGGGACCTGTGGCGGACGGGGGTGCTGCTGAACGATGCGGCGCCGCTGGAACTGCGCACGCGCGTGATCGAGGAGTGCGGCCACGGGGACCCACTGCTGAACGGGCTGACCTACATGGCGCTGCCCGAGGCGGTGGTGGACGCGTGGATCGCGCATCCGGTGGCGCGGGTGCGGGCACGCGCGGCGGAGCGGGTCGGGCTGACCGTCGCGCAGCAGAAGCGGCTGCTGCGCGACGAGAGCGCCGGGGTGCGGGGGGTGGTCCTGCTCGTCGGTGGGCCTGACCTCGCGCTGGACGAGGCGGAGTTCGACCGGCTGCTGGCCGATGCGAGCCCCATCGTGCGGGAGCAGCTCGCCTGTCAACAGCAGCTTTCGGTAAGGCAGTTGACGCTGCTGCTCGGCGACCCGTTCGGGAGCGTCCGAGCGGCGGTGGTCGGGCGCGTGTGGCCGTACCTCGACGAGGCGACGCGCGCCGCGCTGTCGGCGGACCGGCACTCCGGCGTCCGGGCTGCCGCGGTGCTCGCCCGGTACGCGGATGAGCCGCTGCCGGCAGGGGAGTTCGCGGCGCTGACGGACGGGTGCGAGGAAGCGGACCGGCGGAGGATCGTCGGGCAGTGCGCGCTGGCCCCGGAGCTGGCCGGGGAGTTGGCGCACGGAGACGTTGACGTCCGGCGGGCACTGGCCGGCAACCCCCGCCTCGACGCCGATCTGGTCGCGCTGCTGGCGCGGGACGAGGACCCGGCCGTCCGGCTCACGGTGTCCCTGCGGCCGGAGTTGACCGAGGCCGAGCGTGCCCGGATCCCCGTCGACATCGACCCCGGGTCGCACCATGCCGCGCTGCCGTGGGTGCTGGAGCGGCAGGGGGACGCGGCGGAGATGCGCCGCTGTGCCGCGTCCGCGCACGTGCTGGTACGGCGCAGCGTGGCGCACGTCCGGGACCTACCGGCGGACGTCGTCGAACTGCTCGCCCGCGACGAGGACTTCGCCGTCCGGCTGCTGCTCGCCGAGCACTGCGCGCAGGCGGCGGCCGGGCTGTTGCTGGAGATGTGGGTGAGCTGGAACGGCTACTCGCAGCCGCGGCTGCGGGAGCACCCGAACTTCCCGCGCGCGGGCTCGCTGCGCTTCGCGGCGGACCCGAATCCGCTGCTGCGGCGGCTCGCGCTGGACGATCCGGCGGCGCCGGAGGACCTGGTGGAGCTGGTGGAGCGGTTCGGCCGCGACAAGGACGCCGGGGTGCGGCTGCGGGCGCTGGAGGATCCCCGGCTGTCGGCGGCCTCGGTGGAGCGGCTGGTGGGCGACGAGGACTGGCTGGTCCGATGCCGGGCGCTGCGGGACCCGCGGCTGCCGGAGGCCGCGCTCGTCGGGCTGATCGCGGACGTGCGGACGGCGCAGGGCGCGGCCTCCCACCCGGCGGTACCGGCGGAGGTGCTGCGGCACCTGCTGGAGCTGCCGGTGGTGTGACAGCACCGCCCACACGACAGGCGGCGGCCCCCGCGAGAAACCCGCAGGGGCCGCCGGGGCTCAGGCCGTGGTGGTGGCCGGGAGGCCGATCGGGTTGATCGGTGGCAGTGCGCCGCGACAGAGTGCCGAGATCGGCTTGAGCGCGGCGGCGAGCCGGTCGAGCTCGGCCCGCGGGTGGTGCTCCCAGACGCGGGCGGCCGCCAGGTCGGTGGCGGCCTCCAGTGACTGGTGGCGGATCCGGCCGCACTCGGTGATGGTGCCGCGTTCGGTGATCCAGCCCCGCTCGACCAGCCGGGCCGAGGCCGCGTCCCACTCCTCGTCCGTCCAGCCGCGGAACGGCTGGAGCGCCTCGCGTCGGACGTCCAGGGCGCAGCGCACCACCAGGGCCTCGCAGCCGTCCAGCCCGGCGGCGACCAGGGCGGCCACATGGCCGTCGCCCCGGTGCTCGCGCATCACGGTGGCCGCCTGCCAGAGGCGTCCGTACGGGTCGGACGGGCGGGGGAGGGCGGCGTTGGCGGCGGCCAGCACCCGGCCCGCGCAGTCCAGCCGCTCCACGGCGCCCTCCAGCAGGTCCGCCGCCAGCTCGATCTGCGTCCGGTCCACGTGCTCCAGGAGGCGCGCCAGGGCCGCCGAGGCACCCGAGATCCGGGCGGCGAGCGCGGCCTCGGGGGCGGCGAGCTTCCAGATCGCCGGGAGGGCGCGCTCGATCGGGGCGGGCGCGAAGTTGAAGAACGCGGCGATCACCGGCGGCGCGTCCACGGCGCCGAGCGGGGCCGCCCGGCCGCCGAAGTAGCTGCGCGCGACCCCGCCCAGGCCCACCTCCTCGAACGCGGCGAGACCCTCGGGGGTGAAGTAGGTGACGGCGTGCACGGGTTCGAAGAGCCACCACAGGGCGCGGGCGGGGTGGACCAGATCGGCCAACGGAGGACCTTCCTCGAAGGAGCGCGGGAAGCGCGAGGGAGAGGGGGAGAGGGGTGTAGTCGTACAGGGCTGATGACCACGGCGGCGGTCACGGTAACCCCGCCCGGCGTGTGATGACGGTCACGGGGAGGTCTCACCGGTGACGCGCCCCCGGCGGTGCGAGGGATGATGGGCGCAGGTGCGCCCGGCGCGCGCCCCGGACCCTCGACACGAAGGCAAGAAGAGGTAACAGGCCCCATGGCGCAGATCAATCCCAGCATCCTGTCCGCGGACTTCGCCCGGCTCGCCCAGGAGGCCGAGGCCGTGCGGGGCTCGGACTGGCTGCACGTCGACGTCATGGACAACCACTTCGTGCCGAACCTCACCCTCGGCGTCCCGATCGTCGAGTCGCTCGCCCGGGCCACCGACATCCCGCTCGACTGCCACCTGATGATCGAGGACCCGGACCGCTGGGCCCCCCAGTACGTCGAGGCGGGCGCCGGCTCGGTCACCTTCCACGTCGAGGCCGCCGCCGCGCCCGTCCGGCTCGCCCGCGAGATCCGCGCCAAGGGCGCCCGCGCCTCGATGGCGCTGAAGCCGGCCACGCCGATCGAGCCCTACGAGGACCTGCTGCCCGAGCTGGACATGCTGCTGATCATGACCGTCGAGCCGGGCTTCGGCGGCCAGGCGTTCCTGGACATCATGCTGCCGAAGATCCGCCGGACCCGGGAGCTGATCGCCAAGCACGGCCTTGAGCTGTGGCTCCAGGTCGACGGCGGCGTCTCGGCGAGCACCATCGAGCGCTGCGCCGAGGCCGGCGCGGACGTCTTCGTCGCCGGTTCGGCGGTCTACGGGGCGCAGGACCCGGCCGACGCGGTCGCCAAGCTGCGCACCCTCGCCGAGGGCGCCACCGCCGACGCCTGGTGGGCCTGCGCGCACTGAGCGCCTGCGGCAGGGTGCTCCCGGGTGGAGGATCGCCGCACCCTGGTGGAGGATCGTTGCGACGACCCCTCCGGCCGGGGACGGCGGCCCCCCGGACCGCACCACACCGGACCGCACCGGCCCCGGCCCGACGCGTACGGCGGTGACCACGCCATGAGCAACCTCGACACCCGGCCGGCCCCGACCACCTGCGGCGGCCAGCCCGGCCCCGGACCGGTCCGCGACCTGCTGACCGCCCGCCTGGTCCCCCTCGGCGAGAGCACGGTCGTCCGCCGCCTCCTCCCCAACCTGGGCCGCCGGATGGTCGGGGCCTGGGCGTTCGTGGACCACTACGGTCCGGACGACATCGCGGACGAGCCGGGCATGCAGGTGC
>NZ_JBHSOF010000007.1:0-198362 GCF_042656005.1 Kitasatospora misakiensis | reverse complement strand
ACCTGTGGCCTCTTCCTTATCAGGGAAGCGCTCTAACCGTCTGAGCTATAGCCCCGCTCCGTACGACCCGCCGCGGCACGGCATGTCGTACGGAGAAGGGTACCGGACCCGGCGGGGGCCCACGCACAGGGCGTCCCACGCCGTCCGGCTAACCCCTCACGGGCTTGAGAAATAAGGTATTAAGAATTAACTGCCCCCTACGGAACCGGAGAGGCCGGAAATCCCGTGGACCCGCGCAGCAGCCCCACCGCGCGCAGTGCCATGCGCTGCGTCCGCTTATTGCTGGGCTGCACCAGCGCCGCCGAACTCCTCGGCACCGTCCTGGCCGAGGGCCCGGGCTGGATCACCGGTGAGGGCTCGGCGCTCTACCTGCTGGATTCCGCCGGAATGCTCCGGCTCAGCGCCTCCCACGGACTGCCCGACTGGGCCCACGAGCGCTACAGCGTGGTCGATCCGGCCGGTGACCTGCCCGCCGCGACGGCGCTGCGGCTACGCCGCCCCCACCTGCTGAGCCCCGAACGCACCAGCGCCGAGTACCCGAACGGGAACGCCGGGATGGGCACCGGGATGGGCACCGGGATGGTCGCCGTCGTCGCCCTGCCGATGATCGTCGACGAGCGGCCGCTGGGCGTCCTGGCCCTGGCGCTCGCCCACCGGGGGACCGTCCCGCGGCGGGACCTGGACGTGCTGGAGACCCTGGCGGACGCCTGCGCGCACCGGCTCGGCTACCTGCTGGAGCACGCCCGGGCCGACTCCCGGGCGCACGAGGAGCAGGAGAACGCGGCCGGGGCGTTCGCCGGGCGGGGCGGCGCGTCGAACGGGGTCCGCCCCGGACCGGGCTCCGCCGACGGCGACCCGGCCGCCGCGACGGCCCACCCGCTGCTCTCGCTCGCCGTCCGGGCCGCCGGGCACGGCGCCTTCGAGCGCGACCTGGTCACCGGCGAGACCCACTGGGACGCCCAGGCGCTCCGGCTGGTCGGCCGGTCCGCGCCGGAGGGCGGCGGCCCGTCCGCCGCGCCCGCCCTCGACCTCGTCGTCCACCCCGAGGACCTGCCGGACGTCCAGGCCGCCCTCGCCGAGGTGCTCGCCACCGGTGGCCCGTACCGGATCCGCTACCGGGTGCCGCGCCGGGGCGGCGGGGTGATCCGGATCGAGGAGACCGGCGAGGTGATGCTGGACGTGCACCGCCGGCCGGTGCGGATCGCCGGGCTGATCGCCGACCTCGACCACGGCCGGGCCGCCGGGGAGCGCCCGCCCGGCGGACGGTCCGCAGCGGACGGGGAGGCCGGGGAAGCCGGGGGCGCGTCCGCCGCCGGCGCCCGGTCGGCGCTGCTGCTGGCGCTCACCCGGGCGCTGTCCCGGGCGGTCACCGTCCGGGACGTCACCACGGCCGTCACGGACATCGCCCGGCCGGCCTTCGGGGCGGCCAGCATCGTGCTGGACCTGGTCGACGAGGGGCGGCTGCTGCCCGTCTCGCACACCGTCTACGGGGGCGCGCGGCGCACCGAGCTGACCCGGCTGGCCGACCTCTCGGAGGGCGTGATGCAGCGCGCCCTGGCCCGGTCGGCCCCGCTGTTCAGCGAGCCGGCCCGGCGCGGTCGGGGGCGGGGGTCGGCGCGACCGGGCGGTCCCCCGGCCGCCGCGAGCGGGGACGAGGACGGCAGCGGCGGTCCGCTCACCCCGGCCGCGTGGGCGGTGCTGCCGCTGATCGCCTCCGGCCGGCAGGTCGGCTCCTGTCTGATCACCTTCGCCACCGAGCGGGCGTTCGGCCGCGAGGACCGCACCCTCTACTCCGCCTTCGCCGGCATCCTGGCGCAGTCCCTGGAGCGGGCCCGCCTCTACGACACCCACCACCAGCGGGCCACCGAGCTGCAGCGGGCGATGCTGCCGCGCACCCTGCCCCGGCTGCCCGGGATCGCCAGCGCCGCCCGTTACCTGCCGAGTACCGAGGGCATGCAGATCGGCGGCGACTGGTACGACCTGCTGCGGCTGCCGGACGGCCTGGTCGGCCTGGTGATCGGGGACGTCCAGGGCCACAACGCCGAGGCCACGGCGGTGATGGGCCAGTTGCGCAGCGGACTGCGCGCGTACGCGACCGACGGGCACGATCCGGCCGCCACGCTGACCCGGACCAGCCGGCTGCTGACCGAGCTGGACACCGAGCTGTTCGCCACCTGCCTCTACCTCACCCTCGATCCGGCCGACGGCGCCCTGCGGGCGGCCCGCGCCGGGCACCCGGCCCCGGTCCGGGTCACCGCGGACGCCCGGGCGGTGGAGCTGGAGCTGCCCGGCGGCCCGCCGCTGGGGGTCGCGCCCGACCTGCCGTACCCGCTGGCGGTGGAGCACCTGCCGCCCGGCGAGACGCTGCTCGCCTACACCGACGGCCTGGTGGAGGACCGCGAGGAGGACTACGACGAGTCGGTGCAGCGGATGCTCGGCGGGCTGGAGCTGTGGGCGCGGAACGCCGGTCCGGTCCGGGTCGAGCCGGGTCCCGCCCTGGAAAGGCTGGCCGATCTGCTCACCCTGAACGTGACCGAGCGGCGTTCGCGTCCGGACGACGTCGCGTTGCTGCTGTTGCACCGCTTGTCGGCTGTGCACTAGCGGGACGGACGGGACAACGGTCGGGTGCCCACGGAGGATTCGATCGGGTCCGAACCAGTGCGGATTGGCGTGCTATTGACGAGATCTTGACGAGATCCGATCACCTGGCGAGATCCGTTCACACCTTCGTAGGATCATCACCCTAGAATTCGCCGCGTGACGATGACTCAGTGGTGCGCAACGGCAACAGGCGTGCTCGCCGCCCTCGCCCTTGTGGCCGCCGCCCGCTACCGCGCGGTCTCCGCCACCCAGCGCCGTCGGGTCACCCAGCAGCAGCACGAGATCGCCCGCCTCCAGGAGCGGCTCACCGCCGAACTCTCCCACCGGAGCGCCGAACTGGCGGCCGTCCAGCACGAGCAGGAACTCAACGCCTCCACCCAGCGGGCCTTCCTCAGCGTGGCCCGCCGGATCCTCGTGATGGCGCACGACCAGCAGGCCCTGCTGGACGAGATGGAGCGCACCCACGACGACCCGACCCTGCTGGAGGGCCTGCTCAAGGCCGACCACGCCGCCGCCCAACAGGCCCGCCTCGCCCAGACGCTGGCCGTGCTCTGCGGCGCCCGGGCCGGCCGCCACTGGCCGGAGCCGGTCTCGCTGGAGGACGTCGTGCGCGGCGCCCAGTCACGCATCCTGCCCTTCCAGCGGGTGATGATCCGCAGCCGGCTCGAGACCGCCGTGGTCGGCGCCGCCGCCGAGGCGCTGATCCACGCCGTGGCCGAGCTGCTGGACAACGCCACCCGCTACTCCCCGCCCAGCACCCAGGTGTTCGTCACCCTGATGCCCGTGCACAACGGCGCCGTCATCGAGATCGACGACGGCGGGGTCGGCATGCCCGAGCCGGCCGTGGCGAAGGCCGCCGACGCCCTGGCCGGCGGCTCAGGGCTTGAGGTCTCCCGCCTCGGCGAAGTCCCGCAGCTCGGCCTGGCGGCGGTCGGCCGGCTCTGCGAGCAGTACGGGTTCCGGGTCACGCTCAGCTCGGCGCCCTCGCCGTACGGCGGGGTGCGGGTCGTGGTGCTGCTGCCGAACGCGCTGCTCACCGAACCGCTGCCGCCGACCCTGCCGGGACCGGGCCGGGGCGACGCGGTGTTCGGCAGGACGGCCGCGCCCGCGCCGTCCGGTCCGCACGGGTCGGCCGTCCCCCCGGCCGGGCCGGGCTTCGCGCCGGACCGACCGCTGGACCGCCCGTCGGACCGACCGCTCGACCGACCGCACGACCGACCGCTGGACCGCCCCGACCGGGCGGCCCGGTCCGGGTCGGGTGCCTCGGCGGCGTACGACCCGGACGAGCTGTACCACCCGGCCCCGGGCGGCCCGGCTCCCTACGACCAGGCCCCGTACGACGCGTACGACCCCGCCCCGTACGACCCGGCCACGTACGAGCCGCCCCCGTACGACCCGGCCTCGGCCGCCGGGTACCCGGCCGTGTACCCGCCGGTCACCGGCTACCCGCAGGCCGACGACCGCGCCGCCCGTACCGACTCCGCCGGCCCCAGCCACTCCGTCGGCCCCGCCCACGCCACCGCCCACTCCGCCGGCCCCGCCCCGGCCGGCCCCCCGGCGGCCGACGGCAGCCCGCCGCCGCTGCCCCGCCGGAGCCACCGCCGCGGCCGCGCCGCCAGCCGGCACGCCGCCGCCGCGGCTCCCACCCCGCCGCCGGCTCCGCCGTCCCGCTCGGCGCGGCAGGCCCAGGCGTTCATGACGATGTTCCAGGCCGGCACCGCCGGCGGCCGCTCCGCCGCCCGGTCCACCTCCCAGGACCGGCCGGCCGATCCGACCCACCCGGCCCGGCAGGACCGCACCGAGCCCCCGCTCGGCCGCGCCGGCGACCGGTTCCCCGCCCCGGGCCACCCCGGCGACCACCCCCCGGTCGCGGCCCAGGGCTCGTACGACCCCACCCTTCCCCCGTCCCCCCAGCTTCCCCAGCGTTCCGGAGAGTTCCATGACCACCACCCCTGACCTCGGCTGGCTGCTCGCCGACATCGTCAACGTCCCCGAGGTCCAGCACGCCGTCGTGGTGTCCAACGACGGCCTGGAGATCGGGCGCAGCGAGGGCATCGTGCGCGAGGACGCCGAGCGGCTCGCCGCGGCCTGCTCCGGCCTGCAGTCGCTGGCCCGCGGCGTCGCCCAGGGCTTCGGCGGCCCCGGCAGCGCGACCCGGCAGATCGTCGTCGAGTACGGCGGCGGCTACCTCTTCATCGTCGCCGCCGGAGCCGGCGCCCACCTGGCCGTGGTGACCGGCGAGGACGTCGACGCCGGCCTGGTCGCCTACCAGATGCAGGTCCTGGTCGAGCGGATCGGCACCCACCTCACGAGCCCGCCGCGCGCCGACCTCGCGGCGGAGGGCCGGCGGTGAGCGCCGGTCCGGTCCGCCCGTACGTGATCACCGGCGGGCGCAGCCGGTCCACCCGCTCCGAGCTGGCCTTCGAGAGCCTGGTCAGCGCGTTACCGGACCGGCCCGAGCTGCCCGAGGACGCCCTGCTCAACCGTGAGCACCGGCGGATCCTGGACCTCTGCCGCAGTCTGCTGTCGATCGCCGAGGTGGCCGCCCACCTGGGGCTGCCGCTCGGCGTGGTCAAGGTCCTGATCGGCGACCTCTGGGACCTCGGCGCCGTCCAGGTGCTCCCGCCCGTCCCGCAGGCCGAACGCCTGCCCACCACACTTCTGGAAGAGGTGCTCGTTGGCCTCCGCCAACTCCGCTGACCCGGTCGCCGACCCGGTCGCCGGCCCGCCCGCCGCACCGCAGTACCTGCCGTCGTCCGTCCAGGGCGCGGTGAAGATCCTGGTCACCGGCCCGTTCGGGGTCGGCAAGACCACCCTGGTCGGCTCGCTGAGCGAGATCACCCCGCTGCGCACCGAGGAGACCATGACGGCCGCCAGCGCCGGCGTGGACGACCTCGCCGGGCGCGACACCAAGACCACCACCACGGTGGCGCTGGACTTCGGCCGGATCACGCTCAACTCCCGGCTCGCGCTGTACCTGTTCGGCACGCCCGGCCAGCAGCGGTTCTGGCCGCTCTGGGACGACCTGTCGCGCGGCGCGCTCGGCGCGATCGCCATGGTCGACCTGCGCCGGCCGGACGAGAGCTTCGAGGTGCTCGGGCGGCTGGAGGAGCAGCAGATCCCGTTCGCGGTCGCCGTCAACACCTTCCCGGACACCCCGAGTTACCCGGAGGAGGAGCTGCGCTCGGCGCTGGACCTGCTGCCCGAGGCGCCGATCCTGTACTGCGACGCGCGGGACCGGCGGGCCTCCTACGACCTGCTGATCGACTTCGTCGACCACCTGCACCGCACCGCCGTCCTGGAGCTGCAACGATGACCGTTCCCGAGCCCGGTACGGCCGTCCCGCCGCCCGGCTGCCCCGCGCACGCGGGCGGCGGCGCCGTCCACCCCGGTGCCGTCCACGCCGGTGCCGCCCACCCCGGTGCCGTCCCTGCCGGTGCCGCCCACCCCGGTGCCGTCCACGCCGGGACGCTGCCCGGCGGGCTGCCCGTCGGGGTGCCGCTCACCCCGCTGTACGGCGCCGCCGTCGCCGACGACCCGCACGGCCTGTACGCCCGGCTGCGCGCCCAGTACGGCCCGGTGGCGCCGATCGAGCTGGAGCCCGGCGTCGAGTCCTGGCTCGTCCTCGGCTACCCCGAGCTGCTCGAACTCACCCGCAACGAGACGCTGTTCTCCAAGGACTCGCGCCGCTGGCGGGTCCCCGCCGAGGGCCGGCTGGCCGCCGACTCGCGGCTCCTGCCGATGACCGCCTGGCGCCCCACCCTGCTCAACCTGGACGGCGCCGAGCACCAGCGGCTGCGCGCCGCCGTGGCCGACACCCTCGCCCGGATCGACCACCGGCAGCTGCGCGAGAGCACCGAGGCCGCCGCCGACGCGCTGATCGACAGCTGGGGCCCCGACGGCACCGCCGACCTGGTCGCCCAGTACGCCCGCCGGCTGCCGCTGCTGGTCTTCACCCAGCTGCTCGGCCTGCCCCCCGAGGCCGGCTCGCACCTCATCCGGCTGATCAGCCACATCACCGACAGCGGCGCCGAATCGGTGCGCGCCAACCGGGAGTTCCAGACGCTCCTGGTCGACCTGGTGCAGCACCGCCGGACCACGCCCGGCGCCGACCTCACCTCCTGGCTGCTGGCCCACCCGGCCGGGCTGACCGACGAGGAGGCGGTGCACCAGCTGGTGGTGATGATGGTCGCCGGCAACGAGACCACCATCTGCTGGACCGGCAACACGCTGCGGCTGCTGCTCACCGACCGCCGCTTCCGGGCCACCCTGGCCGGCGGGCGGCTGACCGTCGCCGACGCGCTGGAGGAGGTGCTCTGGCGCGACCCGCCGACGCAGAACTTCCCCGGCCGCTGGGCCACCGCGGACACCGTCCTCGGCGGTCAGTACATCAGCCGCGGCGACATGCTCGTCCTCGGCCTGGCCGCGGCCAACGCCGACCCGGCCGCCCAGGGCCCCGGCGCCCTCGGGCACGCCGGCGTCGGCGGCAACCGGGCGCACCTGGCGTGGGGCGCGGGCAAGCACGTCTGCCCCGCCCAGCACCCGGCCCGGATCATCGTCGAGACGGCCGTCGAGACCCTGCTGCACCGCCTGCCCGACCTCCAACTGGCGGTACCTCCGCACGAGCTGGCCTGGCGCCCGTCCCCGTGGTCGCGCGCCCTGATCAGCCTGCCGGTGCTCTACAGCGCCTTCACCCCGCCCCGCCCGCCAGTTCCCGAGAGGTCCTCCGTATGGACAGAGCCGCAGGTACCGCAGACCCCGCCGTCGAATCCGGTGCCGAACCCGGTGCCGAATCCGGTGCCGGCAGACCCGGGGCCGTTCGCCTCGACGCCTTCGGACGGGACCAGCACGGGGAGAACGCCCGACTCCGGGACGCCGGCCCGGCAGTCCCGGTGGAGCTCCCTGGCGGAGTGGTGGTCTGGGCGATAACCCACCACGACACCCTCCAGGAGCTGCTCGCCGACCCGCGCGTCGGCAAGAACCCCCAGCTGTGGACGACCTTCCGGGAGGGCCGGCTGCCCCGGGGCTGGCCGCTGATCAACTTCGTCACCGTCCCCGGCATGATCACCGCCGACGGCGAGGACCACCGGCGGCTGCGCGGCCTGGTCACCCAGGCCTTCACCCCGCGCCGGGTCGCCGACCTGCGGCCCACCGTCGAGGCCCGGACCGTCGCGCTGCTCGACCGGATCGCCGGGCTGGACGGCGCGTTCGACCTGCGCGAGCACTTCGCCTACCCGCTGCCGATGCAGGTGATCGGCGAACTGCTCGGCCTGCCGCCCAAGCAGCAGGACGAGCTGCACGAGCTGTCCGACACCCTGGTCTCCAGCTCCGCCACCCCCGAGGCCGCCGTCGCCGCACAGCAGTCGCTGTTCGCGCTGCTCGCCTCGGTGGTCGCCGCCAAGCGGGCCGAACCCGGTGACGACCTCACCACCGACCTCATCGCCGCCCGCGCGGACGACGACCGGCTCGGCGAGCCGGAGCTGGTCGGCACCCTGCTGCTGATGCTGGTCGCCGGGCACGAGACCACGCTCAACCTGATCACCAACGCGGTGCGCGCCCTGCTCGCCCACCCCGAGCAGCTGCGGCTGGTGCTGGACGGCACGGTGCCGTGGTCGGCCGTGGTCGAGGAGACGCTGCGGTACGACTCGCCGGTCGGCCAGTTCCCGCTCCGCTACGCCGCCGAGGACCTCCCGGTCGGCGAGGTGGTGATCCGGCGGGGCGAGGCGCTGCTCGCCTCGTACGCGGCCGCCGGGCGGGACGGCGCCCACTACCCGGACGCGGACCGCTTCGACCTCACCCGGCAGCCGAACCGGCACCTGTCCTTCGGGCACGGCCCGCACTTCTGCCTCGGCTCCGGGCTGGCGCGGCTGGAGGCGGAGACGGCGCTGCGGTTCCTGTTCGAGCGGTTCCCCGGGCTGGCGCTCGCGGACGGGCCGGAGCCGGAGCCGATCGCGTCGTTCGTCAGCAACAGCGTGCGCACACTGCGGGTGACGGTCTGAGGCTGTGAGGGCGGTCTGAGGGTGTGAGGGCGTGACCTCCGGCCACCGCGCGGGGCCGAAAAAAAACTTTTTCGATCCGCGGCAACCTTCCCGAGGGCGGTGGCAACTAGGTGGTGTCCGGACAGGCGGTCCGGTCGGAGGCAACGGCTGAAAGTGAGCATCGACATGTTCCCTCGCCCATCCACGTCGCCGGAGGCGTCGTCCGGCGGCCACGCACGCCGTGGTCGCGCGTCGAAGCGCTCGGCCGGTCCGGGGCACCGCGGCCGTCGGCTGCACCAGCGCCGGAGTTTCTGGGCGGCCGTCGGCCTGGCGGTCGTGGGCGGCTCCGTGGTCGTGGTCAACACGGCCTCGGCGGGGACCGTCGACACCAACGCCTGGTACGTGCTGGTCAACCGCGCCACCGGCGAGGCCCTGGACGCCCCCGCGTACGCCACGGGCGACGGTGCCCCGCTGGTGCAGTGGACCCGTAACGGCGGGACCAACCAGCAGTGGAAGTTCGTCGACTCGGGCGACGGGAACTACCGGCTGCAGAACCGGAACTCCGGCAAGGTGCTCGACGACTACAACTGGTCGAAGAGCGAAGGCGCCGAGCTGGTGCAGTGGCGCGACCTGAACGGCGCCAACCAGCAGTTCCGCACGGAGAAGTCCTCGGACGGCTACGTGCGTCTGATCAACCGCTTCAGCGGCCTGGCCGTCGAGGTCCCGGGCGGTGCCAAGGCCGACGGGGCCCACATCGCCCAGTACCACGACTGGGCCGGCCCGCAGCAGCAGTGGAAGCTCGTCCCGGCCGGCAGCGCCGCCGGCACCGGCGGCGCCACGCCCACCACGCCTGCCGCGCCCACCACGGCCGCCACCTCCGCCGCGCCCGCCAAGCCGGCCACGCCGGGCGGCGGCGCTCCGGCGAGCCAGGCTCCGAGCGGTACCCGCCCGACGTCGGCACCGCCGGCCTCCCCGGCGGCTCCGGCACCGGCCTCCCCGGCGGCTCCGGCTCCGGCGTCCCCGGCCGCCCCCGCCCCCGCCGGCGGCGGCGGCTCGACGAAGAGCTTCATGGGCAGCAACACGGTGCTCGTCGGCGGCATGATGAACGACTCCTCGGCCAACGCCGCGCCGTTCGACGTGCGCTACGCCTACGTGCACAGCCAGCCCGCGCCCTCCTCGGACTACTACACGGCCTCGCGCTGCAAGGCCGAGTGGTCGAGCTGGTGGGGCTGCTGGAGCGGCGACACCACCGCACCCGGCTTCTACGTGACCTGGAACGACGACCACGCGGCCAAGGTGACGTACCAGGGCAAGCCGCGCCCGCAGAAGAACTTCTGGACCTGGTACTCGCTGCGCGACCTCGGTGACCTGGCGGGCGAGGCCGACGGCCCGGGCGAGGTCAAGGCCATCAACAGGACCGACCTGCTCACCCGCTACATGAACGACTACCGCTTCTTCCTCCAGAAGATCGGCAACTCGCAGGACATGATCGACATCGAGCCCGACTTCTGGGGCTACGTCCGGTCGCTCGGCAACCCGCACCAGGTCGCCGCGCAGGTCAAGGCCTCGAACCCGACGGACTGCGGATCGCAGGAGAACAGCGCCGCCGGCCTGTCCCAGTGCCTGATCGCGATGGCGCACAAGTACGCGCCGAACACCGGCGTCGGCTTCCACCTCACCTGCTGGGACTGGCCGACCAACATGCAGGGCTGCGTCAAGGACTACACGGACCTCGGCGCGAAGAACGCCGACTTCCTGGTCGCCGACGTGGTGGACCGCGACGCGGCCTGGTACGCGAAGCCGGAGAACGGTGGCCGTGACACCTTCTGGAACGACCAGAAGGCCGCTGCCGCGCTGAACTGGTACAAGACGATGGCCGATTCGGTGGGCAAGCCGGTGGTCCTGTGGCAGATCCCGCTGGGCAACGCTTCGCAGAACAACACCCTCGGCCACTACAAGGACGACAAGGTCGACTGGCTCCTCTCGCACATGGACCAGGTGGCGAACGCGCACGTCTCCGCCCTCCTGTTCGGCCCGGGGCAGCAGGAGCAGACCACGGTCGAGTCCGACGGTGGGAACCTGATCAACAAGACGACCGCGTACCGCAACTCGGGCGGCACGCCGCTCAAGTAGCCACACGCCCGCACACAGCCGGTCGGCACCCGTCGAGCACTGCTCGGCGGGTGCCGACCGGCTGTCGGCGTCCCGGGCTCCGGAAACCCCGGCTCGGCTCCGGGCGCGGTGACCTCGGGGCGGCCGGGTCGTTGGGGGTTCCATGAAGAAACTCGCCACCCTGGCCGCCCTCACCATGGCCGGCCTCGCCGCCGCCGTGCCGGCCGCGTCCGCCGCCACCTCCACCGCGACCTCCCCGGACGCCCTCGGCGGCCTCTCCAACGGGATGACCGTCTCCCCCGCCGACCTCGTCATCCACGAGGCGAAGGACCTGCCGCTGGTCGGCAAGGCGGCGACCGAGATCGAGGCCATCGGCACCAACCAGATGACCCACCCGGGCCTCAGCGGTGAGATCGGGCACGGCCTGTGACCGGCCTGCGGCGGCCCGCCGCGCTCACCCTGGCCGCACTCGCCCTGGCCGCCGCGCCGACCTCCGCGTTCGCCGAGGGCGACGCGGACGCCGGCGCCGGGACCGGCGCCGCGAAGACCCTGGACTTCACCTCCACCGCGACCTGCCTCCAGGAGTTCGCGGTCGTCCCGGCGCTCGGCAGCCACGCGGCCGGCCCCGCCCAATGCTCCAACGGCAATCTCGTCAACCACACCGTGGGCACGGTCGGTTCGCTCGGCTCGCTCACCGGCTGAGGAACAGCCTCAGCCGGTGAGGAACAGCCCCTGCATCTCCCCGTAGTCGAGCCCGCCGTCGAGGGCGGCGTACGTTCCGTCCGCGTACACCTCCTCGGCGGCGCGGCGCACCGCCGCGTAGGCCGCCTTCGCCAGGCCCGGCCCCAGGCTGATCCGGGCCACGCCCAGCTTCGCCAGCTCCGGCACCGACGGTGAGCCCGGGCCCGCGAGCACGTTGAGCGGCGCCGGGACGCCCGCGACCAGGGCGGCGATCGCCGCCGGGTCGGACACCCCCGGTGCGAAGACGCCGTCCGCGCCCGCCTCGACGTAGGCCCGCAGCCGGGTGATCGCCTCGTCCAGCAGCTCCGCCGGACTGCCGGCGCCGCCGTGCAGGAAGAGGTCGGTGCGGCCGTTGACGAAGAGCGGCACCCCGGCCGCGTCCGCCGCCTCCCGGGCCGCCGCGATCCGTTCGGCCGCCTCGGCGACCGGCCGGCCGCCGTCCTCCAGGTTCACGCCGACCGCACCGGTGGCGAGCAGCGCGTCGATCGTCCCGACGACGCCGGCCGGGGTCGCGGCGAACCCGCTCTCCAGGTCGGCGGTGACCGGCAGCTCGCCGGCTGCGCGGACCACCAGCGCCGTCTGCGCCAGCACCTGCCACCGGTCGGCGGCCTCGCCGTCGGCGCTGCCGAGCGCCCAGCTGACGCTCGCGCTGGCGGTGGCCAGGGCCCGCGCCCCGGTTGCCGCGACCAGCCTGGCACTCGGCGCGTCCCAGACGTTGGCGAGCACCAAGGGCTCGCCCGGGCGGTGGAGTTCGCGCAGGACGCGGGCCTTCTCCCGCTGTTCGACGGTCATCGTGGCGCCCCCTTACTTCTACTTCGCGGCCGGGCTGCGCCGGGTGCCGACGCCGATCCGGTTCCAGGCGTTGATGGTGATGATCAGTGCCATCAGCTGCGCCAGCTCGGCCTCCTCGAAGTGCGCGGCGGCCTCGTCGTAGACGGCGTCCGGCACGTGGCCCTGGGTGAGCAGGGTGACCGACTCGGTGAGGGCGAGGGCGGCCCGCTCCTTGGCGGTGAACCACGGGGTCTCGCGCCAGGCCGGGAGGGAGAGCAGGCGGTGGTTCTGCTCGCCGTGCCCGAGCGCGTCGGTGCTGTGCATGTCGATGCAGAACGCGCAGCCGTTGATCATCGAGGCGTGCACCTTGACCAGCTCGGCGAGGACCGGGTCCACGCCCTGACGGGCCGCGCGGTCCACGACGGACATCGCCTTGTAGAAGTCGGGCGCCAGGTCGGGGATCGAGATCCGCTGGGCGGGCGCGGGCACGGGGGTGTCGGCGGGGGTGGTGAGGGTGCCGTCCGTCGTGGTCATGCGGCCCAGCCTAGGGGCGCGGTGGCCTGGCGCTCCGGTCCGTTCGGGCACGAAAATCGTGGGCCACTCGGGGGAGGGCGCGGCCGGGTGCGCGGAGTCTGGCACGGCGGGGCGGGTGCGCGGAAGACCTCGGCCCCGCCGGTGTGCCCGGGCGGCCTGTCCCCCCGATCCTCTCCCGACCGGCCCTCTCCCGATCGGCGAACAGGCGTGCGAGGATCGCGGAGAGGGCGGTGCCGGCGGGACTCCGGCGGCGCCCGGTGCAGGCCGAGGTCAGGGGGACGGGACGTGTGTACGGCGTTCGTGAGCATCGAGCCGTCGGCGGCGGTGCCGGTACTGCTGCTGTCGGTACGGGACGAGTACACCGGCCGGCGGTGGTCGCCGCCCGGCCACCACTGGCCGGCGCAGCCCTCGGCCGTCGGCGGTCTCGACCTGGTCGCGGGCGGGACGTGGCTCGCGGTGGAGCCGGGCGGTACGGGCCCGGACGCGCCTGCGGCCGAGCCGGTCGCGGCCTGCCTGCTGAACGGGTTCGGCACACCGGCGTCGGAGACGGCCCGGCTCTCGCGCGGCGAACTGCCGCTGCTGGCCGCCCGGGGCGGCCGGATCGACACCCTCGACCTGGACCGGTACGACCCGTTCCACCTGGTGGTCGTCCGGCCCGACGGCGCCCGCGTGCTGAGCTGGGGCGGCGGGAACGGCGGCCGCCTCGCCGAACTGGACCTGCCGACCGGGCTGAGCGTCGTCCTCAACGACGGGCCGGAGGGCCTGGCCGAGAACCGCACCGCCTCCGAGCGGATCCGCCTGCTGATGGCCGCCCGCGCCGCCCACTTCCGGGCCCGGTTCGAGGCCGAGCCCCGGCCGCGACCGCTGCCCGGCGCCGCGACCGCCGACGAGGCGTGGGGCACCTGGCTGCCGATCGTCACCGGCGACGGCCTGCCCCTCGACGCGCCCGAAGCCCTGATCCAGCGGCGCGAGTTCGGGGACGGCCGGATCTGGGGCTCCTCCTCGATCTCCCTGCTGGCCTTCGGCCCGGAGGGCGTCCGCTACGACTTCGCCCCGGCCCCGATGGCTCCGGGAGACGCCGCCTGGCGGCAGGTGGAGCTGTGAGCCGCGGGCGCCGAGTGGCAGGCGCTGAGTGGCGTTAGCCTCCACTCAGCGCCGTTCACCGCCGCTCACACCTCGGCGCGCGCCTCGCGCCAGCGCCTCGCGACGACCTCGCTGACGTAGTAGAAGAACTCGCTGCTCCGACCCTCGTCCTCGCTGGCCGCCTCGGTCCACCACATGGGCCAGAACTCCCGCTCGTAGTGGGCCTTCAGGACGCGGGTGAAGCCGGACAGCGCGCCGCGCAGCCGTGTCCGGTCGAGATGGAGCGCCTCGGCCAGGGTGCCGTAGCCCACCTTGGTGCCGGGCTGCTCGGCGAGGATGTCGAGGATGCCCACGACCACCTGGACGGAGTCGCGGCGGTCGCTGATCAGCACACGGAGGTCCTCGGCCGTCCACTCGTCGCGGCGGCGCTGCTGCTCGCCCTGCGGGGACTTGAGCATGGAACCGGCGGCGCCCGGCGCGGCGCCGCGCGGGCCCGTGGTGACCCCGCTGCGCTCGGCGATGAAGGCGTACACGGCCGGGACGAGCTGGGCCGGCACCGGCACCGACACGTACTCCGGGTTCTCCTGGGTCATGACTGCGTTCTCCCCTCCCGCGGCCACCCCCTGTGGCCACGGGACCGATCCTGACACGAGGTCAGCGAACGTGTCCAGTTGTTAATGGCTATTAGCGTCCATTAACCGGCGCTAGGGGATGCGGAACTCCTGGGCCTTGTTGCCGGGGGTGCAGGCGGTCATCGTGAGTTGGGCGCCGAGGCCGTTGTCGGTCAGACAGCTCTGGCCCATGTAGTCCTTCAGATAGAAGGCGCCCGGGGTGGTCGCGGCGGTCACCGTCCAGTTGCTGAGGACGCTGAAGCCGCCGGAGAGCGCGACCCGGCCGTCCATCTCCTGCACCAGGGCGGGGGCGCTCAGCTTGCACGGGTTGAACTGGTGCCAGCTGCTCGGGACGGTGTGCACCCAGCCGTAGGCGGTCGCGCCGCCCATCACCACGGCCTGGCCGCCGGCGAGGCCGTCCTGGGAGAGGCCCATGCGGAGGCCGTCGCCGACGTTGGTGATGTAGCCCCAGTTGGTGCCGCCGCAGCCGGCCGGGGTGGTCCCGGCGGCGGCCGTGCCCGGGGCGGTGGTCGCCGGGGTGGACTGCTGGGGAGGCTGCGGGGTGGTGGGGGCGGCGGCCGGGGGCTGGCCGGGCTGGGGCGCGCCGGTGGAGGGCTTCGGCGAGGCGGTGGTCGCGGGGGTCCCGGCGGTCGGCTTGGGCGGCGTGGTGCTCGCGGACGTGGGCGGCGCGGTCGTCGGGGCGGCCGGGGAGGTGGCGGACGAGGCCGGGGAGGCCGCTCCGGTCGGCGGTGCGGCGGCCGGCTGGGCGGTCACGGTCACCGTGGTGACCGGCGGCGAACTCGGCTCCTGGGCCTGCGAGATGAACGGCGAACGGTCGACGAGCAGCGCGGTGGCGGTGCCGACCGAGATCACGATCGGCAGGACCACCGGCACCAGGAAGCCCCGTCTGCGCGTCCGCCGGGACGGTTCGGTGGTGGCGACGACGACGGCGCTCGGCTCGACCTCGCCCAGGTCGTCCGCCGGTCTCACCGGGGCCGCGGGTACCGCAGGTGGCGGTGCAGCGGCCGGGGGCACCGCCGCCGCCTCGCCGTCGGCCGCCGCGCGGGCCGCGGCCGCCATCGCGGCGGCGTCGGCGAACCGCCCGTCCGGGTCCTTCGCCAGCGCCGTCGCGAGGAACGCGCGCACCGCGGGCGGGACGCCCTCCGGCAGCTCCGGCACCGGCTCGCGCAGATGCTTGAGCGCCACCTCCAGCATCCCCTCGCCGGTGAACGGCGGCTTCCCGGTGAGCAGTTCGTAGCCGACCACGCCGATCGCGTAGAGGTCGGCGGCCGGGGTGATGGGCTTGCCCTCGGCCTGTTCCGGGGCCATGTACAGCGCGGTGCCGATCACCGCGTGCGAGGCCGTGAGCCTGGTCCCGGCCATCGTCCGGGCGATGCCGAAGTCGGTGACCGTCACCCGGCCGTCGGTCCGGAGCATGAGGTTGGACGGTTTGACGTCGCGGTGCACGATGCCGCGCCGGTGGGCGGCGTGCAGGGCGTCCAGCGCCTCGGCGAGCAGCCCGAGTGCCCGGTCGGGCGGGAAGGCGCCGTCCGCGGCGAGGACTTGGTGCAGCGGGCGGCCGTCGACCAGCTCCATGACGAGGTAGGCGAGGCGTTCGCCGTCCGCCGCGTCCGGCGGCTCCTCCTCGCCGTAGTCGTGCACGTCGACGATGCCCGGGTGGTCGAGCGCGGCGAGCAACCGGGCCTCGCGGCGGAAGCGTTCGGCGAAGTTCCCGTCCTCCAGCAGCGCCGGGTGGAGGATCTTCACCGCCACCGGTCGCCCGAGCACCGCGTCCTCGGCCCGCCAGACGGCGCCCATCCCGCCGCCGCCGATCCGCTCGGTCAGCGTGTAGCGCCCGCCGAGCACGGTCCCCCGACCGCTCATGCCCGCCCCCCGTGTCTGCTCGAACGAACCGTCCGTCAGGCGCCCAGTCTGCCACGCACCCCTCCGGGCCCCGACGCCCCCACCGGCCGATGGTGACAAGGCCGTTGAGCAGGGCACCGACCGCTCCGACACCCCGGCGGGTCCCGGGTAAGTCGTTCTGGGCGGAGGCGAATTGAGCGCCGTATACGATCATCCGGTGACCGACACCGTTGCCCTGCGCGTGCCCGCGACGCCGTCCGCCCCCGCCCTCCTGATGCGCCCCTGGCGCGCGGAGGACGCGCCCGCGCTGGTCGAGGTGTACCGGGACCGGGTGCTGCGCCGCTGGACGGTCTCGATCGTGGAGAACGAGGCCGACGCGCTCCGCTGGGTGCAGGTCCAACAGCGGGGACGGGCGGCCGGGGACCGGCTCTCCTTCGCCGTCCTCGAAGCACACCCCGACGCGGACAACCACGCCGAGAGCGACGGCGACGGGCGCGAGGGGCGGCTGGTGGGCAACCTGGTGCTCAAGGGGGTCACGCCCGGCAGCCCCGTCGCCGAGGTCGGCTACTGGACGGCCGCCCACGCCCGCGGCACCGGCGTCGCACCGCGCGCACTGGAGGCGCTCACCGACTGGGCCTTCGGCCCCCTCGGCCCCGAGGGGCTGCAGCGGCTCGTACTCCTGCACCAGGTGGACAACGCCGCCTCCTGCCGGGTGGCGGAGAAGGCCCGGTACCCCTTCGACCGCGTCCTGCCCGCGCTCCCGCCCGCCTACCCGCTCGACGGCCACCTGCACACCCGCCTGCGCCCGGAGGCCTGACGGCCTTCGTCTCGGGTGTCCTGGTTCGGCCCGCGTCCCGGCCGGGGCCGGGACGCGGGCCGCCCCGTCAGGCCGCCGACAGGCCGAGGCGCTCCAGGCGCTCCGGGTCGGTGAAGATGTTCAGCTCGACGACCTTGCCGCCGCGCACGGTGAACGCCGCGAGCGAGACCGGACGGCCGCCGACGAAGGTGGCCACGGCCGGCTCGCCGTTGACCAGCACCATCCGCGACTCCCCGGCGAACTGCGACCCGAACAGGCTCGCCCCGGCCGCCACGTCGCGCGCGCCGCGTCGGAGCGTGGCGGGCCGCAGCGCGCCGCCGTCGGAGCGGGCCACCACGTCCGGGTCCAGGACGGTGAGCAGCGCGTCGAAGTCCCCGCCCCGGGCGGCCGCCAGGAAGGCCTGCACCACCTCGCGGCGCAGCGCCAGGTCGGCGTCCGGCGCGGGCGCGGCGCCCTGGACCCGGCGGCGGGCCCGGCTGGCGAGCTGGCGGGTGGAGGCGGAGGTCCGGCCGAGGATCGGGGCGATCTCGTCGAACGGCACCGAGAACATGTCGTGCAGCACGAACGCGAGCCGCTCCGCCGGGGCCAGCGCCTCCAGGACGATCATCAGCGCGATGCCGACCGAGTCGGCCGTGAGGATCTCCTGCTCCGGGTCGATGGCCCGGGCGCCGCCGATGACCGGATCGGGCAGCCGGGCCTCCTGGCCGTCCCGGGCCTCCAGCGGGTCCTCGCGCCGGGCGACGCGCGAGCGCAGCAGGTCCAGGCAGACCCGGCCGACCACGGTGGTCAGCCAGCCGCCCAGGTTGGCGACCTCGCTGACGTCCGACCTGCTCAGCTTGAACCAGGCCTCCTGCACCGCGTCCTCGGCCTCGCTGAGCGAGCCCAGCATCCGGTACGCGACCGCCCTGAGATGGGGCCGGTGCTCCTCGAAGCGCTCGGCCAGAAAATCTTCCCCGTCCACCTGTCACATCCTCGCGTCGGGATCCGTCAGTTCATTGACGGACGTTAACCGGTCCGCGTGACGCAAACGCGGACAGCCGATCTGGAGGATCGTCAGATGACCACCCACGCCGCGCGCATGAAGAACCCCGCCATGGTCCTCCCGGACGCCATGAAGGGCATCCAGACCATCTACAAGGCGATGTACCAGGGCGGCGTGCCGCACCAGATCATGGAGCTGGTGCACCTGCGGGCCAGCCAGATCAACGGGTGCAGCGCCTGCGTCTTCGCGGGCGTCACCAGCGCCAAGAAGGCCGGCGAGACCGACGAGCGGCTGCACGCCGTCGCCGCCTGGCGGGAGGCGCCGTTCTTCAGCGCGGAGGAGCGGGCGGCGCTCGAACTGACCGAGGAGGCGACCCGGATCGCCGACCGCTCGGGGCAGGCGGTGCCGGACGCCGTCTGGGACGCGGCGGCGGACCACTTCACGGAGGAGCAGCTCTCGGCGATCATCCTGATGATCGGCCTGACGAACTTCTTCAACCGGATCAACGCGACGATCCAGGAGCCCGCCGGCGCGACCTGGAGCTGACCCCGCCGCGCCAGGCCGCATGGACCCGGCGGATCAGGACTGCCGGCCGCGGGCCGAGCCCGGGGGCCGGCGCGGACCGCGGCCGGACGGCCCGGGACCGCCGACCGGCCGCGGGCGGGGCACCCGGCCGGACCCGAGGGCGGCCTGGCGGCGCTGGATCTCCTGCCAGACGTCCGGCGGGCACGGGCCCTGCGGATGGTCCGCGAGGAAGCTCTCGTACGGCACCCGGCGCGGGGCGATCCCGATCTCGATCCAGGACGGCTTGCCCGTCCGGTCCCAGCCCTCGTTCTCCATCCGGATGTAGTCGTCCCGGTGGTCCTTGTCCTTGCTGGTGATCTGCAGCACCTCCGCGTAGTCGGCCCGGGTGCCCACCACCACGCAGTAGTGCCGCGCCGCCTCCGCCCGGTCCCGGAACGGCACCATGGCGACCCACACCTCCCCCGCCGTCGGGCGGACGACGGTGGCGGTGCGCGCGGAGGAACGCCCGGGACGGCCGCCGGTGCGGGCCGGGCGGGCCGGCCGCCGCGCCACCGGGTCACCGGACCAGGCCCGGACGCCCAGCCACCACGCCCACGCGAGCGCGCCGACCGCCAGGCACTGCAGGGTGTAGCCGTTCGCCGCGGCCGGGTCCTGGGCGCCGAAGACCTTCGGGACGGCGTACGCGCCGACCAGGTGGGCGACCAGCGAGGAGGCGGCGGCCAGCACGGCCGGCCGGACGGGCACCACCCACGGCGCGACCCGGCGGCGCCGCCGGGCCGCCAACCGGTCCAGCAGCAGGGCGACCGTGTACGAGACGCCGACCAGGACCGCCAGGTGCCCACCGTTCGTGTGCTGCGGCGGGGTCTGCGCCGCCATGAGGGCGGGGAGCAGGACCGGCAGGGCCAGCAGGTACCCCAGGAGCGTACAGAACAGCAGCATCCCGAAGGCGCCGAGGCAGCCCCCGCGGCCCGGTCGCCGCCGTCTCCGCGGTACCGCCGAACGCCCGTACCGGTCAGCCATGTTCGCCACCCCCACCGCGGTCGTACGTTCGGCGAATGTACCTGAGATCCACCGGCCGCGGGGGGTGCGGCGATAATCCCGCCATGAGCCGCCCCCGAACGACCCCCGGCCCCGTGCCGAGCGCCCCCCGGAACGCTCCCGACACCTCCCGGAGCGGCGCCCGCGACACGGCCTCCTGGACGGCGTTCGGCGGCGATCTGCACCTCGACCTCACCGGACGCCGGGCCGCCGGGGCCGGGCTGCGCGCCGCCCTGGAGGACGCGCTGCGCGAGGCCGTCCAGGACGGGCGGCTGGCGCCCGGCACCCGGCTGCCGTCCTCCCGGGCGCTCGGCGAGGACCTCGGCATCGCCCGCAACACCGTCGTCGAGGCGTACGGGCAGCTGACCGCCGAGGGCTGGCTCAGCTCGCGGCAGGGCTCCGGCACCACGGTCGCCGAACGCGCCGCGCCCCGGCCCGCCGACCGCTCCGCCACCGTCCGGGCCGCCCGCCGCCCCACCGGGCGGTACGACCTGCTCGCCGGGCGGCCCGACCTCTCGCTCTTCCCGCGCGGCGCCTGGCTGGCCAGCGCCCGCCGGGCCCTGGCCGTCGCCCCGCACGAGGCCTTCGACTACGGCTCGCCGCTCGGGCGGATCGAGCTGCGGCGGGCGCTCAGCGACTATCTGGCCCGGGTCCGGGGCGTGCGCACCGACCCGGACCGGCTGCTGGTCTGCGCCGGGTTCGGCCAGGGGCTCGGCCTGCTGGCCGCCGCGCTGCGCGAGCGCGGGGCGGGCCGGATCGCCGTCGAGGCCTACGGGCTGCCGCCGCAGCACGACGTCCTGCGGGCCGCCGGCCAGGCCCTCGCCCCGCTGCCGCTGGACACCGCCGGGGCCCGCACCGATCTGCTGGACGGGCTGTCCGCCGTGGGCGGGGGTGAGCAGGACCGCCTCGGGGCCGTCCTGCTCACCCCCGCCCACCAGTTCCCGACCGGCGCCGCGCTCGCCGCCGACCGCCGGGCCGCCGCCGTCCGCTGGGCCCGCGAGCACGACGGGTACGTGATCGAGGACGACTACGACGGCGAGTTCCGCTACGACCGGCAGCCGCTCGGCGCGATGCAGGCGCTCGACCCGGACCGCGTGGTGTACGGCGGCACCGCCGCCAAGAGCCTGGCCCCCGGCCTGCGGCTGGCCTGGCTGGCCCTGCCCGACGAGCTGGTCGAACCGGTCGCCCGGCTCAAGGAGCTGGCCGACACCATGGGCCCGGTCACCGACCAGCTCACCTTCGCCGAACTGATCGCCTCGGGCCGCTACGACCGGCACGTGCGGCGCTGCCGGCTGCACTACCGGCGCCGCCGGGACCTCCTGGTCGCGGCGCTCGCCGAGCGGGCCCCGCACGTCCGGGTCACCGGGATCGCCGCCGGGCTGCACGCCGTCCTGCAACTGCCGGCCGGCTCCCGCCCGGAGGTCGAGCTGGTGGACCGGGCCCGGGCCGCCGGACTGGTCCTCACCGGTCTCGGCTGGTACCGCGCCGACCCGCCGCCCGGGCCGCACAGCCCGCCGGCCCTGGTCGTCGGCTACGCCACGCCGCCCGACCACGCCTTCCCGGCGGCCCTGGACGCCCTCTGCGAGGTCCTCGGCGGAAGCTGAACCGCCTTGGGCGGTGGGCTACTTGTTGCGGTTTCCCAGCTCGAAGAGGAGCAGGATGAAGCCGGCGAAGGCGTGGGTGGCGACGGTGTAGATCACCAGGCGGACGCCGATCCGGCGGTTGGCCTGCTTGCCCGCGTCGATGGTCTTGGCCGTCTTCGCGCGCACGGGAGCGGCGGTGGTGGCGGTGGTGGTGGCAGTGGTGGTGGTGGTGGTGGGATCGGCCATGGGAGTTCTCCTCCGGATGTCCTGACGTCGGGTCAGTGGTACGGCGTGGCGGGGCCGCCGCCGAGGCAGAGTTCGCCGCCGGGGCTCTGCAGCAGGGTGTGCATGAAGAGCAGCTCGACCCCGGCCGAGGAGTCGGCGGCGATGCAGTGCGGGGTGAGCGAGTCGAAGTGGGCGGAGTCGCCCTCGGCGAGCAGGTGCGCGCGCTCGCCCAGGGTCAGCTTGAGCCGGCCCTGCAGGACGTACAGCCACTCCTCGCCCGGGTGGACGCGGACCACCGCGTCCTGCACGCCTGGAGGGACGTGCACCCGCAGCGCCTGCATCGCCCGGCCGGGCGCGCCGGCCCGCCGGTAGCCCCAGCCGCCGGCCCGGCCGGGTTCGATCGCGCCGCCGCGCACCACCGGATCGGGCTCGGTGAACGCCTCGCCGAGCAGGCCGGAGACGGAGGTGCCGTACGCGCGGGCGAGGCCGAGCAGGACGGGCAGGGAGGGCTGACGGCGCCCGGTCTCCAGCCGCGACAAGTAGGCTGGGGAGAGACCGACCCGGGCGGCGGCGACCTCCAAGGTGAGGCGGCTGCTGAGCCGGTGCTCGCGCAGCCGCGCGGCGAGGCCGGCCACCTCCTGCGTCTCGTGGTCGTCCACCGGGACAACCGGAGCGACCGGGGCGGCGGCCGGGACGACAGGGGTGACGGGAACGCCGGGCGCGGCGGGCGGACCGGCTGGACTGGTGGTCATGCGTCCAGTGGACACCTCCCGTGCCGCTCGGGCAATTTTTTTGCCCCAGAGGCAAACCGCGCCGAGGCTGCTACGGCCGGGGGATGTTCCGGAGATTGGACCGGGCCAGGTCGATCATGCGACCGACGCCGCCCGACAGCACCGTCCGGCCGGCGGCCAGCGCGAAGCCCTTCAGCTGCGCCGCGGTGATGTGCGGCGGGACGGCCAGCGCGTTCGGGTCGGTGACCACGTCCACCAGCGCCGGGCCGGGCCGTTCCAGCGCCTCCGCCAGGACCTCCCGCACCCGGGCCGGCTCGGTGACCCGCTTGGCCGGGATGCCCATCGCGCGGGCGATCCCGGCGTAGTCGACGTCGCCGTTGTCGATCTCCGACTCCGGGTAGCCGGAGACCAGCATCTCCAGCTTGATCATGCCGAGCGCGCCGTTGTTGAAGACCACCGTCTTCACCGGCAGCCGGTGCCTGGCCACCGTGAGCAGCTCGCCGAGCAGCATCGACAGCCCGCCGTCGCCCGCCATCGCCACCACCTGGCGCCCGGGGAAGGCGAGTTGGGCGCCGATCGCGTGCGGCAGCGCGTTGGCCATCGAGCCGTGCAGGAAGGAGCCGATCACCCGGCGGCGCCCGTTGGGCCGCAGGTAGCGGGCGGCCCAGACGTTGTTCATCCCGGTGTCGACGGTGAACACGGCGTCGTCGGCGGCCACCTCGTCCAGCACCGAGGCCACGTACTCGGGGTGGACGGGCAGGTGCTTCTCGATGTCCCGGGTGTAGGCGCCGACCACGTCCTCCAGGGCCCGGCAGTGCCGGCGCAGCATGTCGTCGAGGAAGGACCGGTCGGCCTTCTGCTCCAGCAGCGGCAGCACGGCCCGCAGGGTGGCCGAGACGTCGCCGTGCACGGCGAGGTCGAGGGCGGTCCGGCGGCCGAGCCGGGTCGCGTCGTGGTCCACCTGGACGGTGCGGGCCTGGGGCAGGAAGGAGTCGTACGGGAAGTCGGTGCCGAGCAGGACGACGAGGTCGGCGGTGTGCAGTGCCTCGTGACACGCCCCGTAGCCGAGCAGGCCGCTCATCCCGACGTCGTACGGGCTGTCGTACTGGATCCACTCCTTGCCGCGCAGCGAGTGGCCGACCGGCGCGTGCAGGGTGGCCGCGAGCTCCATCACCTCGGCGTGCGCCCCGCGGACGCCCGCGCCGCAGAACAGGGCCACCCGGGGCGCGGCGTTGAGCACGCGGGCCAGCTCCTGCACCTGGGACCAGGGCGGGGCGGCGACGGCCTGCTCGGTGAGGAAGTGGCTGCTGCCGGTCGGACCGGCGGCGGAGCGCGCGGCCACGTCCCCGGGGAAGGCCAGCACGGAGACGCCGCGGGCGCCGAGGGCGTGCTGGATCGCGATCCGCAGCAGCCGGGGCAGCTGGGCGGGGGTGGAGAGGGTCTCGCACCAGCTGCTGCAGTCGGTGAACACCCGCTCGGGGTGGGTCTCCTGGAAGAAGCCGGTGCCGATCTGGCCGGAGGGGATGTGCGAGGCGAGGGCGAGGACCGGGACGCCGCTGCGCTGGGCGTCGTAGAGGCCCTGGACGAGGTGGGTGTTGCCGGGGCCGCAGGAGCCGGCGCAGACCGCGAGGCGGCCGGTCAGTTCGGCCTCGGCGGCGGCCGCGAAGGCGCCGGCCTCCTCGTTGCGGACGTGCACCCAGGCGATGCCGTCCGTCCGGCGGATGGCGTCCACGACGGGGTTGAGGCTGTCCCCGACCACGCCGTAGACCCGCTCCACCCCGGCCTGCCGGAGCACCGCCACCAGCTGCTCGGCCACGCTCACCACGGGGGGACCTCCTGACGCCGGGGACGCACGACACCAGCACCCTCCACCGGCCCCCGTCCCCCCGCACCCGGGGCTGCCCCGTCGGAGTGAGGGGTGGGAGGGGCCGAGGTCGGCGGAGGGCGCTACTCGGCGGCCAGGTGGTCGGGCCCGGAGGAGATCCGGCCGCCGGTGACACCCGCCTGGGGCTGCCGGCGGGCCGGTTCGCGGCCGGGCGGCTGGCCGCAGCGCTCCTGGGCGGGTGGGGTGACGGTCGGCAGCGAGACCGGTTCGCCGGCCTTCACCTGCACCGTCTCGCCGTCGTGCCGCAGCTGGATCACATCGCCCCGGCGCAGCGTGTACGTGGTCTCGTCGTGGTCGATCCGCACCCCCAGCAGCTTCCCGCGGATCAGCAGCGAGAAGCTGAGCCGCATCAGCCCGGCGGGCAGCCGGGGCCGGAACCAGAGCGTCTCGCCGTGGTCCCGGAGGCCGCCGAAGCCGGCCACCAGCGCGATGCAGGCCCCCGCGAGCGAGGCCATGTGCAGTCCGTCGCGGGTGTTGCCGCCGAGGTCGTGGAGGTCCATCAGGGCGGCCTCGGCGGTGTAGTCGTACGCGAGGTCGAGCTGGCCGACCTCGGCGGCGATCACCGCCTGGGTGCACGCGGAGAGCGAGGAGTCGCGGACGGTCAGCCGCTCGTAGTAGGCGAAGTTGCGGGCCTTCTGCTCGTCGGTGAACGCGTCGCCGCGGACCTGCATGGCGAGCACCAGGTCGGCCTGCTTGACCACCTGCTTCCGGTACAGGTCGAAGTACGGGTAGTGCAGCAGCAGCGGGTAGTTCTCGCGCGGGGTGTTCTCGAAGTCCCAGACCTGGTGGTCGGTGAAGCCGTCGGCCTGCGGGTGGACGCCGAGGTTCTCGTCGTACGGGACGAACATCGCGGCCGCGGCGTCCCGCCAGGCCGCGGTCTCCTCGGTGTCGACGCCGAGCGCGGCGGCCTCGCGCGGGTGCCGGGCGGCGGCCTCGGCGGCGGCGCGCAGGTTCGTCTGCGCCATGAGGTTGGTGTAGACGTTGTTGTCGGCGACGGCGCTGTACTCGTCCGGGCCGGTGACGCCCTCGATGCGGAACCGGCCGATCGCGTCGTGGTGGCCGAGCGAGCGCCACATCCGGGCCGTCTCGACGAGGAGTTCGATCCCGTACTCGCGCTCGAACTCGGTGTCCCCGCTGGTGCGGACGTAGCGGGCGACGGCGACGGCGATGTCCGCGCCGATGTGGAACGCGGCGGTGCCGGCCGGCCAGTAGCCCGAGCACTCCTCGCCGCGGATCGTCCG
The DNA here is from genome assembly GCF_042656005.1 of Kitasatospora misakiensis. NCBI lineage: Bacteria > Bacillati > Actinomycetota > Actinomycetes > Kitasatosporales > Streptomycetaceae > Kitasatospora > Kitasatospora misakiensis. The sequence continues at coordinate 173,041 of NZ_JBHSOF010000007.1, read as the reverse complement.
CCAGGGGAACACCGCTCCGGCGAGGCCGAGTTGGACCGCGCGGTCGCGGGCCAGCGGCAGGGTGGTGTGCCGCCAGCGCAGGGCCTGGGTGACGGCGGACGGCAGGCAGTAGGTGAGCACCGTCAGGACGAAGGCCTCGGTGTCCCAGAAGCTGTGGCCGTCGTAACCGGGGCCGGTCAGCCCCTTGGCGGGGATGGCGCGCTCCTCGCTGCGGGCGCCGGCCTGGAGCACGTGGAAGAGGGCGAACCGGACGGCCTGCTGGAGTTCGACGTCGCCCTCGATCTCGACGTCGCTGGTGTCCCAGAACTCCTGGAGGAAGTCCGCCTGTTCGGCGACCAGGCCGTCCCAGCCGGTGTACCGGGCGGCGGTCAGCGCGGCCTCCACCTGGTCCCGGACGGCGGGCAGCGAGCGGGTCGCGGACCAGCCGTAGGCCATGAACTTCACCAGCCGCAGCTTCTCGCCGGGGCGGAGCACGGTGGTGACGCTGATCCGGCAGTGGTCGGTCTCCGCCTCGGCGACGGTGTCCAGCCGGTCCGGCCCCTCGATGACGTGGTCCATGCCGGCGGCGACCCGGATGCCGCTGTACCGGGTGCGGTGGACCAGCACCGCCTTGGTGCCGCCGGCGTGGTTCGTCTCGGCGATCAGCGGGGCCTCCAGGACGGCGGCGGCCCGCGGGTCGCCGTCGGCGCCGCCGGGCAGCTGCTCGTTGGCCACCAGTTCGCTCTGGAGCACGATCCGCACCGGGCCGTCCACCGCCTCCACGGTGTACTCGACGGCGGCGACCGCCCGCTGGGTGAGCGAGACCAGCCGGGTGGAGCCGACCCGGATGGTCCGCCCGGCCGGGGAGGTCCACTCGGCGGCGCGCCGCAGCAGGCCCTCGCGGAAGTCCAACCAGCGGCGGTGGCTGATCAGTTCGCCGTACCGGAGGTCGAAGGGCTCGTCGTCCGCCAGCAGCCGGATGATCTTGCCGTTGGTCACGTTGATGACGCTCTGGCTGGACTCCGGGTAGCCGTAGCCGCCCTCGCCGTACGGCAGCGGCCGGAGCTCGAAGACGCCGTTGAGGTAGGTGCCGGGCAGGCCGTGCGGCTCGCCCTCGTCGAGGTTGGCCCGCAGGCCGATGTGGCCGTTGGAGAGCGCGAACACGGACTCGGCGCGGGCCATCGAGGTGAGGTCGAGGCCCTGTTCGACGACCTGCCAGGGGTCGACGACGAAGGGCTGCTCCTGAGCGGTCATTCCGGCGCCCCCTCGGGCTGGTCGGCCCGGGGGCCCGGGCCGGGGATCAGTTCGGCGAGGTCCTGGACGACCACGGAGGCGCCGTCGCGGCGCAGTTCGGCGGCCTGCCCGGTGCGGTCCACCCCGACCACCGCGCCGAAGCCGCCGGCCCGGCCGGAGGCGACCCCGGCCAGCGCGTCCTCGAACACGGCGGCGTGCGCGGGCTCGACGCCCAGCGCCCGGGCGGCGGCCAGGTAGGTGTCCGGCGCGGGCTTGCCCGGCAGCCCGTCCCGCTTGGCGACGACACCGTCCACGATCACGTCGAAGTAGCCCTCGATGCCCGCCGCGCGCAGCACGTCCCGGCAGTTGGCGCTGGACGAGACCACCGCGGCGGGCAGGCCGAGCGCGCGCAGCCGGCGCACGTAGGCGACCGAGCCCTCGTACGGGGCGACGCCCTGCTCGCGGATCATCCGCAGCACGGTGTCGTTCTTGGCGCGGCTGACGCCCTGCACGGTGCGGGCGCCCGGCGGGTCGGCGTCGGTGCCCTCGGGCAGCTCGATCCCCCGGCTCCGGAGGAACGCGCGGGTACCGTCGAGTCTCGGCCGCCCGTCGACGAAGGCGTCGTAGTCGGCGACGGCGTCGAACGGGGTGAACGGCCCGCCGGTGCGGGCGGCTTCGGCGCGCAGGAAGGCATCGAAGGTGTCCTTCCAGGCCGCGGCGTGCACCGTGGCGGTCTGGGTGAGCACCCCGTCGAGGTCGAAGAGGAAAGCGCGGATGTCGTCCGGTAGCCCCAGCATGGGTGCAGTCTTACCCGCCGAGGCGCGTCGGGCCGCCCATTCCCGGCGGCGCGTCGCGGGAACGGGCGGCCGGGCCGGGACGGCCGGGGCTCAGGGGGAGTCCGGGGTGGAGGTGACGGCGAAGACCGCGCCCTGCGGGTCGCACACCACGGCCATCCGCCCGGCCTGCATGTCGAAGGGCGGCTGGACCACCGAGCCGCCGGCCTTCACCAGGGCGTCCACCGTGGAGTCGGTGTCGTCCACCGAGAAGTAGGTCATCCAGTGCGAGGGGGTGCCCGGCGCCAGGTACTCGGCGACCGGCTGCATCCCGCCCACCGTGTGGTCGCCGACGTTGAGCGAGAAGAACCCGTCCATGCCCTGGATGGTCCCCGGACGCAGGCCGAGCGCCTGCTGGTAGAACCGGCCGGCCGCGGCCGTGTCGGTGGTGTTGAGCTCGTTCCAGACCAGCGCGCCGGGCTCGTTGACGATGCCCGCGCCGATGAACTCCAGCTTCTGCCAGACGCCGAAGAGCGCGCCGGTCGGGTCCGCGGCGATCAGCATCCGGCCGGTGTCGCCCACGTCCATCACCGGGTAGACGATGGTGCCGCCGGCGCCGGCGATGGCCTGCCCGGCGGCGTCGGCGTCGTCCGTGGCGAGGTAGGTGGTCCAGGAGACCGGGGGCAGCGGCTGGCCCTCCGGGCCGGAGCGGGCCATGATCCCGGCGACCGGCTTGCCGTTCAGCGAGCACACGGCGTAGCCGCCGAACTCCGGCGGGCCGACCTCGCCCTGCCAGCCGAACAGGTCGCGGTAGAAGTCGAGCGCGGCCTGCTGGTCGCTCGCCATCAGGTCCACCCAGCACGGGGTGCCGGGCTTGTACGGTGCGGTGACTACGGGCATTCCTGGGCCTCCAAGCGATGGTCCTCCGCCGGACGGGCCGCCCGGGCGCGGGCCCCGCGGGCCGCGCGGCCCGACGGCCGTACACCGCCCACGATCGCCGTGCCTCCGCGATCCCGCCACCGGACGGCGTCCTGGCGGGCCACCGGCCGCCGCGGGGCCCCGGGCCGTGGCGCCGCCGTCACGGCGCGTGGTGGTGGCCGCCCGGGGTGAACAGCGGCTGCGCGGTGCCGCTCTGCGCGTAGTCCTTCAGCCGGACGAGCAACTGGGCCCAGGTGCCGGCCACCGCGGGCACGCCGTCCTCGCTGCCGGGCTGCCAGCCGCCGTGCCGGAACAGCAGCCTGGTGCGGTGGGCGGTCCCGCCCGGCTCGTCGGGCAGGTCGGTGAGGTCCCAGCTGATCCAGGTGCCGGCCCAGTGCGGGGGGAAGGCGCCGGCGTTCGTCCAGACCACCCGGTCGGGGTCGGCCCGCTCGCGCCGCAGCCGGAACGGCTCGGGGACGTCGGGGAAGCCGAACAGCAGCACGTCGTCCTCCCGCGCCACCTCGGTGGTCCACCAGGAGGTCAGGCCGTCGTGGGTGGTCAGCGCGGCGAGGACGGCGGCGCGGGGCGCGGCGATGTCCAGCTCCAGGGCGATCTCGGCCATCGGGTCCGCCTTTCGGGCCTGCGGTCCCCCCGCGTGTCCGACAGGCCCACCATGGCACGGGCCCGCGACGCCCGCGCCCCGGTACCGGCCCCGGAGGCGAGCGGGCGAGTATCAGCCGCCGGAGCCGTAGGTGGTGTTGTCGCAGATGTTGTCGTCCGCCGAGCGGGCGTCGCTGACCAGGCTGCCGGGCAGCGACTCGGGCGAGGCCGGGGTGGACGGGGCCGCCGGGCCGCCGGTGGTCGCGCCCGGGGAGGTCGCGCCGCCGTTGGCCGTCGCGAAGTCCTTGCCGACGATCACGGTGACGCCGGCCGAGCTGCCGGGCTCGACGATCGCGCCGGGGAACACCGCGGCGACCTTCTCGGCGTTCGCCTTCTGCCCGGAGCCGTACTGGACCATCGTGGTCGTGTACTTGAGGTTGTCCGCCCGGCCGACCGCGTTGGCGGTGAACTTGGCCGCCTTCAGCTGCTCGGCCGCCTTGCCGGCCATGCCGCCGGCGGTGGTGCCGGTGTAGACCGACACCCGGATGTTCTTGTTGGCGGTGTCGGACGCCAGCGGGGAGGAGGCGGCGGCGGTGTGCGCCGCGGCGGCCGGGCCGGTCGGGGCCGACGAGGCCGGGGCGGTCGGGGAGGCGGCCTCGGCGGGCTGCTCGCCGGTGGCGTTCTGGCCGTCGATCGTCTGGTCGGACTTGAGGGTCGCCCAGAGCTTCTTGGCATCCGCCTGGACGATGTCGATGTTCTTGTCGACGGTCCGGTAGCGCCAGGGCAGGGTGACGAACTTGAGGTCGTGCAGGTCGATGTTGCGCAGCGAGAGGCCGAAGTTGAGCAGCTTGTCCGCGCTGTCGAGGCCGGGGTCGACGGTCAGCGAGCTGGTGGCGGCGTTGGCGAGCGGCAGCAGGGTGGTCGGGCTGAGCCCTTCCTTCTTGATCTTGGTGGCGAGCGAGCCGATGAACGCCTGCTGGCGCTTCATCCGGCCGATGTCGGAGCCGTCGCCGAGGCCGTGCCGCAGCCGCACGTAGTCGAGGGCCTGCTGGCCCTCCACCTTCTGCGGGCCCTTCTTCAGGACCACGGCGCCCTTGCTGGGCAGCTTCTCGTTGAGGTCCCTCTCGTGGATGTCCTCCGGCAGGCAGACGTCGACGCCGTCGACCGCCTTGGTCATCGCCGAGAAGCCCTGGAAGTCGACCACGATGGTGTGGTCGACCCGGATCCCGGTGAGCGTCTCCACGGTGTTCTGGGTGCAGGCGGGGTTGCCGGCGTCGGAGCCGCCGACGGAGAAGGCCGCGTTGAACAGATTGCTGTTCTCGCCCTTGGTCCACTTGCCGCTGGGCAGCTTGCACGGCGGGATGGCCACCATCGCGTTGCGCGGGATGGAGATGCCCACGGCGTGCTTGTGGTCCGCGTAGACGTGCAGCAGGATCGTGGTGTCGGAGCGGGCGCCGCCGTCCTCGCCGCCGCCGAGGTCGGAGTTGTTCTTGCCGCGGCTGTCGGAGCCGATCAGCAGGAGGTTGACCGGCTTGTTGCCGTCCGCGTCGGCCTGCGCCTCCGGCGGACGGTCCTTGGCTATCGCGTCCGCGTCGAAGGACTTGATGTTGCCGTTGAGCTTGAAGTAGATCAGCCCGCCGGTGCCCGCGAGCAGGACGAGCGCACCGGCGGCGGACCAGGCGACGATCTTCTTGACGTTCCGCTTCGGCTTGCGCGCGGCCGCCCGGGCCGCGGCCCGCCCGCCACCGGCCGGCGGCGCGCCCTGGGCCGCGCCCCCCTTGTCCTGAGCCGCCTTGCCCTGGGCCGCCCGGCGGGCCTCGGCGCGGCCGCCCGCCCGGGGCGGGGGCACCGCCGCACCGGGCGCTCCGGGCGTGCCGCCGTTCGCGCCGTCGGCCGTGAGCGCACCGGGCGCGTCGTCACCGCGGGCCGGACCCTCGTCCCACTGACCAGACATGCCTGAACCTTTCACCGGCGGACGCCGCGCCCGTCTTGACCGGACGCACTGCACACAGAGAGACGGTTCAGAACGCTCCCGGGTTGCACATACGACGGTCGCAAAAACCGACGAACGCCCCCGGCCGCTCCGTCCGCAGCCCTCCGCACAGGCCCGATGTCCCCCAGCAGACCCACCTTGGATCATACAAAGTGGTCGTCCTACCTCATCGAGCCGTGTGCTCGGCGTACTCGGCTGCAGCCCCGGCCGCCCCACCCGGCGCGGCACGGGCGGCGCCGGCGGTGCCAGCGATCCGGCGGCACCGGCGGTCCGGCGGCGCGGCCAGGTGCAGAATTCCAACGATCAGTCAGAAAGACTTCACGCCAAGGGATTTGCCTGCCCCGAGCATGGGGAGCGGGGCCGAGAGCGCGGCCGGGCGGCGAGGCGACCGGGGAACGGCGAAGGCCCGGGTCGGAGACGTCCGACCCGGGCCTTCGTGCCGGTGGGGCGCCAGGGGCTCGAACCCTGAACCTACGGATTAAAAGTCCGCTGCTCTACCCATTGAGCTAGCACCCCGACACCGGGGACATCATGCCAGACCGGCCGACCGCGTGCCGCCGAATACCACCTCGCGTCCGGGGGGCCGGACTCCGGTGGGGGTCACGTGACCCAGGTCACTTTCGGGGGGGCTTGGCCCCGGCGCCGCCGCGTGTCACTATTTCTGCACGCCCACCCTGCCCAAAACCCGTTACGGGGGCGGGTGTTGAGTGTCGAAACCGCCGGTCCGCGCAGGTCGGACCAGGTCCGCGGTCGGCACGGTACTGGTTCCCCCTCGGTTCGTCCGTCACCCGCGTGAGTCGCGGCGTGCGCGCATCCGCCCGGCCTCCGGCGCGGCTGCCCGACCGGTGGGGGGACGGCTGCGCAAACGTCGCACCTCGCACAGCCGCGACGCGTCCCGATCCACACAGACGCCACGATTGGACAGGTGGAAGAAGAATGTCGGAAAGCGCCTTCCTGGAGAACTTCTACGCGGCCATCGAGGGAACCGCCCGCGTGGTCGAGGTGCCCTTCGAGCGCGAGACGGTGTGGCCGATCCTGACCGCCTACCAGGACGTGCTCCCGGAGTCGGTGATCTCCTTCCGGGTGCAGAACAGCCCGAACGGCGCCGATGACCTGGACTGCCGCTTCACCATGCTCCCCCGGGGCCTCGACCCCTACGCCGTCGCCCTGGAGCACGGCCTGACCGAGAAGACCGACCACCCCGTCGGCAAGCTGCTGGCCGAGGTCCACGGCTCGCTCCCGATCGACAGCTGCGGCGTCGACTTCGGCGTCCGGGCCGGGTTCACCAAGACCTGGTCCTTCCCCACCATCGAGCGGCTGCTGACGACCCGTGAGATCGCCGCGCTGCCCTCGGCGCCGGAGGGGGTCACCGCCAACCTCGACCTCTTCGACCGCTACGGGCTGTCGGACATCGTCAGCACCGTCGGCATCGACTACGGCAGCCGGACGGTCAACCTCTACTTCGGCGGCGGCGCCTCCGGCCGCGTGCCGCGGGAGACCTTCGCGCCCGAGGGCGTCCGCGCGCTGCTGGCGGAGGTCGGCCTGCCCGCCCCCAGCGAGGAACTGCTGGAGTTCAACGAGAAGGCGTTCGTCATGTACGCCACCCTGAGCTGGGACTCGCCGAAGATCTCGCGGCTCACCTTCTCCGTCATGACGCCCGAGCCGCTGGCGCTGCCGGTCACCGTCGCCCCGCAGATCACCCAGCTCGTGCAGAACGCCCCGTACAGCACCGAGGGCCGCAACTTCGTCTACGGCGTCACCGCCACGCCCAAGGGCGAGTACCACAAGATCCAGTCGTACTACCAGTGGAAGCGGCCGGTCGAGAAGATGCTCGTCGCCGAGGCGTAACCCGCACCACCCGCACCACCCGCACCACCCGGGCCTGCCGGGGACCGAGAACACGGTCCCCGGCAGGCCCTTTTCGGTCCCGACCCGATGCACGCGTCCGACGCAGTACGCAGTACGCGGGACCGCCGCCGGATTCATTCCTTCCGAGAACTCTGGATGAGCGATCTCCATGCAGAAACGAAACGGGGAGCTGAGTTCGTTGTCCCTACCCGCCGCACCCGAGGGGTTGTCGGAGCACCGCGGGGCCCGGCCGGTCGGTACCGGCCGCGCCCGCGCCAAGGCGATCGTGCTGGGTGAGCACGCGGTCGTCTACGGAGCCCCGGCGCTCGCCCTCCCGGTTCCGCAGCTGGGCGTCACGGCCACCGCCGGGTACTCCGCGCAGTCGCCGGCCGACCCGGACGACTTCTCCCTCACCATGACCGGCTCCGACTCCCGCCCGAAGGCCACCCAGGCGTCCGGCGGACTGCACCGGCTGACCGCCGAGTTCCGCGCCGCGATGGGCGTGCCCGACAGCCTGCACCTCGATGTGATCATCGACTGCGCGATCCCGGTCGGCCGCGGCCTCGGCTCCAGCGCGGCCTGCGCGCGCGCCGTGGTGCACGCGCTGGCCGACCTCTTCGACCGCGAGGTCACGCCGCAGATGGCGTTCGACCTGGTGCAGACGGCCGAGAACGTGGCCCACGGCCGGGCCAGCGGCGTCGACGCGATGGCCGTCGGCGCGACCACACCGCTGCTGTTCCAGGCGGGCCGGGCGCAGGAGCTGCCGATCGGCTGCGACGGCCTGTTCGTCGTCGCGGACAGCGGCGTCGCCGGCCAGACCAAGGACGCCGTCGAGCTGCTCCGCCAGGGCTTCCGGCAGCACCCGGGCAGCCAGGCGGCCTTCGTCCGACGGGCCTCCGAGCTGACCGACACGGCCCGGCTGGCGCTCGCCGAGGGCCGGCCCGAGGAACTCGGCGCGCAGCTGACCGAGTACCACGAGCTGCTCCGCGCGGGCGGCCTGAGCACCGACCGGATCGACGGGATGGTCGCGGCCGCGCTCGACGCGGGCGGCCTCGGCGCCAAGATCACCGGCGGCGGCATGGGCGGCTGCGTGATCGCGCTGGCCCGCGAGGAGCAGGCCGCGGCGGTCACCGCCGCCCTGCTGGCGGCCGGCGCCGACCAGACCTGGTCCGTACCGCTGAGGGAGCACCCCGGCCATGGCCACTGAACAGCCGACCGCCACCGCACCACCGACCGGCGCGGCCACCGCGACCGCCGCGGGGGACGCCACCGCCGTCGCGCACCCGAACATCGCGCTGATCAAGTACTGGGGCAAGCGGGACGAGCGGCTCGTCCTCCCCTGGACCGACAGCCTCTCGATGACCCTGGACGTCTTCCCGACCACCACCCGGGTCCGGCTCGACCCGGCGGCCGGGCAGGACACCGTGACGCTCGACGGCGTCCCCCTGGAGGGCGAGCCGCGCCGCCGGGTGGTCGCCTTCCTCGACCTGGTCCGGGAGCGCGCCGGGCGGCCCGCGCGGGCCGTGGTGGAGACCGGGAACACCGTCCCCACCGGGGCCGGACTCGCCTCCTCCGCGAGCGGGTTCGCCGCGCTGGCCGCCGCCGCCTCCGCCGCCTACGGGCTCGGCCTCGACGCCACCGGACTGTCCCGGCTGGCCCGGCGCGGCTCCGGCTCGGCCTCGCGGTCGGTCTTCGGCGGCTTCGCGATCTGGCACGCCGGACAGCCGGACCACGGCGCCGACCCCGACCTCGGCTCGTACGCCGAACCGGTGCCGGTGCCGGTGGACGAGCTGGACCCGGCGCTGGTCGTCGCGGTGGTCGACGCCGGCCCCAAGGCGGTGTCCAGCCGGGAGGCGATGCGCCGCACCGTCGACACCTCGCCGCTGTACCGGCCGTGGGCCGCCTCCAGCCAGGCCGACCTGGCCGACATGCGGGAGGCTCTGCGCCGGGCCGACCTCGACGCGGTGGGCGAGGTCGCCGAGCGCAACGCGCTCGGGATGCACGCCACGATGCTGGCGGCCCGCCCGGCGGTGCGCTACCTCTCAGCGGCCACCGTGACCGTGCTGGACGCCGTGCTGGAGCTGCGCCGCTCCGGGGTGTCGGCCTGGGCGACCATGGACGCCGGACCCAACGTCAAGGTGCTCTGCCGCCGGGCCGAGGCGGACCGGGTGGCCGGGGTGGTCCGCGAGGCCGTCCGAAGCGGCTCGGTGCACATCGCCGGGCCCGGGCCGGCCGCCCGGCTGCTGGACGCGGACGCATGACGACCGGCCGCCCGCCGGTGGTCCGGCGCGCGCCGGGCAAGCTGTTCGTCGCAGGCGAGTACGCGGTGGTGGAGCCGGGCAACCCGGCGATCCTGGTGGCGGTCGACCGCCATGTCACGGCCACCGTCACCGAGCCCGCCGAGGCGGGGGTGGTGATCTCCTCCGACCTCACCGCGGCGCCGGTGCGCTGGCTGCGCCGGGGCGACCGGCTCGACCCGGTCGGGGTCGCGGACGCCGACCGGGCCCGCCGCGAGCTGGCCCACGTGCTCGCCGCGGTCCGGACCGTCACCCGGCTGCTGGCCGAACACGGGCGGCCCGCACCGGACCTGTCCATCGCGATCAGCAGCACGATGCACGAGAACGGCGTCAAGTTCGGCCTCGGGTCGAGCGGCGCGGTGACCGTGGCGACCGTCGCGGCGGTGGCCGCGCACGCCGGCCTGGCGCTGTCGGCCGAGGAGCGGTACCGGCTGGCCCTGCTGGCCTCGGCGGAGCTCGACCCCAAGGGCTCCGGCGGCGACCTCGCCGCCAGCACCTGGGGCGGCTGGATCGCCTACCGGGCACCCGACCGGACCGCCGTCCTCGACCTGGCCCGCCGGCACGGCGTGGCCGGGGCCCTGGCCGCGCCCTGGCCGGGCTTCGCAGTCCGCCGGCTGCCGCCGCCGGCCGGCCTGGCCCTGGAGGTCGGCTGGACCGGCACCCCCGCCTCCACCACGGACCTGGTGTCCGGTCTGCACCGCAAGGCCTGGCGCGGCACCGCCTCCCACCGCCGGTTCGTGGCGGCCACCACCGACTGCGTGCGGGCCACGGCCGAGGCGCTCGAACGGGGCGACCGGCACGGGCTGCTGGCCACCGTCCGGCGCGCCCGGCGGGAGCTGGCCCGGCTGGACGAGGAGGCCGGGATCGGCATCTTCACCCCCGCCCTGACGGCGCTGTGCGACGCCGCCGAGGCCGTCGGCGGCGCGGCCAAGCCCTCCGGCGCGGGGGGCGGCGACTGCGGCATCGCGCTGCTGGAGACCGCGGACGCCGGACCCGCCGGACCCGCCGTCAGCACCGAGGACACCGCGCACACCGGGGCCACCGGAGCCTCGCCGGACATCGACCACCTACGCGAACGCTGGACCGCGGCCGGGGTGCGACCCCTGGCCCTGCGTCCCGCCACGGAAGGGAACGAGGAATGATCTCTCAACGCAAGGACGACCACGTCCGGCTCGCGGTCGAGCAGCAGCACGGCCACGTCGGGCGCAACCAGTTCGACGAGGTGTCGTTCGTCCACCACGCCCTGGCCGGGATCGACCGACCGGACGTCTCGCTGGAGACGAGCTTCGCCGGGATCACCTGGCCGGTCCCGCTGTACATCAACGCGATGACCGGCGGCAGCGAGATGACCGGCAGAATCAACCGCGACCTCGCGATCGCCGCCCGGGAGACCGGGGTGCCGATCGCCTCGGGCTCGATGAGCGCCTACTTCAAGGACGAGTCCTGCGCCGGCACCTTCAGCGTGCTGCGCGAGGAGAACCCGGACGGCTTCGTCCTGGCCAACGTCAACGCGACGGCCTCGGTCGAGAAGGCGCGCCGCGCCGTCGACCTGCTGAAGGCCGACGCGCTGCAGATCCACATCAACACCGTGCAGGAGACGGTGATGCCGGAGGGCGACCGCTCGTTCTCCGCCTGGGTGCCGCAGATCGGCAAGATCGTGGCGGCCGTGGACGTGCCGGTGATCGTCAAGGAGGTCGGCTTCGGGCTCAGCCGGGAGACCGTCCTGACGCTGCGCGAGCTGGGCGTGCGGGTGGCCGACCTCGGCGGCCGGGGCGGCACCGACTTCGCCCGGATCGAGAACGGCCGGCGCGACCTGCGCGACTACACCTTCCTGGAGGGCTGGGGCCTGTCCACCGCCGCCTGCCTGCTGGACGCGCGGGACGTGGACCTGCCCGTGCTGGCCTCCGGCGGCGTGCGCCACCCGCTCGACGTGGCCCGCGCGCTGGCGCTCGGCGCCTCCGGCGTCGGCGCGTCCGGCACCTTCCTGCGCACCCTGATGGACGAGGGCGTGGACGCGCTGGTCACCCAACTGTCCAGCTGGCTCGACCAGTTGGCGGCGATGATGACCATGCTCGGGGCGGCCACCCCGGCCGCGCTGACCGGCCGGGACCTGCTGATCCAGGGCACCCTGCGCGAGTTCTGCACCGACCGGGGCATCGACCCCGCGCAGTTCGCCCGGCGCTCCGCCGCCGGGACCACCACCACCGGAGGCACCCGATGACCGACGACCACGCCATCGCCGGCGTCCCGATGCGCTGGGTGGGCCCGGTCCGCATCTCGGGCAACGTCGCCACCACCGAGACGCACGTCCCGCTGGCCACCTACGAGTCGCCGCTGTGGCCCTCGGTGGGCCGGGGCGCGAAGGTCTCCATGCTGGCCGAGCAGGGCATCGTCGCCACCCTGGTCGACGAGCGGATGACCCGCTCGGTGCTGGTCGAGGCGACCGACGCGCAGACCGCGCTGGCCGCCGCCCGGAGCATCGAGGCCCGCTTCGAGGAGCTCAAGGAGGTGGTGCGCGGCTGCAGCCGGTTCGCCGAACTCGTCAACGTCCGGCACGAGATCAACGCCAACCTGCTGTTCGTCCGGTTCGAGTTCACCACCGGCGACGCCTCCGGGCACAACATGGCGACGCTCGCCTCCGACGTGCTGCTGCAGCACCTGCTGCGGACCGTCCCCGGCATCTCCTACGGGTCGATCTCGGGGAACTACTGCACCGACAAGAAGGCCACCGCGATCAACGGCATCCTCGGCCGCGGCAAGAACGTGGTGACCGAGCTGCTGGTGCCGCGCGAGGTGGTCACCGACGTGCTGCACACCACGGCGGCGAAGGTCGTCCAGCTGAACATCCGCAAGAACATGCTCGGCACCCTGCTCGCCGGCGGCATCCGCTCGGCCAACGCGCACTTCGCGAACATGCTGCTCGGCTTCTACCTGGCCACCGGCCAGGACGCCGCCAACATCGTCGAGGGCTCGCAGGGCGTCGTGATGGCCGAGGACCGCGACGGCGACCTGTACTTCGCCTGCACCCTGCCGAACCTGATCGTCGGCACGGTCGGCAACGGCAAGGGGCTCGCCTTCGTCGAGACCAACCTGGCCCGGCTCGGCTGCCGGGCCGACCGCGAGCCCGGCGAGAACGCCCGCCGGCTCGCCGTCATCGCGGCGGCGACCGTGCTGTGCGGCGAACTCTCGCTGCTCGCGGCGCAGACCAACCCGGGCGAGCTGATGCGCGCCCACGTCCATCTGGAACGCGGCAACAAGACGGAGAAGGTCGGGGTGTAGGGGATGTCCACCAGTACCGCCAGTACAGCCAGCACCACCAGTACGGCCAGTACGGCCAGTACCACTGTCGGAATTCACGATCTGTCGTTCGCCACCACCGAGTTCGTGCTGCCGCACACGGCGCTCGCCGAGTACAACGGCACCGAGATCGGCAAGTACCACGTGGGCATCGGCCAGCAGTCGATGAGCGTGCCGGCCGCCGACGAGGACATCGTCACCCTGGGGGCCGCGGCCGCCGCGCCGATCGTCGCCCGGCACGGCGCGGACGGGATCCGGACCCTGGTGTTCGCCACCGAGTCCTCGATCGACCAGGCCAAGGCCGCGGGCGTGTACGTCCACTCGCTGCTCGGCCTGCCGTCCGCGACCCGGGTGGTCGAGCTCAAGCAGGCCTGCTACGGGGCCACCGCGGCCCTGCAGTTCGCCATCGGCCTGATCCACCGCGACCCGTCCCAGAAGGTCCTGGTGGTGGCGAGCGACGTCTCCAAGTACGAGCTGGACAGCCCCGGCGAGGCGACCCAGGGCGCCGCCGCCGTGGCGATGCTGGTCAGCGCGGACCCGGCGCTGGTGCGGATCGAGGACCCCTCGGGCCTGTTCACCGCCGACGTGATGGACTTCTGGCGGCCGAACTACCGGGACGCCGCGCTGGTCGACGGCCAGGAGTCCATCGGCGCCTACCTCCAGGCCGTCCAGGGCACCTGGAAGGACTACAGCGAGCAGGGCGGCCGGCCGCTGGAGGCGTTCAGCGCCTTCTGCTACCACCAGCCGTTCACCAAGATGGCCTACAAGGCCCACCGCCACCTGCTGAACTCCGCCGGGCACGACACCGACGAGACGGCGGTCAAGCAGGCCCTCGGGCTCACCACCGCGTACAACGCGGTGATCGGCAACAGCTACACCGCCTCGGTGTACCTGGGCCTGGCCGCGCTGCTCGACCAGGCGGAGGACCTCACCGGGCAGCCGGTGGGCTTCCTCAGCTACGGCTCGGGCAGTGTCGCGGAGTTCTTCGCCGGGACGGTGGTGCCCGGCTACCGGGAGCACCTGCGGACGGCCGAGCACCGGACGGCGATCGAGCGGCGGCAGGCGATCGGCTACGACCGCTACCGCGCGCTGCACGAGCGGACCCTGCCGACCGACGGGAGCGACCACGCGACCCCGGCCGAGACCACCGGCCCGTTCCGGCTGGCGGGGATCAGCGGGCACAAGCGGCTCTACGAGAAGCGCTGACGGCGCGCGGGGCCGGGGGCTCCCGTCCTCGGGGAGCCCCCGGCCCCGCCCCGTCCGCCCCGATCGCGGGGCCAACAATCGGCGAACCACCGGCGAGAGATCGCCGTGGCGAAGTGAGGAGCAGGCACCGTTGAGCAGGTTGCGCTGGCTGACCGCGGGCGAGTCGCACGGACCCGCGCTGGTCGCGACACTGGAGGGGCTGCCCGCCGGCGTCCCGGTGACCACCGCACTGGTGGCGGACCAACTCGCCCGGCGGCGGCTGGGCTACGGCCGCGGCGCCCGGATGTCCTTCGAGCGGGACGAGGTGAGCCTGCTCGGCGGCGTCCGGCACGGGCTGACCCTCGGCTCGCCGGTCTCGGTGATGGTGGCCAACTCCGAGTGGCCGAAGTGGGAGCAGGTCATGGCGGCCGATCCGGTGGACCCGGAGGTGCTGGCCGGCTCGGCCCGCAACGCGCCGCTGACCCGGCCCCGGCCCGGGCACGCGGACCTCGCGGGGATGCAGAAGTACGGCTTCGACGAGGCGCGGCCGGTCCTGGAGCGCGCCAGCGCCCGGGAGACCGCCGCCCGGGTGGCGCTGGGCGCGATCGCCCGCTCCTACCTGCGGGAGACCGTCGGCGTGGAGCTCGTCTCGCACGTGGTGGAGCTGGCCGCGACGAAGGCCCCGGCCGGGGTGCCGCCGCTGCCCTCGGACGAGGAGCGGCTGGACGCGGACCCGGTGCGCTGCCTGGACGCCGGCGCCTCGCGGGCGATGGTCGAGGAGATCGACCGGGCCCGCAAGGACGGCGACACCCTGGGCGGGGTGGTCGAGGTGCTGGCGTACGGGGTGCCGGTCGGGCTGGGTTCGCACGTGCACTGGGACCGCCGGCTGGACGCCCGGCTGGCCGCCGCGCTGATGGGCATCCAGGCGATCAAGGGTGTCGAGCTCGGCGACGGCTTCGGACTGGCCCGGGTGCCCGGCTCGCTGGCGCACGACGAGATCGTGCCGACCGCGGACGGCGCCCGGCGGCTGTCCGGTCGCGCCGGCGGCACCGAGGGCGGCCTGTCCACCGGCGAGCCGCTGCGGGTGCGCGCGGCGATGAAGCCGATCGCGACCGTGCCCCGGGCGCTGGCCACCGTGGACGTCGCCACCGGGGAGCCGGCCAGGGCGCACCACCAGCGCTCCGACGTCTGCGCGGTGCCGGCCGCCGGGATCGTCGCGGAGGCGATGGTCGCGCTGGTGCTGGCGGACGCGGTGGCGGAGAAGTTCGGCGGCGACAGTGTGCCGGAGATCCGGCGCAACGCGCGGTCGTACCTTGAGCACCTGCGGATCCGTTGACGGGCGGTATTGCCGCCCGCCCGGCAACGGATCCGCGGGGTTGTCACACGCCGAGCGTCGCCGGTGCGCGTCAGTGCCGGCGGCGCAGGGCGATCTCGGTGAGTTCCTCGATGTCGAACTCCGAGCGGCCGGGCGTGCCGTAGCGGGTGATCTTGCCGCGGCTGACCCATTTGCGGATGGTCGCCTCGGAGACGCCCGCGGCGAGCGCGGCGACGTTCGTCGGGACCAGCCGGTGGCGGGGCGGGCGGCTCAGACGGCCGCCTTGCGCCGTTGGTCCAAGAGATGCCGTAGCGTGAGCCATTCGCGTATCCCCCATGAATGTCCGGACGAGCAGCCGATGCTGGTCCGTCTCCCGTTGGTGTGCTGCGGTGAGGCGTCGATCGTCCCCGGGCAGCCGTCCACCACGCAGGCCCGGGTGGGCACCGCGCGGTCGCCGGCCTCGGGGTCGATCGCGTTGAGCAGTTCGACCCGCAGGTCCTCGATCTCGTCGGCGAACTCGGCGGCCGGCGGCTGCGCGGTGAGCCAGTCCAGGTGGCGGTCGAGGAACCGGGCCAGGTGCGGCACCGAGCGGATCGCCGTGGTGGTGCCGAGCCGCTCGGCGGCGAATCCCGACCAGGCCTCCAGGATCGCCACGATGTTGTTGCGGGCGTCGATCGCGGCCAGGTTCAGCCGGTCCCGGCGGCGGCTCCCGGAGACCCGGGTGGGATTGCGCCGCCGGGGCTCGGTCTGGATGTGGTGCAGGCACTCCTGGTGCAGCTCCGGGAGTGCCCGCAGGGTGCGTTCCAACTGCCTGATGCACGGGTCGCAGAGGACGGACCCCGCGGCCGCGGGGATCTCCCGTCCGTGGTTCCTCGGACACGAGTGGAACTCCATCGAATCTCCTTCGTGCGTGCGTCCGGCACCCGGACTCCCTGCCCGACGGGTCAGTCGGTGGGAATCCAGTCCCGCCTGATGTGCGGGGTCTCGATGCCGAGCGACTTCATGTGCTCGATCGGGTTGGTGTACTCGCGGCTGGCGGCGATGAAGCCGTCCCGCAGCGTGAATCCGTGGATGAAGTGGTTGCGGTAGTGCCCCTCGGGGTAGCCGGGGAAGCGGATGGTGCCCTCGCCGTCGCACTCGACCATGACCGTGTCCGGGTCCTGGGTCTCGTAGAAGCGGACGTCGAACCAGCGCCAGTCCGGCAGGACTTCGAGGGAGAGCTCGTTGTGGCGCTTGAGCTTCTCCCGGCCGGTGACGACGATCGGCCGGCCGATGTCGGTGTAGAACAGGGCGGCGGTGCCGTCCTCGGTGTAGAGGGTGTACCGGCGCAGCCGGGCCTCCGGGCCCGTCTCCAGGTACCGCTCGACGGCCCGGCGGTTGCGGGCGCGCAGATCGTGGTGGTCGGCGAAGATCTGTGGCGAGGTCATGACATCTCCTCGGACGTAGGACCGGGCGGGGGTGCGCGGCCGGGGCCGCGCGGGGATCACGGCTGGAGCCGGCTGACCCCCCAGCCGTCGGCGGTGCGGTCGTAGCGCAACCGCTCGTGCAGCCGGTCGGTGCCGTCGGCCCAGAACTCCAGGGCGTCGGGCACGAGTTCGAAGGCCACGTAGGACGCGGGTCGGGGCAGCGGCTGCTGCGGCCGGCCCAGCTCCAGCGCCTTGGCCCGCAGCTCCTCGAAGTGGTCGAGGTCCTCCACCGGCCGGCTCTGCCGGGAGACGGTGGTCATCGGGTGGGTGAACACCGCCCGGGCCGCCCACAGCTCCTCCGCCATGGCGTCGGACAGCTGCCGCACCGGCCCGGCCAGGATGATCTGCTGGCTGGTCTCCCGCCAGTACAGGACGCCGGACGCCCAGGGGTTCTCCACCAGCTCCCGGCCCTTCTGGCTGTCGGCGTGGGTGGCGAAGACGATCCCGGTGTCGGTGATCCGGTTGATCACCAGGATCCGGGACGAACTGCGGCCCCGGGCGTCGGCGGTGGCCAGCGCGAGCGCCCGCGGCTCCCGCACGCCGTGCCCGACCGCGTCCGCCAGCCAGGAGTTCAGCAGGCCCATCGGCTCGGCCGGCGGGGTGCGGAACTCGGGGAAGTCGACCGCGACGGTCCCGGACAGCGACTCGGACCGCTTCCGTGCGGACTGCGCGGACTGGTCAGGCTGTGTGGACTGGGTGGACTGTTCAGACATGCAGCACTCCTTCGATGGTGACGACACCGTGGCCCGAGACCTCGACGCTGTCGACGCGGTCGCCCTCGCCGTGCACCAGGGCGCCCATCGGCGAGGGGCGGCCGATCTCGACGCCCTGGGTGATCTCGATGCGCCGCCCGTAGGCCCCGAGGCCGTGCCGGGCGAGGTGGATGGCGATGGGCCCGGCGGCGGAGCCGGTCGCGGCGTCCTCCACGACTCCGTACGCGGGCGAGAACATGCGGTTGCGCCAGGTGGTCCCGGAGCCGGCGATGCAGTTGGTCGCCATGTCCGGGAACCTGGCCAGCGCGCGGTGGTCCGGGTCGACCTTGGAGAGCGCCTCGACGCTCTCGAAGCCGACCAGGACGTGCCGCGGACCGTTGCGGTAGATCTCCACCGGGAGCGTCGAGCCGCTCACCCCGAGCGCCCAGAGCAGCTCCTCGGCGCGTTCGAACGGCTCCCAGACCGGCACCGGCTGGCGCATGCTGGTGGCGACGGTCCGGCCGTCCACCCGCTCCAGCTCGAACGGGATGACGCCCATCGCGGTCTCGATCCGCAGCGAGTCGGCCTCGGTGTGACCGCCCAGCGCGATCGCCGTGCCGAGCAACGGGTGCCCCGCGAAGGGGAGTTCGTTCACCGGGGTGAAGATCCGCACATGGTGGTCGCCGCCCTGCTTGGGGGCGAGCACGAAGGTGGTCTCGGAGAGGTTCATCTCCCGGGCGATGCGCTGCATCTGCTCACCGGACAGGTCGTCGGCCCCGAAGAAGACCGCCACCGGATTGCCGGTGAGGGGCCGGCGCGCGAACGCGTCGACGACGACGTACTTGTGCATGGGTCCTCCCACTGGTCGTTTGGGGACTGCGGGCCGCGCGGCGTCGGCAAAGGTGTGGTGCTCCTCGCCGGGAGCGCGCGGTGCGCCGGGTTCGGAAGGCGCGGTTCACCGCGCCGCGTGCCGGATCGCGACGCGGCTGCGGGCAGGGGGAGCCGGACCGGCACTCACGGGGGAGAGCGCCGGCCCGGCGGTCCCGGGGGCGGCCGGCCGCCCGGCGAGGCCGGGCGGCGGGCGGCTCAGGCGGGGTCGGAGACCCGCGCCGGACCGAGCAGTCCGGTCAGGGCGGTGGCCACGATCCGCGGCCCCTCCCTGGTGAGGACGGACTCGGGGTGGAACTGGAAGGAGGCGAAGCCGGGCCCGCGCATCGCGTGGACCTCTCCGCTCTCCGGATCACGGCTCAGCAGGACCGGGCCGACGCCGTCCACGGGGACTTCGTCCGCCTCGCCGACCAGGGCGAAGGTGTTGTAGAACCCGACCCGCTCGGCGCTGCCGAACAGGTCGATCGCCTTCTGCACACCCTGGTTGGGCACCGTGCGGCGGCGGATCGGCAGACCGAGCCGGAGCCCGAGCACCTGATGGCTCAGGCACACCGCGAGGAACGGCCGGCGCTCGGCCAGCAGGGTCTCGATCGACGAGCGCAGATGCCGCATCTTGGGGTGCGCGGCCTCCTGCGGGTCGCCCGGGCCCGGACCCATCACCACCAGGTCGTGGCCCTCGAAGGCGTACTCCTCGTCGAACCGGCGCACCGTGACGCGCAGGCCCAGGGAGCGCAGCTCCTGCTCGATCATCGAGGTGAAGGTGTCCTCGGCGTCGATCACCAGGACGCTGCGCCCGGCGAGTTCGGGCCGGGACGAGGCGCGGGAGTCGGCGTCGGCGAGCCAGAAGTCGGCGATCGAGTCGTTGCGCGCCGCCAGGGCCCGGAGCACGCTGGGGTGATCGGCGAAACGTTTCTGTTCTCCGCCGTCCAGCGCGGCGACCAGCCCGGCCGCCTTGGCCCGGGTCTCCGCCGCCTCCGAGGCCGGGTCGGAGTGCCGCACGATGGTGGAACCCACCGCGATGCCGATCCGCCCCTGCGGGCTGATGTCCGCGGTCCGGATCAGGATCGCGGTGTCCATGACCCGCTCCCCCGCCGCGTCCCGCCCGATCAGCGCGGCGACCCCGCTGTAGTAGCCGCGCCCGCCCGGCTCGTACCGGTGGATGATCCGGCAGGCGCTCTCCACCGGGCTGCCCGTCACGGTCGGCGCGAACATCGTCTCGCGCAGGATCTCCCGCACGTCCCGGTCGGTCCGGCCCTCGATCAGGTACTCGGTGTGCGCGAGCCGGGCCATCTCCTTGAGATACGGCCCGACCACCCGGCCGCCACCGGGGCAGATCCGGGCCATCATCTTGAGCTCCTCGTCCACCACCATGTAGAGCTCGTCGGTCTCCTTGCGGTCGCCGAGGAACTCCAGCACGCCCGACAGGGTCGGCCCGGACGGCGGGTAGCGGTAGGTGCCGCTGATCGGGTTCATCACCGCCGTGCCGTCCCGGAGGCTGACGTGCCGCTCCGGCGAGGCGCCGACCAGCGTCCGCTCCCCGGTGTGCACCAGGAAGGTCCAGTACGCGCCGGTCTCGTGCTCCAGCAGCCGGCGGAACAGCGCGGGCGCGCTCAGCGGGCCGTAGTCGGTGATGTCGGCGACGAAGGTGCGCCTGATGACGAAGTTCGCGCCCTCGCCGGTGCCGATCATCTCCTTGACGACCCGGCCGACCACCTCGCCGTACGCCTCGTCGTCGATGTCGAAGGCGCCGCCGGCCAGCGGGGTCGGCACGTCCGGGATCCGGCTCAGCGCCTCCGCCAGCGGCAGCCGCTGCTGGCCGGTGACGGTCATCGCCACCAGCGGCGTCCCGTCGTCGGCGGCCTCGAAGCCGCGCTCGGCGAGCTGCCGGTAGGGGACGACCACGAACACCTCGTGCCGCTCCCCCGCGCCGGGCTCCGCGGCCTCGGGCAGCGGGATGTCGGCCAGCGCGGCGGGCAGCGCGACCGAGCCGGTCAGCACCTCCACCACCGGACCGCCGCCGTCCCCGGCGCCGGCCGCACCGGGCCGGTGCAGCAGGACGAAGGCCTCCGGCCGGCCCTCCAGCACCTGGCCGAGCAGGTCGGGGCCGCTCTCGTTCCCGCTCTCGTTCCCGGGGGTCCCGGGCAGGCCGCGCGTCATGCGAACAACCCCTTCACGGTGGTGACCCGGGCACAGCGCTCGGCGGCGTACGTCAGCGCCGAGCGGTGGTACTCCGCCGAGAAGTCGGCTGTGGCGTCGGCGACGAAGAACACCTGGATGTCGTTGGTGAAGGCCTCGATGGCGGTGGCCAGCACGCCGACGTGGGCGTAGACGCCGCACAGCACCAGCTGGTCGCGGCCGGCGGCACGCATCCGCTCCAGCAGGTCGGTCCGGAAGAAGGCGCTGTAGCGCCACTTGGTGAGCAGCCAGTCCTGCGGGGCCGGCGCCAGGGCGTCGACCACCTGGCGATCCTCCGGGGAGGGGGTCATACCGGGCCCCCAGAAGTCCTTGAGGAGGCCGCGCTGCTCATCGGTCATGCCGCCCGGCTGGGCGGTGTAGGCGACCGGCACGCCCAGGCCGGCACAGCGGTCGCGCAGGCGCGCCGCGTTGCCGACGAGTTCGTTCCGGGTGCTGTCGTGGAGGGGCTCCAGGAAGTACCGCTGCATGTCGTGGACGAGGAGGACCGCGCGGTCCGGCTCGGCGGCCCAGGACACGGTGGCCGGCGGCAGGTCGCCCTCGGCTGGTAACGGGTACGACGGGATCGGGGGTATGCCGGTCATGGCTCCGGTTCTTTGCTTGATGCGCGGATGTGAGTGGGGCGCGCAGAGCGGGGCGGAGTACGGAGGGTGCGCGCGGTGGCGGACGGACCGGTCAGACGGTCCAGGCCGACACCACGGCGACGGCCTGGGCCGGGTTCAGCCGGGGGTCGCAGCACGAGGTGTAGCGCTCGCCGACGGAGTCGAGGTCGGCCTCGGTCGAGGCGCACTCGGTCACGTCGTCCGGAGTGGTCTCCAGGTGCAGCCCGCCGGCCACGCCGCCCGCGGCGCGAACGGCCTCGACGAAGCGCGAGACCTCCAGCGAGACGGTCTCCACCAGACGCGTCTTGTACCCGCCGGGTGCCGTGACGGTGTTGCCGTGCACGGGGTCGCTGAGCCAGACGACGGGGTGGCCCGCACCGCGGACCGCGTCGACGAGCTTCGGCAGCCGGTCCGAGACCGCGTCGACGCCCATCCGCGCGATGAGGGTGAGACGGCCCGGGTCGCGCCACGGGTCGAGCTTCTCGCACAGGGCGAGCAGCTCGTCGGGCTCCATGCCGGGGCCGACCTTGCAGGCCACCGGGTTGGCCACCTGGGACAGCAGGGCGACGTGCGCGCCCTCCACCTGGCGGGTGCGCTCACCGATCCACGGCCAGTGGGTGGAGCCCAGGAACAGCCGGCCCTTGTCGTCGACGCGCAGCATCGGCATCTCGTAGTCGAGCAGCAGGGCCTCGTGGCTGGTCCACACCAGCGGCTCGACCACGTCGCGGCCGGCCGCGCGGTCGCGCCAGCCGAGGTGCTCGACGATGTCACCGGCCGCCATGTAGCCGGTGAGGATGCGCAGCGGGTCGGGCCGGCGGATCTCCGGATCCGCCTCCGGACCGTTCACCATGTGCCCACGGAAGACCGGAAGTTCGACTCCGTCGATGACTTCGGTGGGGTTGGAGCGGGGCTTGGCGAACTGCCCGGCGATACGACCCGCCCGGATGACGGGCTTTCCGGTCCGAAGACCGAGCGTCCCGGCGAGCAGGTCGAGCAGCGCGGACTTCCGCGCCACATGTTGACGTGTGCATTCCTGAGGATCCTCGGCGCAGTCCCCGGACTGCAGCACGAGGGCTTCTCCGAGCGCCACTTTTCCCAGCAGGGTGCGCAAGGTGGCCAGGTCGTCCGGCTGGACCAGGGTGGGGCGTGAGGCGAGAGCCTCACCCACCCGATTGACCTGGGGAAGGTCGCCCCATTCGGGTTGTTGCAACGCCCCGCGGATACGAATCTCCCGTATAACGTCTTCCACGACGTACTCCGATCCGGCGGTATGTTTTTGATTCGTCAGGTGGGTATTCCGGTCCGCTTGATTTCCGGGACCGGAATTCCGAGGGCGCGCAGCTGCTGGAACGGGTTCATGAACTCGCGCTGCAGCTTGATCTTCCCGTTCTCGAACTCGAACGAGTGGATGAAGTGGTTCTCGTAGTAGCCCTCGGGATAGTCGCCGAAGAGGATCTTCCCGCGCCCGTCGCACTCGACCCAGAAGCGGTTCGGGTCCTGGGTCTCGAAGATCTGGACGTTGTACCACTCCCAGTCCGGGAAGCACTTGAGCGACCACACGGCGTGCTCGCCCAGCCGGTCCCGGCCGTGTGTGGCGACCGGGGAGCCGGTGTCGGTGGTCCAGAGGCCGCCGACGCCGTCCTCGGTGAAGAGCTCGTGCCGGCTCAGCCGGTCCTGGCCGAGGGTGCGCATGTACCGCTCGACGACCGCCCGGTTGAGGCTGCGCAGCTCGGCCTCGTCGGCGAATCCCTGCGGGCTGACGGATTCAGGCACGGTGGTATCCCCTGTTTGTTATTCGGACGAGTGAATGAGCAAGCAAGCGATCTTGTTTGAATCCTGCCTCACCGGCGGATGTTTCCGCAACAGTGGCCTATGAACTAAGTGTGAAGGTTCGGACCCGGCGGGCCCGGTCCCGCCATGGCCGAAAACTGTCCGGCAATAAAAAAACGGTTGTTCTTTGGGGGCTCATTCGGAAGCAGTGGGGCCGGTGTTTTCGGAATCCTTTGTTCCGTTGCCCGGCGCCGGCGCCGCGGTGCGTCGCGGCGGGCGCGGGGCAACGAGTACCGGCCACAGCGGGCCGACCGGTCGGTTGACCGGTCGGCCCGCTGGTCATCCCACTGCTCAGCCCGCCGGTCAGCCCACCGGTACGACGGACCCGCCGCGGTGGCTCGCGAGGTGGTCCCGGAGCGTGAAGCCGGGGACGGCGGCGTCGGCCGGGTTCAGCGACACACCGCGGTCCAGGAGCTGCCGGGCCGCGAGGTGGTCGGTGGGCCGGTTGACCGACTCCACCGCCTGCAGCTCGCCGCCCCGGAACAGCAGCACCGAGAAGGCGTCCGGGTCCTCGCCGAGCACCACCTCGGTGTCGTGGCCCTCGTCCAGGCCGGCGATCTGCACGGTCGTCGCGAACTGGTCGCTCCAGAACCACGGCAGGTCGCGGTAGCCGCGGGCCTCGCCGGTCAGCCGCGCGGCCACCAACTCCGCGTGGCCGACGGCGTTCTGCACCGACTCCAGCCGCAGCCGGTTGCCCGAGCGCACCTGCGGGAACGCCGCGCAGTCGCCGATCGCCGAGATGTGCGGGTCGCTGGTCACCAGCTGGGCGTCGACGACGATGCCGCCGCTCACCCGCAGGCCGGCCGCGGCCGCCAGCCCGGTGCGCGGGATCACCCCGATCCCGGCCAGCACCAGGTCGGCCGGCAGCCGGGCGCCGTCGGCCAGCTCCACCTCGGCGACCGCGCCCCGGTCGTCGCCGTGCAGCGCGGCGACCCCCTGGCCGAACACCATCCGGGAGCCCTCCCGCCGGTGCAGCCGGGTGAAGTGTTCGGCGGTGCGGGCCGAGACCACCCGGGCCAGCGGCCGGTCGAGGGCCTCGACCACCGTCACCTCGCAGCCCGCCCGGCGGGCCGCCGCGGCGAACTCCAGGCCGATGAACCCGGCCCCGACCACCACCGCGTGCCGGGCCGCGCCGAGCGAGGAGCGCAGCGCGGCGGCGTCCTGCGCGGTGCGCAGGGTGTGCACGCCGCGCAGTCCGGCGCCCGGCACGCCGAGCGTCCGCGGGGTGGCCCCGGTGGCCAGGACGAGGTGGCCGTACTCGAACACCGAGCCGTCGGCCAGCCGGACGGTGCGGGCGGCCGGGTCGACCGCCGTCACCGATCCGGCGACCAGTTCGATCGACTGGCGCGCGTAGTAGCTCACCGGCCGCAGCCACAGCTGTGCCTCGTCCGCCTCCCCCTTGAGGTAGGCCTTGGACAGCGGTGGTCTCTCGTAGGGGAGTTCATCCTCCGCGTCGATGAGGACCAGACGTCCGCGGTAACCGTGTTCACGCAGTGAGGCGGCCGTCTGGTAGCCGCCCTGGCCGGCTCCGACGATGACGACCGATGCGGGGTGCGCGTCCTCGGTCATCACTTCTGCCGCTCGGGCAGGTGCACGATCAGGCCGTCCAGGGCCTCGGTGACGGTGAGCTGGCAGCTGAGGCGGCTGTTGGGGCGACGCGGGCAGGCGGTGAAGTCCAGCATGTCGTTCTCGTCCGGCCGGATCGGCTCCGGCTTGTCGAGGGTCGCCTCGTCGACGTAGACGTGGCAGGTGGCGCACTGCAGGTTTCCGCCGCACTGGGCGACGATGCCGTCGATGTCGTTGAAGACGGCGCCGCGCATGACGCTGGTGCCGGCGGGGACGTCGACCGTGCGCTGGGCCGCGTCCACGGCGACATACGTGATCTTGGGCATGACGAAGCTCCTCGATGGCGCTCGGACACGCGCACGAGGGCACGCCGAAACACGAGCACCGGTGAAGTGACGAATGGAGGTGGGACGACGCCGCCGATGGTTGCCGCAGGACCGCGCTGTGCCTGCCAACCCGCCATCTCATACCGGCCATTCGGACACGCGACGCCCTCGGCCAGGGACACGGCAGCGCGCTTGAGCGTAGCAAAGGAGCCCGGGGCACACCAGGATCGATCATCCGCGCGCCACGGCGCTCAGACCGACTCGCGGCCGAGCCGGGGATCTGGCCGACGGTGCGTCATCAGAGGCCTGCTGGTGGTGAATTCACGGAACCGGCGGGCCGCCTCGGAGAGGTAGGCGTCCCGGTTCCACACCAGGGTGAGCACCCGGTAGCAGTTCGGCGCGGCCACGTGCACCCAGGCCACCGGGACGTGCGACTCGGTGCCGGCCAGCCGGGACATCGCCGGGATGAGGCCGATGCCGAGACCGGTGCTGATCATGTCCTGGCTGGCCCCGGGCTCGTCCCCCTCGCAGGACAGCCGCGGGGTGAGCCCCTCGGTGGCGAACAGCCGGTCCAGCAGGGCGCGTTGCCAGTTGCCGCGGCGGGTGGTGACGAACGGCTCGTCGGCGATCTCGGCGATCGTGACACTCTCCCGGCCGTCCAGCCAGTGCCCGCGGGGGACGGCCAGCAGCACCTCCTCCCGCAGCAGCTCGACGGTCTCCAGGTTGGCGGCGGCCAGCGGCTGCGAGGCGACGCAGAAGTCGACCTCACCGGCCCGCAGTTGGCGGTCCATCTCCTCCACGTTCGACTGGAAGAGCCGCACCTCGGCGCCGGGGAAGGCGGCCCGGAAGCTGCCCATCAGATGGGCCACGGTCAGCAGGGTCTCGGAGGCCACCCCGACCCGGCCGAGCCCGGTCTCCCGGGCCTCGCTCAACGCCCGCCGCCCGTCGTCGAGTTCGCTCAGCGCGCGGTCGACGTGCCGGAGGAACACCGCGCCGTACTGGTTGAGCCGGATCCGCCGGCCCTGCCGGTCGAAGAGCGGCGAGCCCAGCTCGGCCTCCAGCCGGGCGATGGTGCGGCTGAGCGAGGGCTGGGCGACGTTCAGCTCCTCGGCGGCGCGGCTGATGTGCTCGAAACGGGCGACGGCCTGGAAGTAGCGCAGTTGCAGCAAATCCACGGTTCACCTCTGCTGATGCCTGACGGGTTATCCATACATAGCAAAACCGGTCTTGGAAGGCATAAGCACTTCTCACCTAACGTCCTCGGTGGGGTTCGTCGTACAGGTGGCGGGCAGCGATGCCCGCCACCTGCACAACGCGAAGCGAGGAACCCTCCCCCTTACCCTCTCCCCCCTTCCACCCCATCCGTCCGCCGACCCGGAGGCCAACCGCGCCCCCCAGGAAGGTCGCATCATGAGCGCTGCGGATCTGGCCCGACTCCAGTTCGCGGCCACCACCAGCGTGCACTGGCTGTTCGTGATCCTCACCATGGGGCTGGTCCCCATCGTGGCGTTCATGCACACCCGCGCCGCGTACACCCGGGACCTCGCCAAACGCGCGATCCGGGAGCGCATGACTCGCTTCTGGGGCCAGCTCTACGTCATCAACTACGCGGTCGGCATCGTCACCGGCCTCGTCATGGAGTTCCAGTTCGGCCTCAGCTGGAGCGGACTCAGCAAGTTCGCGGGCAACGTCTTCGGCGCGCCACTGGCCCTGGAGACGCTCATCGCGTTCTTCGCCGAGTCCACCTTCCTCGGCATGTGGATCTTCGGCTGGGGCCGGCTGCGCCGCGGCGTGCACGTGGCGCTGATCTGGCTGGTCGCGCTGACCGCGTACCTCTCGGCGTTCTGGATCCTGGTCGCCAACGGCTTCCTCCAGCACCCGGTCGGCTACGAGGTGCGCGACGGCGCCGCCTACCTGACCGACTTCGGGGCGCTGATCACCAACGCCAACGCCCAGGTGGCGCTCGGCCACATCGCGCTCGCCGCGCTCACCACCGGCGGCATCTTCGTCGCCGGCGTCAGCGCCTGGCACTTCGCCAAGGGCACCAAGGAGACCGAGCTCTTCCGGAGCTCGCTGCGCCTGGGCGTCTGGGTGAGCATGCTCTCCTCCTTCTTCGTCATCATCGTCGGCAACCTGCAGGTGCCCGTCATCGAGCGGACCCAGCCGGTCAAGGCCGCGATCCTGGCGGGCGGCGACGTCGCCGCGGCGCAGGCGCAGGCGGTCGCCGAGCACGGCCCCGGGAACTACGTGGCCTGGGAGAGCTGGGTGAAGAACTCGATGGACCTGATGACCCTCCTCGGCAACACGGTCTCGACCATCACCTTCATCGCGGTCTTCCTGCTGATCAAGGACCTGCTGGTGCGCAAGCGCTGGCTCGCCTACCTGATGACCGCGATCATCCCGCTGCCCTTCATCGCCTCGGTCGGCGGCTGGGTGGTGCGCGAGATCGGGCGCCAGCCGTGGCTCGTCTACGGCGAACTGACCGTCGACGACGCCCTCTCGAACGTCGGCAAGGGCTCCCTGATGGTGTCCTGCACGGTGTTCATCGCCATCTTCCTCGCCCTCGCGGTGACCAACTGGACGCTGATCACCCGCTTCGCCCGCCGCGGTCCGGACGGCGCCCAGCTCGGCGCCGGCGACCCGCTCACCGACGAGCTGCCCGGTGCGGGCGGCGCCGACGAGAAGCAGCCGGTCCCGGCCTTCTGAGCCGGCCGACCGCCCCCGCACCGCGATGAACTCCCCTGACGTGACGGAAGGTTGGGCTACATGAGCCTGGAGACCCTCTGGCTGGCCCTCCTCGGCCTGCTGCTCGCCGGCTACTTCGTGCTCGGCGGCTACGACTACGGCACCCAGATGCTGTCGCCGTTCCTCGGCTCCGCCGACGGCGGCGGCCGGCCGGACGCCCGACCGGGCGGGCCGAACGCCGAGCCGGGCGGGCAGAACGCCGAACGGAACGCCGCGCTCGACGCGATCGCCCCGTTCTTCCTCGGCAACGAGGTCTGGCTGGTCGCCTTCGCCGGCGTGATGTTCGGTGCCTTCCCGCACCTGGAGGGCAGCCTGCTCTCCGGCCTCTACCCGCTGATCGTGGCGATCCTGGTCGGCCTGGTGCTCGGCAACGCCGCGATCCAGCTGCGCGGCCGGTCCCGCAGCCCCCGGGCGGTCCGCCGCTGGAACGCCCTGGTGGTGTTCGGCGGCGCCCTGCCCGCCGTCTGCTGGGGGATCGTGGTCGGACTGCTGCTGCACGGCGTGCCCCGTCGGGCGGACGGCTCCTTCCACGTCGGCCTCGGCGAGGTGTTCTCGCCGTTCGCGCTGACCTGCGGGGTGGCCACCGCCCTGCTCTTCGCCGGACACGGGGCGGCCTTCGTCGCGCTCCGCTCGGAGCCCGAACTCGCCGCCAACGCCCGGCGGTTGGGCGCCACCCTGATCGCCGCGGCGGGCGCCGCGGGCGCCCTCGCCCTGCTGCTCTCGGTGTTCGGGGTCGGCGCCTCGATGACGAAGACGGCCACCTCGGCGGTCCTGTTCGCCCTCGTCGTGGCGGCCCTCGGAGCCGGCTGGTGGTACCTGACCCGCGGGAACGACGTCCTGGCCTTCGCCGCCACCTGCGTCGCGACCGCGCTGCCGGTGCTGCTGATCGGGGCCGGCCAGTACCCGTACCTGCTGTCCGCCTCCTCCGGCGGCGGGATCACCGTCGACGAGGCCGTCGCCGACGGGGCCACCCTGAAGCTGCTGATCGGGTTCGGCGTGGTGATCGTCCCGGTGATCCTCGCCTACCAGGCCTGGAGCTGGTGGGCGTTCCGCGGCCGCACCGGCCGACGCCACCCCAGCTACTTCTGACCGACGGGCGTCGGCCGGCAGCCGAACCGCTGCCGGCCGACGGCCGTTCGGCGTGACGAACTGTCCGACGCGACGAACCGTCCGGCGCGACCAACCGTCCGGCGCAACCACGGGAGGACCACGGGATGAAGCCGGTCGAACGCCGCCTGCGGCGCGAAATCCCGGCGCTCCGGCGCCACTTGACCATCTCCACCGGACTCGCCCTGCTGGGCGCCGGGCTCGTCCTCGGCCAGGCCGAACTCCTCGCCGGCCTGCTCGCCGACGGCTTCGCCGGGCGCGGCCCGTGGACGGCGGCACTCACCGCGCTCGGCACCGTCCTCGCCCTGCGCGGCCTGCTGGCCTGGGCCCGCGGCGCCCTCGCCCAGCAGGCCGCCGCCGAGGCCAAGCGCACCCTGCGCGACCGCATCGCCGAACGGCTGCGGGACACCGGCCCCCGGCGCCTCGCCGCCGGCCGGCACGGCGAGACCGCCACCCTGTTCACCCGCGGCCTCGACGCCCTGGACCCGTACATCACGGGCTACCTGCCCACCATGGCCGCCACCGCCGTCGTCCCGCTGGTGGTCGTGGTCCGGCTCGGCCTGGCCGACTGGACCTCCGCGCTGATCATCGTGATCACCCTCCCGCTGATCCCGGTGTTCGGCGCGCTGGTCGGCCTGCACACCGCACAGCGCACCGCCCGGCAGTGGCGGCTGCTGGCCCGGCTGGGCGGCCACTTCCTGGACGTCGTCGCCGGGCTGCCGACGCTGCGCGCGTTCGGCCGTGAACGCCACCAGGTCGGCGTGGTCCGGGAGATGGCCGACGCCCACCGGCGGGCCACCATGCGCACCCTGCGGGTGGCCTTCCTCTCCTCCCTCGTCCTGGAGACGGTCGCCACCCTGTCGGTGGCCCTGGTCGCCGTCCCGGTCGGGCTGCGGCTGCTGGGCGGCGAACTCGACCTGCGCACCGCCCTGGTGGTGCTCTTCCTCGCCCCCGAGGCCTATCTGCCGCTGCGGGCGGCGGGCGCGGCCTTCCACGACAGCGCCGAGGGCATCACGGTGGCCGAGCGGGTCTTCGCCGTCCTCGACGGCGAGGAGGACGGCGCGGACGGCGGTCCTGCGACGGGCGCCGGGTCCGTTCCAGTCCCCGACGCCCGCACCGCCCGGCTGCGCCTCGACGGGGTCACCGTCCACCACCCCGACCGCGCCGAACCCGCCCTCGCGGCCGTCTCGCTCACCGTCCACCCCGGCGAGCACCTGGCCCTGGTGGGCCCGAGCGGCGCCGGCAAGTCCACCCTGCTCGCGCTCCTGCTCGGCTTCGTCACCCCCGGATCCGGCCGGGTGCTGGTCGACGGCACCGACCTCGCCGCGCTCGACCCCGAGGCCTGGCTCGCCCAGGTGGCCTGGGTGCCGCAGCGCCCGCACCTGTTCGCCGCCTCCGTCGCCGACAACATCCGCCTCGGCCGCCCCGACGCTACCGAGGACGAGGTCCGGGCCGCCGCCCGGGCCGCCGCCGCCGACGGCTTCGTCGAGGCGCTGCCGCAGGGCTACGACACGGTGCTCGGCGAGCACGGCGCCGGACTCTCCGCAGGCCAGCGCCAGCGGATCGCGCTGGCCCGCGCCTTCCTCAAGGACGCGCCGATCCTGCTGCTCGACGAGCCGACCGCCCACCTCGACCCGGAGAGCGAGGCCGCCGTCACCCGGGCCACCGCCGAGCTCATGCGCGGGCGGACCGCGATCGTGGTCGCCCACCGGACCGGCCTGCTGCCGCACGCCGACCGGATCCTCACCGTCCGGGCGGGGGTCCTGGAGACCGCCCCGCCCCGGCCGGACGCCGCGGACCTCGCCGGGCTGGTCCGCTCATGAGCCGCCCCGCCGCGAGCGGCCCGACCGCCGCGCCCGCGCCCCGCCCGCTCGCCCCCGGAGCCCCGATGCCCGATCCCGCCAATCCCGCCAGTCCAGCCAGTCCAGCCAGTCCAGCCGATCCCGCCGCCCCGGCCCGCCGCCCGGCCACCCCCGGCTCCCTCGCCGCCCGGCCGACCGTCCGACTGCTGGGCCACCTGCTGCCGCACTGGCGCCGACTGCTGCCGGCCGTCCTCGCCGCCGCCGGCAGCGAGCTCAGCGGCGCCGCGCTGATGGCCACCGCCGCCTGGCTGATCACCCGCGCCGCCGAACAGCCGCCGATCTCCGCCGTCGCCGTCGCCATCGTCGCCGTCCGCGCCCTCGCCCTCGGCCGGGGCACCCTGCGCTACGCCGACCGCCTCCTCGGGCACGACGGCGTGCTGCGCGCCGTCGCCGGCTTCCGCGCCCGGGTGTACGAGGCGCTAGTCCCGCTCGCCCCGGCCGGCACCCCCGCCTTCCGCAGCGGCGACCTGCTGACCCGCCTGGTCGACGACGTCGACGCCGCGCAGGACCTGCTGCTGCGGGTGCTGATCCCGGTCACCGCCGCCGGCCTGGTCGCCGCGGCCGCCACCGGCACCGCGCTGGCCCTGCTCCCCCCGGCCGGGCTGCTGCTCGGTGTACTGCTGGCCGTCGCGGGTCTGCTGGTGCCCGCCCTGGTGCTCGCGCTGTCCCGCCGGGCCGGCCGCGCGGAGAAGGCCGCCCGCGCCGAACTCGCCGCGCTCACCGTCGACCTGACCCGGGGCGCGGCCGACCTCGCCGCGTACGGCGCCCGGGGCCGCGCCCATGCCCGGACCTCGGCGGCCACCGCCCGGATCGCCGCCCTGGAGCGCCGCCGGGCCCTGACCACCTCGCTCGCCGCCGCGGTGATCCTGCTGTTCCAGGCGGCGGCCACGGTCGCCGTCACCTGGCTCGGCCTGCGCGCGCACGCGGACGGCCGGCTGCCCGCCGTCCAGCTCACCGTCCTCGCGGTGCTCGCCCTGGTCTCCTTCGACGCCCTGGCCGCCCTGCCCGCCGCCGCCCGCCGGCTGGCCGACGTCTGGGCCTCGGCCCGTCGCCTCGCCGACCTGATGGACTCCCCGGCCCCGGTCACCGACCCGGCCGACCCGGCCCCGCTCCCCGTCGACGGGCCGCTCGGCGTGGAGATCACCGACCTGCGAGTGCGTCACCGCCCGGACGGACCGGCCGCGCTGGACGGCGTCAGCCTGCGCCTGCCGCCCGGCCGCCGGGTCGCGCTGGTGGGCGCCAGCGGCTCCGGCAAGTCCACCCTGATCGCCGCGCTGATGCGGTTCGTCCCGTACGAGGGCGGCAGCATCCGGGTCGGCGGGCGGGAACTGCGGGACTGCGCGGGCGCCGACGTCCGCCGGGTGATCACCGGCATGACCCAGGACGCCCATGTCTTCCACACCACGATCCGGGCCAACCTGCGGCTGGCCCGCCCCGAGGCCACCGACGGGGAACTGCGCGAGGCGGCCCGCCGGGCCCGGCTGCTCGACTGGATCGACTCCCTGCCCGACGGCTGGGAGACCATGCTCGGCGGGGACGGCGCCACCATGTCCGGAGGCCAGCGCCGGCGGCTGCTGCTCGCCCGCGCCCTGCTCGCCGACCCGCCGGTGCTCGTCCTGGACGAACCCACCGAGGGCCTCGACCCGGACACCGCCGCCGCCGTTCTCGCCGACGTCCTCGACGCCACCCGCGGCCGCACCACGCTCCTGATCACCCACGACCACGCCGCCCTCGACGCGGTCGACGACGTCCTCACCCTCGCCGACGGCCGACTCGTGCCGACGCCCACGGCCGTGGCCGCCTGACCCGCCCCGCCCGCCGGGGGGCGGGTGGGGCGCACACTCCCCGGGGGCCCTGTCCGCTTCACCGGCCGCGTCCGGTTCAGAGGCTGCGGGCGGTGATGTCACCGTGCGCGGTGGTGGCACGGATCGCGAGCTCGGCGGCGCCGTCGTTGCGGAGGGCGTTGTCGACCCGGCCGTAGCCGGTGCCGGCGTCCAGCGCGGCCGAGACACCGGCGGCGGCGGTCACCGCGATGTCGCCGGACTGGGTGCTGAGCACCACGGCGCCGCGCACGGCCTCGGCGATCCGGATGTCGCCGCGGGCGGTGCTGACCTCCGCCGGGCCGTTGAGCCGGCCGATCTCGACGTCCCCGTCGATCGCGGTGAGGCGGACGCTCGCCGCCTCGTCGATCTTGATCCGGCGGTACGCGCCGTCGAAGGCGAGGTCGCCGAGGCGGCCGACGGCGCGCAGCTCGGCGCTGTCGGACCTCGCCTCGACGCCGGAGCCGACGGGCAGCTGCACGGTGATCTCCACGGCGCCGGCGGCACCGACGAGCCGGCCGCCGGGCGCGGTGCGGATCCGCAGGACGCCGTCCGTGTACTCGACCGTGGTCTGCTCCGCGCTCCGGACGTCGCGGCCCTTGGCCGGGTCGGCGGGCCGCACCTCGACGGTGGCGTCGGCACGGTCCGCGGCGATGAGCTGGACGCGCCCGGCGGCGATGTCCAGGACGGCGCTGATCGGGGCGGTGGTGGCGAACTTCTGCATGGTGGTGATCTCCTGTGGAGGTCGTTCCGCTGTCGTTTTCGACATCGCAAAAGCTACGTTGCGTTCGATTATCCGGCAATTGGCTTGTTGCGCAAAACATGCGTCAGTGCAGGTGAAAGCATGAATATCGTTGCAACAAATCATCTTTCAATGCAACGTCAGGCCCATTGATCGTTGCATTGATGGTGTGTGAACGCTATGCTGCGGACGCCGGATCGACGTGAAGGGAGACCCCGTGCCGGGAGGCCGACTCACCCAGCAGGAACGCCAGCAGATCGCCCTGGGGGTGGCCGACGGGCTCGCCTACGCGGAGATCGCCAGACGCCTGGAGCGCCCCACCTCGACCGTCACCCGCGAGGTGATGCGCAACGGCGGCCCCACCGCCTACCGCGCCGACCTGGCCCACCGCGCCACCGAGCGCCGCGCCCACCGGCGCCGGCAGGCCGCCCCCCGCGGGCCGCAGCCGCCCGAGCAGACACCCGGGCGCGACGCCGAGGCCGTCCGCGAGTACGAGGAGGCGTTCACCACCCTGCTGATGCAGCAGGGCCTGCCCAAGATGATGGCCCGGGTGCTGACCTGCCTGTTCACCTCCGACGCCGGCAGCGTCACGGCGGCCGAACTCGTCCAGCGCCTCCAGGTGAGCCCGGCGTCCGTCTCCAAGGCGGTCGCCTTCCTCGAAGGCCAGGGCCTCGTCCGCCGCGAACGCGACGAACGCCGGCGCGAGCGCTACCTCGTCGACGGCGACGTCTGGTACCAGTCGATGATCGCCGCCGCCCAGGCCAACGCCCGGTTCGCCGAGACCGCCCGGCAGGGCGTCGGCATCCTCGGCTCGGGCACCCCGGCGGCCGTCCGGCTGGAGAACATCGCCCGCTTCATGGACTTCGTCGGCGAGAGCATCAGCCGCGCCGCCGAGCAGGCCCGCGACGTCCTCCACACCAAGCCGGAGCCCCACTGATCCGCGCCGTCTACGAGGTTCGCCCGGCCGGACCTCGCCGCCCGAGCCGTGGGATTTGACGCTCGTCTGACAAGGTGAAACGCCGTCACCCGTCCTCGCGTCGCCGGGAGTCGGTCGAGGCGGTCGGATCAACTGTCCGGTATGCGTATTTCCTTCCGGACCGGGCGCATCGCCTCGGTACTCGCCCTCCTAGGAGGAACCCTCCTGGGCGGCGGCCTGCTCGCGCCACCGGCCCAGGCCGCCATCTCCTTCACCAAGAGCGTGGACAAGGCGACCGCCTCCCCGGGGGAGAACGTCACCTACACCCTCCGCTACACGTGCTCCATCACCGAGTGCACCGGCGGACAGATCCTCGACACCCTGCCGTCGAACATGCAGTTCGTCGGCTGGACCCCCGACCTCTCCTCGGTCGACCAGGCCGCCTCCACCGTGCCCGCCCCGGGCGCGATGGGCGGCACGATGAACATCAAGCTGCAGAACCTCAGCCCGGGCACCACCGCCACCATCACGGTGGTGATGAAGTACCCGAACTTCACCACCCCCAACGGCGCCGGCTCCACCAACACGGCCACCATGAGCGCCACCGGTGAGACCTCGCAGAACGCGAGCGCCACCACCAGGGCCGTGGTCCAGCCGCAGTACAAGGTGACCAAGGGCGTCCAGACCAGCAGCCAGGACGGGCGCACCGTCACCTACCAGTTCAGCGCGTGCGCCACCGACAACGTGCCCAACGTCGACCTGGACACCAGCCGGCTGTTCGACACCCTGGCGCCGGGCGCGGTGGTGGACACCGGCCGCTCGCCGGGCTGGACCCAGATGGCCCCCGGTCCCAACACCTGGGGCTACGACATCGGCCCGTTCGTCTCCGGCAACGGCCGCGGCGGCTGCCGGCTCCCCGGCGCGCTGGTCGTGTACTACCCGGAGAGCGACTTCCCCAACGGCACCACGTCCACCAACGGCGTCGACCTGCTGGGCGACCCGATCGGCCCCGACGGCGAGACCACGCTGGACAGCGCCTCCACCACCACCGGCCAGTTCCGGCCCCCGGCCACCGGCGTGGCGGTGACCGCCGGCAAGGTGTGGAACGACAAGGTCGTCTCCGGCGACCTCAACAGCCTCAGCCTGTTCGCCACCAACACCGCCGCCCCGGCGACCAGCCTGACCATCACCGACCCCGGCGCCGGCACCACCGAGAACCTCTACAACTGGCTCTACCCCCAGGCCATCCAGTTGGAGGCGTGGAACCCGAACAGCATCCGGCTCACCCTCCAGTACCGGCTCGACGGCGACCCGACCTGGCTGACCTTCACCCCGAGCAACCCGCTCGACGGCTCCACCCGCCGCTGGTTCACCTTCGGAGAGGGCGCCGGCAACCCCGCCAACGACGCGATCGGCATCCCGGCCGGCCGCCGGCTCGACGGCCTGCAGTTCACCTGGAACGGCCCCATCCCCACCGGCTGGAGCCCGGGCGGCTCGGCGCAGTTGGTCACCCAGGTCGCCACCCCCGGCCACGACGGGCGGGCGGCCCCCGTCCCGCTGACCAACTGCGTGGACACCACCGCCACCGACGGCACCGACAACGCCGGTGCCAACGCCTGCGCCAGTACCACCATCACCCGGGCGGCCAACCTCGGCGCGGCCAAGACCACCGTCGCCGGCGAGGTGTCCGCCCCCGGTGGCAAGGCCACCTTCCAGGTGATCCCCTACAACCGCAGCGCCCGCGACCTGGACCGCCCGCTGGTCCTGTTCGACCTGCTGCCGCCCGGCGTCGTCTACCTCGACGGCTCCGCCCGGCCCGACCCGAGCTACCCGGACGCCAAGGCCCCCGAGTCGATCACCGTCACCCCCGGCCCCGACGGCCGCCAGCTGCTGAAGATGCAGTGGCCCGCCGGCGCGCCCGACTCGACCTACCTGCACGACGCGCTGGCCTACCGGATGCTCTTCGACGTCCAGGTCGCCGACAGCATCCGCTCCGGTGAGCTGACCAACGACGTCTACGTCACCGTCGACCGGCCGACCGCCCCGGTCGCCTGCATGTACGGCGGCTCGGACAGCGGCAGCACCCCGGACGTCCTGGACCTCAACGGCAACGGCGACACCGCCGAGATCCTCTGCCACGCCTCCTCCAAGATCCAGGTGGACGTGCCGAGCGTGCTGCGGTCCTTCAAGGAGGTGAAGGGCGACCTCGACGCCGACTACCTCAGCATCGGCAGCACCACGCCCGGCGGCCGGATCTCCTACCGGATGACCGTGCGCAACGACTCGCCGGACCCGGTCAGCGACTTCATCGCCTACGACGAGCTGCCCACGCCGGGCGACAACTACGTCCTCACCCAGGACGCGCAGCGCGGCAGCACCTGGGACCCGTCGCTGAGCGAGCCCATCGTCGGCAGCGACCCGACCGTGGTGATCGAGTACACCACCGACGCCAACCCCTGCGTCGAGAGCGTGCTCGTCGACCGCACGGGCTGCAACGCGAACGCGGTGTGGAGCACGACCTTCCCCGCTCCGGGGACGGCGACCTGGTTCCGCGTCCACCGGGCCGGCACGATGGCCTCGGGCGAGTCCTTCACGCTGACCTGGCCGATGGTCGCGCCGTACGACGCGCCGGACACCGAGTACGCCTGGAACAGCTTCGCGTTCACCGCCACCGACAACGACGGCCGTCAGCTGCTGCCCGCCGAACCGGCCAAGGTCGGTGTCGCGGTGAAGCGGGTCGCCGAGTCGAACAACGCCGTCGGTGACTTCGTCTGGGTCGACAAGGACGGGTCCGGCGTCCAGAAGCCCGGCGACACCGGCGTGGCCGGCGTCAAGGTCAGCCTCCTCGACGGCAACGGCCAGCCCGTACGGGACAAGGACGGCCGACCGGTCACCACCGTCACCGACACCAACGGCCGCTACCTCTTCGACAAGCTGCCGGACGGCACCTACCAGGTGCGGTTCGACCTCAGCACGCTGCCGCCGGGCGCCAAGGTCACCCGCCGCGGCGCCGGCACCGACCCGGCCAAGGACTCCGACGCCGACCCCGCCACCGGCCTGACCCAGACCGTCACCGTGTCGGGCGGCCAGCGCAACCTCGACCTCGACATGGGGATCGTGCTCCAGAGCTCCTCCCCGTCCCCGACGGCCTCCCCCTCGCCGACCTCCTCGCCGACCTCCTCCCCGACCGCGTCCCCGACGTCCTCGTCCCCCTCGGCCACCTCATCCTCTTCGTCCACCTCGCCCACCTCGCCCACCTCGGCCACCTCGCCCACGACCACCACCAGCAGCGCGTCCACGGTGCCGAGCCCCACCCACAGCCACTCCCACAAGCCGACCGGCGAACCCCTGCCGGACACCGGCAGCTCCACCGCCGACGGCCTGATCGCGGCACTCGGCGGCCTCGCCGTCCTCGGCGGTCTGCTCCTGTGCCTGGTCGCCTACCGCCACCCGGGACGCCACAGCTGATCCGACGGTGAACAGGTGAACACCTGAAGAGAGGCCCCGCACCAGTGGCGTCGCCCCCCGGCGGCGCCACTGGCCTGTTCCCGTGTAGCCCGAGAACGCGGAGCATGAGCGGTAGCATAAGGAGCATGAGCGAGCCCACCCAGAAGTACTCGATCACGATGCCGCGCGACATCGCCGAGGCGGCCCGGGCCCGCAGCGGCCCGTCCGGGCTGTCCGCCTATGTCGCCGCCGCCGTCGCCCGCCAGATCGAACGGGACAACCTCAACGAGATCATCGCCGTCGCGGAGGCCGAACACGGTCCGATCACCGACGAGGAGGTCCAGCAGCGCCGCGACCTGCTGCGCCGCACCCGCGACGAGCAGCACGCCCCGAGCGCGGGCGCCGCATGAGCCGGGACGCCGCCGCGCCGGGAGGCACCCTCGTACTGGACAGCGAGGGGCTCGCCAAGGCCGTCCTGCGGGACCGGGAGGTGACCTCCTGGCTCGCGCTCGCCCGGGCGGACGATCTCCGAGTGATCACCAGCGCCGCCACCCTCGTCGAGGTCATCCACCCGCGCATCAACCGGGCGGCCCTCGAATGGACGCTCTCCCGCCTCGTCGTCGAGCCGATCACGGAGAGCATCGCCCGTC
Organism: Kitasatospora misakiensis; assembly: GCF_042656005.1. NCBI lineage: Bacteria > Bacillati > Actinomycetota > Actinomycetes > Kitasatosporales > Streptomycetaceae > Kitasatospora > Kitasatospora misakiensis. The sequence goes on along the minus strand of NZ_JBHSOF010000007.1, from coordinate 134,751 downwards.
ACGCGGCCGGCCTGCTCACCGCCTCCGGACTGCACGGCCACAAGTACGCGATCGACGCGATGCTCGCCGCCACCGCCCTCGCCGCACCGGGCCCCGCCACGATCCTCACCTCCGACCCCGAGTCCATCACGGCGCTCTGCGGCAACCTGGCGACAGTGATCAAAGTCTGAAGCGCCGACGCTTCTGATCTGGTCTTTCGCGGTGGGCCGCCAGGGGCTCGAACCCTGAACCTACGGATTAAAAGTCCGCAGCTCTGCCAATTGAGCTAGCGGCCCGTGGCCCGCGGCCGGGGAGGTGGCGGGCCGCCGCGATCCTACCCGGTGGGGTCCGGCTCGGGTGTCCAGTGGGCGGCGCGGACGCGGTGCAGCCAGGCTTCGGCGGGGCGCTCGTCGGGGTGCTCCGGGAGGACGCCGGGGCGGTCGAGGCGGTCGGCGGCGGTGGCGAGCAGGCGTTCGGCCCGGGCGGGGTCGGCAGCGATCTGCTCGCCGAGCTCGCGGACGCGCTCCGGGTCGGGCAGCCGGACCAGGTTGTGGCCGGACTCGTGCAGGTGGACGGCCTGGTCGAGGAGCCGGACCAGGTGGCGCGCGTGCTTGGCGGCCCGGGCCCGGGTGGCCGGTTCGGAGGTGTCGCGGGTCAGCAGCTTCCGGAACTGCTGGGTGGCGTAGCCGAGATAGGCGTTGCGCACGGCCCGGGCGCTCAGGAAGGAGCGGCGTATCGCGATCAGCTCCTCGCCGAGCGGGCTGCGCACCTCGTAGAGGTCGTCGGGCAGCCAGACCAGCTCGGAGGCGGTGGGATTGCAACTGAGCGCGAGGCGGCACCATTTGGCGGCCTCGTGCAGGGTGCGGTCCGGGGCGGTGGAGACGTGCGACTCCGCAGGGCGGTGCAGGCCGTGGAAGCCCGTGGTCGGGGCGGCGAACAGGCCTAGCCGGTCGATGTCGGAGCCGGCGTGCGCCAGCCCGTACGCGGTCGAGCCGACGATGCCGGACAGCAGGACGCTGCCGGGCGGGTCGGTGGGTCGGTCGGTCATCGGGGGCTCCTCTCGCCAGCCGGTCCGCAGGAGTCTGCCGGGCCGGGGCCGCGCCGGGCCAGCGAATTCCGGGGCGGCGGGGGCGGCGGGCCGATACTGGGCCGCATGGCGAGGGCACGCGGCGGGCACGGACAGGGCCCGGAGATCGGCACGACGATCAGCACGGAAATCAGCACGGGGATCAGCACGGAGAAGCTGCGGGCCTGGTGGGCGCACCGGCAGTGGTTGGACGGCGCGCGTCCGGGGGCGACCGCCGGCGAGGTGCTGGCGGCCACCGGGTGGGCCCGGTCGGTGGGCGGCGCGGCGCCGTACCTGGGCCTGTTCGCCCGGGCCGGTCTTGGCCGGGCGGCGGTGGACGCGGCGGTGGCCGGGCTGGAGGTACACGAGTTGCCCGCCGCGCGCGGCTGCACCTACATCGTCCCGGCCGAGGACTTCGCGCTCGCCCTGGCGGCCGGCGCGGCGGCGCCCGAGGGCGAGGTGGCCGCGGCCACGAGGCACCTGGGGGTGACCGGGGGCGAGGTCGAGCGGCTCTGCCTGGCGGTGGACCGGGCGCTCGCCGAGGCGCCCGGACCGCTGGACCCGGCGGCGATCCGGGTGGCGGTCGGCGAGGCCGTCCGGACGCTGGGCGAGCCGGGGCGCAAGCGCGGACTGTCCACCACGCTGCCGCTGGCGCTCGGGCTGATGCAGTCCCGCGGGCAGGTGCGCCGGGTACCGGTCAACGGGCGCCTGGACCAGCAGCGGTACGGCTACGCGCGCTGGGACCAGCCGGTCGGCGGCAGTGCGGCGGACCTGGCCCGGCGCTACCTCGCCTGGGCCGGACCGGCCTCGCTGAAGCACTTCCGGTGGTTCTCGGGCTTCGGTGCGGCGACCGCCCGGCAGGCCCTCGCCGAGGCGGGCGCGGTGCCGGCGGCGCCCGGTTCGGAGCTGCTGATGCTGCCCGAACTCCTGGACGCCTTCGCGGAGTTCACCGTTCCGGACGAGCCGCGCTACACGCTGCTGGCCGGCATCGACGGCATCCATCTGCTGCACCGTGAGCTGGCCCGGCTGGTCGACCCGGCCGACGCGGCCCGCCCGCTGCCGCCCGACCGGGCCGGGCGGAGTTTCGGCACCGAGGCCGATCCGCAGACGCACATCGTGCTGGACCGCGGGCGGATCGTCGGCTGCTGGGAGTACGACCCCGAGCGCGCCGAGATCGTCCACCTGTCCTTCGTGCCGTCCAACGCCGAACTGCGGGCGGCGGTGGCGCGGACGGAGGAGTTCGTCCGCTCGGAGCTGGGGGACGCCCGCGGGTTCGGCCTGGACTCGCCGAAGAGCCGGGCACCCAGGATCGCGGCCCTGCGGGCGAGTTCGGAGGGGTAGCGGCCGTTTCGGCGCGCCGGCGGGGCTCGCGTAGGGTGCGGGCATGTCGACCTCGAACGATTCCGAACTGTCCGTAGGGTCCGTGGCGTCCGACCGGGCCGAGGCAGCCGAGCGGCCCGGCGTCGTGCTGATCACCGGGGCCGGGCGCGGTATCGGCGCCGCGACCGCGCTGCTGGCCGGGCGGCGCGGCTACCGGGTCTGCGTCAACTACCGGACGGACGAGGCCGCGGCGGCCGCCGTGGTGGACGCGATCCGGTCCGCCGGCGGCACCGCGCTCGCCGTCCGCGCCGACGTCAGCCGCAGCGCCGAGGTGGCCCGGCTGTTCGACACCGTCGACGCCGAACTCGGGCCGCTCACCGCGCTGGTGAACAACGCCGGGACGCTGGAGCAGCAGGGCCGGCTTGAAGACATCGACGAGGACCGGCTCAACCGGATCTGGGCCGCCAACATCACCGGCCCGTTCCTGTGCGCCGCGCAGGCCGTCCGCCGGATGTCCACCCGGCACGGCGGGCGCGGCGGCGCGATCGTCAACGTCTCCTCGGCCGCCTCCCGGCTCGGCTCGCCCAACGAGTACGTGGACTACGCGGCGGCGAAGGGCGCCGTCGACTCGATGACCCGCGGGCTGTCCCTGGAGGTCGCCGCCGAGGGCATCCGGGTCAACGCCGTCCGCCCCGGCCTGATCCACACCGGCATCCACGCCCTCGGCGGCGAGCCCGGCCGGGTCGACCGGGTCGCGCCGAACCTGCCGATGCGGCGCGGCGGGCAGCCGGAGGAGGTCGCGGAGGCGATCGTCTTCCTGCTGTCGCCGGCCTCCTCGTACACCACGGGCGCGTTCCTGGACGTCTCCGGCGGCCGGTGAGCCGACGCCCCCACCGGTGGCCGGGCCTCAGTGGTGCCAGGCCTGGCCGCCGGTGTTGTGGATGAAGCGCTGGAGGACCTTGAGCGTGGTCAGGTACTCCTCGTCGGAGATGCCCACGTGGCGCTCGGCCAGCAGCTTGCCCTGGACGGCGGCCATCTGGTGGTAGAACGTCCGGCCCTCGGCGGTGAGGTGGAGCCGGCCGTCGGCGGACTCGGTGGTCCAGCCCCGCTCGACGGTGGTGCCGATCTCGGCGTCCAGGGTGTCCTCGCCGGTGTCGAGGTAGTCGCGCAGGACGCGGGACACCTCCTCGCGGGTCATCGGCGTCGCGGCGCCGGCGACCTGGCTGAGGACCCACCACTGCGGCTGGTTGGTGCCGAGCTCGGCCATCGCGCCACGGGTCTGGGTGACGACGGCCTTGTAGGCCGCCCAGCTCCAGTAGCCGATGGGCTGCTTGACCAGTTCGGCGTCGCTGTGCGAGTACTCCATGACAGATCCTCCCGTGGGCGTGCCGCGGTCGACCGCCCGGCGGCGCCGGACAGTTCGACTTGATCGACTTGATCGACTCTAGGAGTTGAAGTCTGCTTCAGGTCAAGATCGGAAAGCCGGTCAGTTTCCTTCCCCCGGCCCGGTCCGCGCCCGTACGGTGGGGGCCATGACCGACGACCTGCCGGACCGTGCCGCCGACCTGCCGTCCGCCTTCATCGACATCCCCGGGGTGCGCAACTTCCGCGACGCCGGGGGCGTCGGTTCGCTCCGCCCGGGCGTCCTGTTCCGCTCCGGCTCCTTCCACACGCTCGCCCCGGAGGGCGCCCAGCGGCTGAAGGCCCTGGGCGTGCGCACCGTGATCGACCTGCGCAGCCCCTTCGAACAGGAGGTCTGGCCGGACGTGCGGCACGGCCTCGACCACGAGACGCTCAGCCTCCCCACCCTGCCCGCCAACCGCGAGGACACCGACCGGCCGTGGCCGGAGAGCCAGGAGGAGCTCTACCCGTTCATGGCCTCCACCGCCGGCCCGTCGCTGGTCGCCGCGATCCGCCGGCTCGGCACCCCGGGCGCCCTGCCGGTCGTCGTCCACTGCGCCGTCGGCAAGGACCGCACCGGCCTCACCATCGCCGTCGTCCAGTCCCTGCTGGGCGCCTCCGAGGCCGACATCACCGCGGACTTCCTGCGCTCCAACGCCGGGCTGGGCCTGCTGGACGGCCCCACCCCGTACATCGACGAGACCGGCACCGAGCGGATCTCCCGCCCCATCTCGGAGCAGTTGCTCGCCTCCTCCTTCGCCTGGATCCGCGAGCAGCACGACTCCGTCCCCGCCTACCTGCGCGCCCACGGCGCCACTGACGAGGACCTCGCCGCCCTCCGCGCCAACCTCTCGGCGTAGGGCGACCAAGCGACCAGGCGACCAGCGGTGCCGGGCGGCAGCGACCGCCCGGCACCCGGCACCCGGCACCCGGCGGGACCTACTGGCGCTCCAGGCGCCACCACTGGGTCGGGGAGTCGACGTCCTCCCACTGGTGGACGGGGACGGGCGGGTCGGCGGGGTCGGCCGGAGCCGCCGGGGCGGTCAGGGCCTTGCCGCTGATGAAGCTGGTGAGGGTGCAGGTGCCGGGGGCGTCGAGATGGTGCTCGACCAGCCACTCCTGGGCGCCGAACGCGTTGGCGGACCACTGCTGGACGGGCACGCCGTTGTCGGTCGCGGCCCCGGTGACGTCCAGGCGCCTGCCGCCCGCGACGTTCTCGACGTGGAACAGCGCCCCACCGGGATGGACGGCGGTCAGCCGCCAGAGCTGGGCGTCCGAGCCGTCCTCGGGGCCGAGCAGGACTTTGACGCCGCTGCGGCGGCTGCCGCCGGGGATCTCCAGCAGCAGGCCGGTCGCGACGTTCCGGATCCGGTAGCGGCCGTCGGTGATCTTGTGGTCGGTCACCCGTGGAGTGTCTCACCGGGCACCGACAGTCCGGCCCGCCGCGCGGCCCGCTGCTCCCAGCCGAAGGCGCCGGCCAGGGCGAGCGCGACCGCGGCGACCTGGGCCAGCGCCGAGACCGCGGTGCCGAGCACCGTGGCGGCCGCGACCGCGGCGGCGGCGGTCAGACGCGGCAGGTTGGGGCCGAGGGCGAAGGTCCGGCGGACCGCGGTGTTGACGACCAGGAAGACGGCCACCCCGCCGGCCAGCGAGGCCGCCTGCGCGGCGGTGATCGGCGCCGCCGGGTGCGCGACCGCCGACTTCACCCCGGCGGCGAACAGCAGCACACCGAGCAGCAGCCCGTAATGGCCCAGGTTGTAGACGCTGACGGCGAGCCGGTTGCGCCGCTCGGAGGGCAGCGCGGCCATGTGGTGTTCCGCGCGGGTGTCGTCGTCGCGCCCGAAGTACGCCCACCAGAGCCCCACGCAGACGGCCAGGCTCAGCAGCGCGACGGCCACCAGCGGGGCGGTCAGGTCGGCGGTGCCCGCGCCCACGCCGATCGCGATCACCGACTCGCCGAACGCGATGATCACCACCAGCCCGTGCCGCTCGACGAAGTGGTCCGCGCGCAGCTGGAAGCTGGGCAGGTCGACCAGCCGGGGTATCGCGAACTGCAGGGCGAAGGCGCCCGCCCAGAGGGTGAGCTGGGCCGAGCCGGTGAGGTAGCCGCCGGCCACCACGAGCCCGGTGTTGACCAGGTTGAGCCCGCCCATCCGGAGCACCGGGCCGAGCGCCACGCCCGACATCGCGAACATGCCCGTGTGCACGGCCACCACCAGCAGGTACGCCCAGCCGAAGGCGACGCCGCTGCCCTCGAAGGCGTGCGGCACGGAGAGCGAGATCACCAGGAAGCCGCCCATGGCGAGCATCAGCAGGCCGCGCCGGCCGTGGGTGCTCGGCGGCATGGCGTTGGTCAGCCAGATGAAGGCGTCGTACATCCACCAGATCACCGCCAGCATCACCAGCACCTGGGTGAAGCCACCGGGGGTGAGGTGGTGGGCCAGACTGCCGGTCAGCTGGGTGACGGTGAAGACGAAGACGAGGTCGAGGAAGAGTTCGAGCGGCGCCGCCCGGAGCGAGGGCTCGGCGGCGTCGGTGCGGACGGGGGTCGGGGCGGAGGCCGCGCCGGCGGCGGGCGTGCTGGTCTCGATCACCCGCGCGAGTATGGGGGACGCCGGGCCGTCCGCGCCGGGGTTTCCGGTAGTCGGGCGGGGATCTGACGCCCGGTCGGCGTCGGGCGGACACCGCTCGGCCGCCGGCGGGGCGGTGGTGGACTTGATACGGGGTCGGTGCGGAGCCGTCGTACGGCTGATGCGGAGCCGCTCGGGGCGCGGCGGCCGGTGGGGCGACCCGGACGCGGTGACGGGACGGCGGGCGCCTATGCTGCGGCGAATGGTGCTCGACCCTCACTCCGCGCAGGACGGCCGCCCCGGCGGGCCGTCGGACAGTCAGCAGTCCGCCCTCGTCGAGGCGGTGGCCTCCCTGGAGGCCGCCGTGACCGGCCTGGCGGCGGACCCGGACGGCGGTGAGCGCTTCGACGCGGCGCTGCGCCGGCTGGGCGGACAGCTCGGGCCCGCCGACGACGAGGAGTCGGCGGCGGTCGGCCCGCGACTGGCCGCGCTGCTCCTGGACACCCCGGTGTTCCCCCGGGCGCACCTGGCGATGATGGTCGGCGCCTGTGTGGAGCGCGGCGCCGACCCGGTGGCCTGCGCCGACGGCGTCCTCGCCGGGCTGCGCGAGGCCCTGAGCGGCGCCCTGCTGCTGATCGACCGGTGGGCGGAGACCGGCGGGGGTGGTGAGGGGGCCGCCGGGGACGCCGGGGACGCCCTGCCGGATCCCGACGAGGACGACCCCGGCCGCGCCCACGCCCGGATCGCCGAGCCCGGTCGGATGGACGGATGGCACGCCCACCGGGCCGTGGCCGGCTGGTGGACGCTGGGGCTGTGGCAGCGGGCCTCGTTCGCCGTCTGCTCGCACGCCGCGGTCCGCCGCGCGGCCCGCGGCTCCGGGGTGAGCGCCGTCCTCGCCGAGCTGGTCGACCGGTACCGCGAGCGGTCCGAGCGGCACGACCTCAAGGGCCTGCGGTACCTGCTCGCCACCCTCGACGACGAGCCGCTGCTCGTCCTGCACCGCCCGACCGGCACCGGCTATCTGCTCCGGATGGACGGGCTGACCGACAACTTCCAGCTGCACACGCTGCTCATCGAGGAGCTCGTCGGCGGCGGCCACCTGCCCGGCACCCGCCCGGACCCCGAGGTGGTCGCGCTCAGCCGCACCCGGTGGCTGGACGGGCGCCGGTTCATCGCGACCGGCGCGTTCAACCTGGTGGCGCCGGACGGCCGGTGGATCTGGAACGAGGGCATGCCGGAGGACATCCCCGTGGTGGACGGCGTGCGGACCCTGATCCTGGACCCGCAGCCCTACGAGCGGAGCTGGGCCGCCGGGCGGTTCGTCGAGCAGGTGCCCGGTGACCTGCGGCTGGAGCGGGTGCTTGAGCCGGCCGAGGCGGCGGCCCGGCTCGCGGCGGCGGCGCCCGCGCTGCCCTTCGACCAGGCGGTGCGCTAGCCGGTCGGTGGTGGGGGCCGCCTGGGCCACGGGCCGGGATCCGAGGTCCCAGGCGGGCCGCCGGGGCCGTCGGGTTATGGTCGGAGGTCCGAGGAGTCCGAGGAAGCCCGGGGTACCCCGGGAGGTCCCGAGGAGTCCGCCGCGGATCCGCACCGGATCCGTCTGGGAGTCGAGAAGTGGAGTCGACGATGGCGAGGATCCCGAACGCGCTCACGGCCACCGCACCCGCCGCGCTGACCGCGGCCGGCGGTCTGGTCGGCGGCTACGGCGTCGCCCGGTGGACCGGCAAGCGGCAGCTCGGCGGCGCCGTCCTGGCCGTGGCCGGCGCGGGCGCCGCCGCGCAGTGGAACCGCCGCTCGGGCGCGCCCGCCGCGGCCGCCCTGACCGGGTTGTACGTGGTGGCCTTCGGCGGCTCGCACCCGCTGGCGAAGAAGATCGGCGCCTGGCCGTCCGTCTTCGCCGTCACCGGGGTGGTCACCGCCGCCTCGGCGATCACCTCCGCGCTCGTCACCCGCAAGGCCGGCTGAGCGGCACCGCTCCCACCACCGCAGAGCACCTCAGACCCCCTCAGACCACCTCCCCCCGACCGCCGAACCGGGCCTCGAACGCGGCCCGGTTCGGCGAGACCGGCGACCGGTCCCAGACCGCGAAGACCACCCGGTCGAAGGCCGCCCCGTACCGGGCCAGCGCCTGCTCGAACGCCTCCGCGACCTCCGCCGGGTCGTTGCGGAACACCCCGCAGCCCCACGCCCCCAGCACCAGCGCGCGGATCCCGTGCCGGGCCGCCGCGGCGAGCACCCGTTCGGCCCGCTCGGCGAGCACCCCCCGGACGTCCACCCCGTCACCGCCGCCGCCCTCCTTCGCGGCGCGCAGGGCGAGTTGACCGGCGTTCGGTGCGGGCGAGGTCAGGAAGGTCACGGCGTACGGCCGCGCCAGCAGCCCGCCGTCGTCGCCCCGGATCACCGGCACCTCGGGCGAGACGATCACCCGGTGGCTGTACCGGAGGTCCGCGGAGGCACGGTGGGCCTCGTAGTAGTCCGGCGCCTCCAGCAGGCAGGTGTAGAGGAGGGCGCTGCGGCAGAGGTCCTCCTCCTGGGCGCGGGCGCCGCGCACATAGCCCCCGCCGGGGTTGCGCGCGGACGCGAAGTTCAGCACCCCGACCGGCCCCGCCCCGACCTCGACCAGTCGGCGGGCCGCCTGGACGCTGCCCTCGGCCGTGACCTCGACGGTGCCGGACGCCGCCGTCGGCCCCGGCCCGCCCGCCGCGACCAGCGCGTCCAGCCCGGCCGGGTCGTACGACACCGTCCCGGCCCGCGCCGCCGCCAACCGGTCGGCCAGATCGACGGCTTCACCCCCGGACGCGCGGTAGCTCCCCCGCTCGGCGATGCCCTCGTTGACCGCCGCCACCTCACGCATTCTGCTGCTCATGCGCCGACCGTAGGCGATGGGGGAGGCGCGGCGCCACTGGTTATTCTCAGCCGCAGAACAACACGCCGGCCGCCCTGGATACGCCAACGGCCACGGGCCCGCTCCGGTGGTGCGGAGCGGGCCCGTGGCCGTCAAGAGGTGCGGTGCGCGTCAGGCGCTACCCGGCGTCAGTTCTTCCAGCGCGGCTTGCGGTCGTCGCGGTTGAAGCCGGAGTTGAAGCCCGAGTTGGAGCCGCCGGAGCGGCCACCGCGGTCGTCGCGGTCACGGTTGAAGCCACCGCCGGACTGCGGACGGCCACCGGAGCGGTGGTCGTCACGGCGGGAGAACGGACGGCTGCTGCTGGCGCCGCCGCGCTCGTCGCGGTCACGGCCGAAGGCCGGGCGGTCACCGAAGGAGCGGGCCGGACGGTCGCCGAAGGAACGGCCACCACGGTCGTCACGGTCACGGTTGAAGCCACCGCGCTCGCCGCGGTCACGGTCACCGAAGGAACGGCCGCCACGGTCGTCACGGTCACGGTTGAAACCGCCGCGCTCGCCGCGGTCACGGTCACCGAAGGAACGGCCACCGCGGTCGTCACGGTTGAAGCTGCCGCGGTCGCGGTTGAAGCCACCGCGCTCGCCGCGGTCACGGTCACCGAAGGAACGGCCGCCGCGGTCGTCACGGTCACGGTTGAAGCCACCGCGCTCGCCACGGTCGCGGTCACCGAAGGAACGGCCACCACGGTCGTCACGGTCACGGTTGAAACCGCCACGCTCACCGCGCTCACGGTCACCGAAGGAACGGCCACCACGGTCGTCACGGTCACGGTTGAAGCCACCACGCTCACCGCGCTCGCCACGGTCACGGTCGCGGTTGAACGCCGGGCGCTCGTTGCGCGCCTCGCGGTACGCCGGCGCGCGCTCCTCGACCGGCTCGGTGGCGGCCACCGGCTCGGTCACGGTCGCGGCAGCGGCCTCCGCCGCGCCCTCGCCCTCGGCGGCCGGGGCCTCGTCCTCGATGCCCAGCTCGGCCCGCTCGCGCGCGGCCCGCGAGGCCAGCCGGTCGGCCTCCTCGCGCAGCTCGGCGGCGCGGCGCTGCGCGCGCTCCAGCTGGCGGCCCATGTCGGCGACCTCGCGCTCGGCGGCGCCGGCGATGTTGGCCGCGCTCTCCGCCTGGACCTCGACCAGCGAGCGGGCGCCGGTGATCCGGGCCACCTCGGCGTCGAAGGCGTGGTCGAGGATGTGGCGGCCGGCGTCGACGCCCGCGTCCTCCATCAGGCGGAAGACGCTGCGGCGCTGGTGCGGCAGCACCAGGGTGACGACGGTGCCGGAGCGGCCGGCGCGGGCGGTGCGGCCGGAGCGGTGCAGGTAGTCCTTGTGGTCGCCGGCCGGGTCGACGTTCAGCACCAGGTCGATGCCGTCGACGTGGATGCCGCGCGCGGCGACGTCGGTCGCGACGACGACGTTGACGTAGCCGTCCTTGAAGTCGCCGAGCACCCGGGTACGGGCGCCCTGGGTCATGCCGCCGTGCAGCGCGTCGGCCTTCACACCGGCCTCGACGAGCTGCTCGGCGACGCGGTCGGCGCCCATCTGGGTGCGGACGAAGATGATCGTGCGGCCCTTGCGGGCGGCGATCGCGTTGGTGATCGGCGCCTTGTCCTTGGGCTTCACCACGAGGATGTGGTGGGTCATGGTGGTCACGGCGCCGGCCGACGGGTCGACCTCGTGGGTGACCGGCTTGTTCAGGTAGCGCTTGACCAGGGTGTCGATCTCGTTCTCCAGGGTGGCGGAGAACAGCAGGCGCTGGCCGCCGGCCGGCACCTGGTCGAGGATCTCGGTGACCTCGGGCAGGAAGCCCATGTCGGCCATCTGGTCGGCCTCGTCGAGGACGGCGACCTGAACGTCGTCGAGCTTGGCGGAGCCGCGGTTGATCAGGTCGCGCAGACGGCCCGGGGTGGCCACCAGGACGTCGACGCCGCGCTCCAGCGCGTAGATCTGGTTCGACATCGAGGTACCGCCGCAGACGACCTTGAGGCGCAGGCCGAGCACCGAGCCGAAGGGCTCCAGGGCGTCGGCGACCTGCATGGCCAGCTCGCGGGTCGGGACGAGGATCAGGCCGCGCGGCTGCTTGGCGCGGGTGCGCTCGCCGGCGGCGAGGCGGGTCAGCAGCGGCAGGCCGAAGCTGAGGGTCTTGCCGGAGCCGGTGCGGCCGCGGCCCAGCACGTCCTTGCCGGCCAGGGCGTCCGGGATGGTCGCGGCCTGGATCGGGAACGGGGTGGTGACGCCGCGCTTGGCGAGGGCGCGGACGACGTCGTCCGGCAGGCCCAGGTCGCCGAAGGTGATGGTCGGCTCGGCGTCCTCGGCCTCGGCGGCGTCCTCGGCCTCGGCCTCGGTGGCCTCGACGTCGGCGGCCTCGGTGGCCTCGGTGGTGGTGGCGTCCTCGACGGCGTCGACGGCGGCGATCAGCTCGGCGTCGGCCTCGGGGGCGGTGGTGGTGACATCGGCGGCGGACTCGCTCGCGGGCATGGCGAAGCGGGCGTCGTCAACGAGAGACATGCAAAACCTTCCGGAAGTGGCACGCGCCAAAGTCCGGGGTTCTGTTTCACAACCGCCTCTATGCGGTCAGCCACGGATCGCCGGAACGCGCCAAGGGCGCCAGATGGGAATAGGGCGCCAATCAAATGAATCAAACGAACGATCTACCACCATAGGCGAGACTGGGGATCGGAGGCAAATGCGCTGGTGAGGCCGTGAATCGGGAGGCCCTCGGGAGGTCAGTGTCCGCCCGTTCCGGAGCTGGGGGCGGTGCTGGCGCTCGGGGCGGGCGTCGGCTCCGGGGCCGGGGTGGCGGTCGGGGAGGGCGTGGGGTGGCCGGGCTCCGGGGAGGACGGGCGGCTGGTCGGGCTGGCCGCCGGGGTGGAGGCCGTCCCGCCGCCGGAGCGGCCGTCGCCGGTGCCCGCGGTGGCCCCGGTGCCGCCCGACGGGTGGCCGGTGCCGCCCGCGGTGCCGGTGCCGGTCGCGCCCCCGGCCGTCCCGGTCGTGGCGCCGGCCCCGCCCGGCCGGGGCGCGGGGCTGACACCCCCGGCGGTGCCACCGGCGCCCTGCGCGGGATCGCCGGGGGCCGCCGCCGGAACGGGGTCCGCGACGGCGGGAGCGCCGTTCACGCCGCCCGCGCCGTTGCCGCCCGCGGCGCCTGCCGCGCCGTTCCCGCCGATGGCCGACTCGCCGGGGGCCGCGTTCATGCCGCCGGTCGAAGCGTTCTGGGCCTGCGCGCCCCCCGTACGCTCCGAGCGCCCGGGTGCACCACTCGGGTGGGCGCCGCCGCTCGGCGAGGCCGAGGGGGTCGCCCCCGGCCTGGTCGGCGTCCCCGCCTGGCCGACCGGCACCGTGCGGTGCTTCTCGTCCGCGCCCGGCCCGACCGACATGCACCCGGTCAGGCCCAGACCGGCCACCGCCAGGGCCGCTGCCGCCCGCACCGCGCCGGTCCGGACCGCACCGCCCCGGACCACCGCCGTCTCCCGCTCCACCACCGCACGCACCGCACGCATCGCCGCCACCGAGTTCCCTCTCCCGCACCCGCCCCGCCCGGGCCGCCCACCACCGCGCGCGGCCACCCTTGCGGGTGCCCAACGCGCGCCCCCGGCGCACGGACACGGGCGGACGCACCGGGAGCACTCGAACGAGCGGGGCCCTCGTTCAGTCGTGCGACGTGCTCCGGCGGCAGGGCCGACGGGCCCGGGGGTATCAGCCCCAGAGGGCCGCGGCCAGCGCGGCGCCCGCGTACACCGCCGCCAGGCCCGCCGCGACGCTGCCCACGACGTTCGCCAGCGCGTACCGCCCGGCCCCGCCCTCGGCCAGCCGCAGGGTCTCGTACGAGAACGTCGAGTACGTGGTCAGCGCGCCGCACAGCCCGGTCCCCAGCAGGAGTTGGACGTGCGAGGACGCGGCGCCGGCCGCCACCGCCCCGGTCACCAGCCCGAGGACGAGGCAGCCGACCACGTTCACGGCGAAGGTGCCCCAGGGGAAGACCGAGTCGTGCCGGGACTGCACGGCCCGGTCGGTCAGGTACCGCAACGGCGCGCCGACCACCGCGCCGGCCACCACCAGCAGCCAGTTCACGCCCCGCCCTCCCCCGGGCCGCGCTCGCCCGCGACGACCTGTTGACCCGCGTAGCGGACCACCTCGCACCGCTCCAGGGTCACCAGCCCCGCCACCGCCAGGCCGTCCAGCTCCGGCAGGAACGCCCGCACCCGCTCCTCCGCGTCCACGATCACCACCGCCACCGGCAGGTCCTCGCTCAGCGACAGCAACCGCGCCGTGTGCACCAGCGAGGAGGCGCCGAACCCCTCGATCCCCCGGAACACGCTCGCCCCGGCCAGCCCGGCGGCCCGCGCCCGGTGCACGATCTCGCTGTACAGCGGGCGGTGGTGGCCCCGGTCGTTCTCGCCCACCAGCACGGTCAGCCGCAGCGCCGGCCCGCCCAGCCTCGGCGACGCCCCGGCCGCCCCCGCCGTCACGCCGCTCCCCCGGCCCCGCGCAGCACCAGACGGCGCGTCACCACGGCCGCCGCCCAGACCGCCGCCAGCGCCGCCAGCAGCGTCAGCCCCAGGTACGCCACCGCCGGCCCCGGCCGCCCCTCCGCCAGCAGCCGGCGGACGTCCACCGCGTACGTCGAGAAGGTCGTGAAGCCGCCCAGCACGCCGGTCCCGAAGAACGGCCGCAGCAGCGGGTGGGCCGGCCGCCCCTCGGTGATCACCACCAGGAAGACCCCGATCACGGCGCACCCCACCGCGTTCACCAGCAGCGTCGTCCACGGGAAGGCCGACGGACCGGTGGGCCAGAGCAGCCCCGCGCCGTACCGGGCCACCGCCCCCAGGGCCCCGCCGACCGCCACCACCGCCACCGCGGGCCCCTGCCCGCGCAGCACCGGCGGCCGTCGCCGCGCCACCGGGCCGGCCGCCGGGCCGTCCGCCACCAAATCCTCCGAGGTCGCCACAGCCCCATGAAACACCGGCCCCGACCGCCTGGCACGCCGTCACCCCAGACCCGACAATGAACCGGTGGAGATGACCCGGGAAGAGTTCGAGGTACTGGTCGCCGACGCGCTCGACCGGATCCCCCCGAAGCTCGCCGCGATGATGGACAACGTCGCCGTCTTCGTCGAGGACGAGCCCGACCCCGCCGACCCGGAACTGCTCGGCCTCTACGAGGGCACCCCGCTCACCGAGCGCGGCGAGTGGTACGCGGGCGTCCTGCCGGACCGGATCATCGTCTACCGCGGCCCGACCCTGCGCCTGTGCGAGGACCGCGACCAGGTCGTCGAGGAGGTCCGCACCACGGTGATCCACGAGGTCGCCCACCACTTCGGCTTCGACGACCACGAGCTCGACGAGCTCGGCTGGTCCTGACCCCCGACACACCCCGGACGACCCGCCCGCCCACCTGGCCGAAACCCGTTTTGGCGTTCCGCCCGACATCCCATATGCTTCTCGACGTCCCCGAACGCCGGAAACGGCGGGACAGGCCGCAAGCCCTCATCGTCTAGTGGCCCAGGACGCCGCCCTTTCAAGGCGGTAGCACGGGTTCGAATCCCGTTGGGGGCACGCAGTACCGTAGTACAGTGCAGTGACGCAAGACCTTGGTGGTTCGCCACCACAAGGTCCCGTGGAGCAGTTGGTTAGCTCGCCACCCTGTCAAGGTGGAGGTCGCGGGTTCAAGTCCCGTCGGGATCGCTCGTCTCGCAAGAGACGGTGCAGTACGGCCAGGTAGCTCAGTTGGTACGAGCGTCCGCCTGAAAAGCGGAAGGTCGCCGGTTCGACCCCGGCCCTGGCCACAACAGCCTGAAAAGGCACGACGCCCCCGAAGCGATTCGCTTCGGGGGCGTTTTCGTGCCCGTCGACGCCGGACTACTCTGAGGGTGTTGCCCGGCACACTCCAGGAGACAGCGCGCATGAACCCGGAGCACTTCGCACTCCTCGAAGAAGCCCGCCGGAGCCTGCCCGAGGGGTTCAAGGTGGAGATCTCGGGCGACACCATCGTCATGATGGTCAGCCCCTCGGGCATTCATCAGCGGAACCTGCTGCTGGTCCGCCGCCAGTTCGACGGGCATGCCCCGGTCGAGCTGCTGCCGAGCGAGAACACCGACCTGGTCTCGCCCCATGTCGGCAAGAGCCGCAACCCGGACCTGACGTACCTTCCGAGTGGGGCGCTGGAAACCTCCGACAACCAGGTCCCGTCCCAGCTCGCCGCCGTCGCCGTCGAGCTGGTCTCCCCCTCGAACCCGGAGAACGACTGGGTGGGGAAGGTGCGCGACTACCCGATGATGGGCATCCCGCTGTACCTGCTGGTCGACGCCAGGCAGAAGACCGTCACCCTGTTCAGCCGGCCCGACGGTACGAGGTACCACCGTCGCGAGGACATCGAGTTCGGCGAGACGCTGTACATCCCCGAGCCGTTCGGCTTCGACCTGGTCACCAGCGACCTGCTGCCGTACTGACCCACGCCGGCGCCGAAGGCCCCGGCGGGGGCCGGGCGGGCGGGCGGGGTGGCGGGTCAGGCGGCGGGTGGGAGGTTGAAGTTGAGGCGGAAGAGGTTTCCGGGGTCGTAGACGGCCTTGAGCTCGGTGAGCCGTCGGTGTACCGGCTCCGGGTAGGCGGTGCGCACGACGGCCGGGTCGGCGTCGTCGAGGCCGAAGAAGTTGGCGAACGCCCCGCCGGTGGACCACGGGCGCAGCCGCTCGTGCAGGGCGGTGTGCGCGGTGCGCAGCGCGTCCAGGCCGACCGGGCCGATCATGCTGGTGGAGAAGGCCAGGTAGCCGGCGTCCCGGCCACCGACGGCGTTGGGTACGGCGGGCTCGCGCGAGTACGCGCCGCCCTGCAGCCGGAACTCGACGATCAGCGGGCTGTCGGTGTCCGGCCCGGCGAGCTCCAGGACGGTGTCCGCCGTCTCGCCGGTGAACTCGCGCAGTGCGGTGTTGCGGTCGTACGCGGGGTGCGCGAACGGCGGCTCGTGGTGGATCGTGCCGGCCTCGGTGAAGGGCAGCTCGCGGACGGTGTCGAGCAGCGGGGTGCCGAGGGCGCGCAGCGGCTTGACCCACTCCTCGCCCTGCCCGGCCGGGCCGCTCCAGGCCACCCGGAGGACGGCGGCGTACCGGCCGCGGATCGGCTCCGGCACGGCGTCCAGATCGGGGTAGCGGATCAGCTGGGCGGAGCCGGCCAGCTCGTCGGGGATCGTCCGGCTCCACTCGGCCCAGCCGTGCAGCGCGGCGGCGGCGTCGGCGGCGGGGAAGTAGAGGCCGCCGCCGTACAGGCCGGTGCACGGGACGAGGTCGATCTCCATCGAGGTGACGATGCCGAAGTTGTCCTTGCCGCCGCGCAGCGCCCAGAACAGGTCGGGCTCGGTGTCGGGGTCGGTGGTGCGCAGCCGGCCGTCGGCGGTGACGACCTCCAGCCGGCGGACGTGGTCGGCGGCGAAGCCGTGGTGGCGGCCGAGCAGGCCGATGCCGCCGCCGAGGGTGTAGCCGACCGCGCCGACGTCGGGGTTGGAGCCGCTGAGCGGGGCGAGGCCGTGCGGGGCGGCGGCGTCGAGCACCTCGCGCCAGCGGACGCCGGCTCCGACGGTGGCGGTGCGGGCGACGGGGTCGACGGTGACGCCGCCCAGTCCGGCGGTGTCGATCACCAGCTGGCCGTCGGTGGGGACGGAGATGCCGTGGCCGGTGGCCCGGACCGCGACGGCGAGGCCGTGCTCGGCGGCGTACCGGACGGCGGCGATCACGTCGCCGGGGTCGGCGGCGGACACCACCAGCGCCGGGCGGTGGTCCAACGCGAGGTTGTAGCCGGTCCGTCGGGCGTCGTAGTCGTCGTCTCCCGGCCGGTGCACCGGCCCTTTGGTCTCGATCATGCGGGGAGGCTAACCCGCGCGGGGGCGGAGCAATCCCGTCCGTATCCGATCTCTGTCAGGTCGCCCTCGAACGGGTTCTGACGGAGCGTCATCCGAGAGGGCCCGGCCGCGACCTCCCCCCGGGGTCGCGGCCGGGTGACCGTGGGGGGGTGCTACCGGCTGTCGCCGGAGACGCGGGTCATGATCTCCAGGTTGTGGCCGCTCGGGTCCTCGAAGTAGGCGCCGCGGCCGCCGAACCAGTCGTTGACGCGGCCGGCGTGGCGGTGGAACGGGTCGGCCCAGAAGGGCAGCCCGCGGGCCCGGACGCGGTCGAGGATCGTGTCGAACTCCTCGTCCCCGACCAGGAAGGCGTAGTGCCCGGTGGGGATCTCCCCGTCGACCCGCATGACGTCCAGCGCGACGTCGTTGGCGAGCCGGACGACCAGGAACGGCTCGCTGCGCACCGGGGCGGCCAGACCGAGGATCTCGGTGAGGAAGCGGGCGGTCTCCTCGTCGTCCCGCGCCGGGACGATCGTATGGTTGAGCTGAACGGCCATGGAACGCTTCCCTCCTGGGACTTCCGGACGTGCTGACGAGCGTAGGACTTGAAGTCCGCTTCACGTCAAGCATGTCGTAAACTACACGATGTAGTGCACTGCAAGGAGGGTTTCCCCGTGACCGAACAGACCGCCCCGGCCGCGACCCCGGCCGCCCAGGCCGCCGGCCCGGGCGCCGCCCACCGCGGCATGCCCGAGAAGCGGGTGGCGATCGCCCGCGCGGCACGCACGGTGTTCGGCCGCGAGGGCTTCACCCGCACCAGCGTGGACGCGATCGCCGCCGAGGCCGGCGTCTCCAAGCGCACCATCTACAACCACTTCGCCGACAAGGAGCAGCTGTTCCAGTCGGTGATCCTGGAGGGCGCCACCACGGTGGCCGCCACCCAGGCGAAGATCGCCGACCGCCATCTGCGGAAGATCGTCGACCTGCGCGCCGACCTCGTCGACTTCGGCCTGGAGCGGGTCGACTCGCTCACCACCTTCGCCGAGCACTGGGCGCTGGTCCGCACCATCGAGGCCGAGGCGCTGCACATCCGCCCGGCGGTCCTGGAGGCCTGGCAGGAGGCCGGGCCGCGGGAGACCCACCGGGTCCTGACGCACTGGATGACCGAGTTCGCCGAGCGCGGGCTGCTGGTGGTGCCGGACCCGGCCGAGGCCGCCCGGATGCTCAACCTGCTGACCTTCCTCGCCGTCGCCCAGCCCACCTTCTACGGCGCGCTGCCGATGCCGGCCGAGCGGATCACCGAGGTCGTGGCCAACGGCGTGGCGGCGTTCCTCGCGGTGTACGGCGCGCCGCGGTAGACCGCCTGGACCCAAGGGCGTGTCTGACAATTCCCGCCGGGTCCGCGACGCCAGGGCACGCACCTCGCCGCGTTGTCGTCAGTCGCCAATGCTCCGCAGTGGCTCCCTCCTCCGCCTTGCGATGCACGCACCCTGACGCCGCGGCCTGATCCGACGCGAATTGTCAGACACGCCCAAGGGAGCACGGGAGTTGGAGCTGACCGTCGTGGACGTCGGACCGGACGGGCCCGCGCTGCACCGGGACGTCGCGCCGCTGATCCTGGCCCTGCGCCCCGCGCTCGACGCGGACGGCTTCGCGGCCTTCGCCGCCGAGGCGCACGCCCAGGGGCTGGTGTTCACCGCCGCGTACGACGACCGCGGGCGCTGCCTGGCGGTGGCCGCCCACCGCGTACTGGCCACCAGCCGGGGGCGGCTGTTCTTCGTCGACGACCTGGTGACCGCGCCCGCGGTCCGCTCGGCGGGGGTCGGCGGGCGGCTGTTCGCGGTGCTCCGGGAACGCGCCCGGGCGGCGGGCTGCGTGCGGATCGAGCTGGACTCGGGGACGGCCAACCACGACGCGCACCGCTTCTACCGCGCGCACGGGATGGCGGTCACCGCGCTGCACTTCGGCCTCGACCTCCCGGGCGAGGCCGCCCCCGTCCGATGACCGCGGCGCCCCGCCCCGAACCGCTTCCGCGGGTCGATCTGTCAGGTCCACGGCCTGACTTGACGGACCCGCCGGTACGCCTTTGACCCTCCCGCGCGCCGCCGCCGAGGATTCCGGCCATGGGAGAAAAAACCGCAGAAGTCGCGCCCCTTTTCCGTTCCCGGGCCGAAATCCGGATTTCCGCCACCCCGGACGAGATCTATTCGGTGATCAGCGACCTCCCGCGCTGCGGTGAGTGGAGCCCGGAATGCCAGGGCGGCAGCTGGGTCTCCGGCGAGCCGGCCGCGGTCGGTTCGGTGTTCCGCGGCGAGAACCTGCGCAGCCCGGACGTGGTCGCCTGGGCCCCCGTGGTCCGCGGCGTCTGGTACACCCACGCCGAGGTGGTCGCGGCCGAGCCCGGCCGGACCTTCCGCTGGGCCATGCGGGACACCGGCGGACGCGCCCAGGACAGCGTCTGGGCCTTCGACATCGCCCCCGGGACCAGCACCGGCACCAGCAGCGGGACCGACACCGACGCCGGTGACAGCGTGCTGGTGCACCACTTCCGGATGGGCAGCGCCACCGAGGGGATCCGCGGCATCACCGCCGAGATGGACGAGGACGCCAAGCGCCGCTTCTTCGCCGAGTGGGGCGAGAAGGTCGCGGCCGACCTCGGGGTGACCCTGGAGCGGATCAAGCAGGTCATCGAAAAGCACAAGTAAAAGAACCAGTACATCGCAAGCCCCCCCTGAAAGCACAGCGACCCCGAACCCCACGAGAGGGCGGAACGGTGCTCCTTCAGCGCATTGCCAACCGGGGAATCCGACTGGGCACGCTCTTCGAGCGGGCCGCCGTCCGGAACGGCGCGAACGTGGTGATCCTCGACCACGACCTCGACATCGCCCCCGAGCTGGGACGGCGGGCCACCGTCGCCGAGCTCGCCGACCTGGTCGACGACCACGCCTCCCGGCTCTGGGCGGCCGGGGTCAGGCCGGGCCGCCGGGTGGTGGTCCACAAGTCGAACAGCTTCGACATCACCCTGCTCGCCTGCGCCACGGCCCGGATCGGCGCCGTCCCGGTGCTGCTCTCGCCCCAGCTGGACGGCGCGACCGTCGCCGAGCTGGTCCGCCGCACCGACGAGCCGTTCCTGGTCACCGACGCGGTCAAGCTCGCCAAGGAGCTGCCGGCCGAGGTCTTCGACCTGGCCGCGACCGTGCTGCTGGCCTCCGGCAGCCACCCCGGCGCGGTCGAACTGGCCGGGCTGGCCGGCTCGCCCCGGGTCGCTCCGGTCACCGCGCCGCCGGAACGGCCGACCCTGATCACCCACACCTCCGGCACCACCGGCACGCCCAAGCTGGCCGTGCACACCGGCCGGACCCTGGAGGCCCGCTACCGCCCGCAGGCGCTCGTCCTGCGGCCGATCGTCCCGGGCCGGGAGACCATCGCGATCCACGTCTCCTTCGTGCACTCGCGGCTGATCACCGCCCTGGCGATCTCGCTGTTCCGCGGCTTCCCGATCCTGGTGCTGGCGCACTCGGAGCCCGGGCACGTCGCCGAGCTGTTCGCCCGGCTGCGCCCCGGGATCCTGGAGGCGCACCCCAACTCCTTCATGGAGTGGGAGGAGCTGGCCGAGGACCCGCGCCGCCCGCTGGCCAACGTCAAGCTGTTCTCCTCGACCTTCGACGCGATCCACCCGCGCACCGTGCGGACCATGCTGGCGGCCTCCCGGCGGCGCGCGCCGGTCTTCGGCCAGCTGTACGGGCAGAGCGAGGTGGGCCCGGCCGTGGCGCGCTCGTTCTCCCGGCGGCGCGACGCGGACGCGGACGGCCGCTGCGTGGGCATGCCGTTCCCCGGCTTCACCGACGTCCGGGTGGTGAGCCGCAACGGCGCGCCGCCGTCGGCGGACAACCCCGGGTACATCGAGGTCCGCAGCGACGGCCGGATCGTCACCTACCTCGGTGAGCAGGCCCGTTATGACCAGCAGGTCGAGGACGGCTGGTGGCGGATGGGCGACGTCGGCTACCGCACCCGGTGGGGCTGCGTGCACCTGCTGGACCGCGAGGTCGACCTGATCGAGGGCTTCGGCTCCACCCTGGCCGCCGAGGACGCCCTGTTCGCCCGCCTCCCCCGGCTCGCCGAGGTGGTGATCGTCCCCGGTGCGGACGGCCGGGCGGTCCCGGTGATCTGCACCAAGGACGACCGCCCGCTCGAAGCTGCCGACTGGCGGGCCGCCGCCGCGGGCCTGCCGCCGATGGCCGACCCGGTGCAGTGGCGGCTCGGCGAGCTGCCGGCCACCGCCACCACCAAGATCAAGCGGCTGGAGCTGGCCCGCCGGCTGGCGGCCGCCGAGGACGACGGGCCGGCCCGGTGAGCGCGCGCCGCGGCGCCCCGGCCACCGTGCTGGTGGCCGGCGGCGGGATCGGCGGGCTGGCCGCCGCGCTGGCTCTCGCCCGGGCCGGCCACCGGGCGGTGGTGCTGGAGCGGGCGCCGGAGTTCGCCGAGATCGGCGCCGGCATCCAGATCGCGCCGAACGGCATCCTCGCCCTGGAGCGGCTGGGCCTCGGCGACGCCGTCCGGGCGGCCGGGGTGCACATGGCCGAACTGCGCTTCATGGACGGGGTCACCGGCGAGCACGTCACCAGCCTGACCCTCACCGAGCGGTACCGGCGGCGGTTCGGCAACCCGTACGTGGTGGTGCACCGGGCCGAACTGCACGGGCTGCTGCTGCGCGCCTGCCGGGCCGAGCCGCGGATCGAGCTGCGCGCCGCCACCGCCGTCACCGGCTACCGGCAGGACGCCGAGGGCGCCACCGCGCTGCTGGCGGACGGCGGTTCGGTGCGGGGCGACGCGCTGGTCGGGGCGGACGGCATCCATTCGGCGGTCCGCGCCCAGCTGGTCGGCGACGGCGCGCCGCGGATCTCCGGGATCACCGTCTACCGGGCGGTCGTCCCGATGGAGCTGGTCCCCGAGGAGCTGCGGCTGCCCACCTCGGTGACCTGGTGGGCCGGCCCGCACTGCCACTTCGTCCACTACCCGATCGCCGGCGGGGCGTTCCTCAACCTGGCCGCCTCCCGGGACAACGGCGCCACCGAGGCGCTCGCCGGGGTGGCGGTGGGCGAGGAGACGGTCCGGGAGCAGCTGGCCGGTCTGACCGCGCCGGCCGCCCGGCGGCTGCTGGGGCTCGGCGAGGGCTGGCGCTCCTGGGTGCTGGTGGACCGGGACCCGGTGGAGCGGTGGACGGACGGCCGGGTGGCGCTGCTCGGTGACGCCGCCCACCCGATGCTGCACTACGCGGCGCAGGGCGCCTGCCAGGCCCTGGAAGACGCCGTGCTGCTCGGCGAGTTGATGGTCGAGACCGGTGAACTCACGGATGCGCTGGGCTCGTTCGCCGCCGAACGGCGCGCCCGTACGGCGGCGGTGCAGCGCGCGGCCCGGGAGTCGATCCGGCTCTGGCACCCGGCGGGCGAGGCCGCGAAGGAGCGGAACCGGTTGCTCGGCGGCCTCTCCGAGGACGGGTTGCACGAGCGGGTGGCCTGGATGCACGGAGCCAAGACCTTTTCATCATCGGATCATCACAACTACGATGCCGAGCCATGGGCATGATCGACAATCATCTCCAGATCTGCGTCATCGGCGCGGGCCCGCGCGGCCTCTCCGTCCTGGAACGACTCTGCGCCAACGAACGGGCCAAGCCCGCCGGGGCCGCCGTCACCGTGCACCTGGTGGACCCGGCGGACCCCGGCGCGGGCCGGGTCTGGCGCACCGACCAGTCCCGACACCTCCTGATGAACACGGTGGCCTCGCAGATCACCGTGTACACCGACGACAGCGTCCGGATCGACGGGCCGGTCGAACCCGGGCCGAGCCTGTACGAATGGGCCAAGTCCCTTGCCCAGGCAGGAAGTCCTGGCCTCCACGACGAGCAGACCCGCGCCGAGGCCGCCGCCCTCGGCCCGAACACCTACCCGACCCGCGCCTTCTACGGCCAGTACCTGCACGACGCCTTCCGCGCCGTGATCGCCGCCGCCCCGCCCACCGTGACCGTCCGGGTGCACCGCTCCCGGGCGGTCGCGATGGCCGACGCGCACGGCTTCGCCGGCGGCCCGCAGGGCGTCCGGCTGGAGGACGGCACCCGGCTCAACCGGCTGGACGCCATCGTGCTCGCCCAGGGCCACCTCCCCGCCCGGCCCAACCCGCGCGAGGCGCGCACCGCCAGCCTGTCCCGGATCCACCACCTCACCTACGTCACCCCCGCCAACCCCGCCGACGTCCACATCACCGCCCGGCCGGGCCAGGCCGTCCTGCTGCGCGGTCTCGGCCTCAACTTCTTCGACCACATGGCCCTGTTCACGCTCGGCCGGGGCGGCCGGTTCGAGCGGGTGGACGGCGCGCTGGTCTACCGCCCCGCAGGCTCCGAGCCCCGGCTCTACGCCACCTCGCGGCGCGGCATCCCGTACCACGCGCGCGGCGAGAACGAGAAGGGCGCGTACGGCCGCCACCTGCCCCGGCTGCTCACCGCCGAGGTGGTCGCCGGGCTGCGCGAACGCGCCCGCCGGGGCGAGCCGGTGCGCTTCGCCACCGACCTCTGGCCGCTGGTCTCCCGCGAGGTGGAGGCCGTCTACTACGGCACGCTGTTCACCGCCCGGGGCCGCGACGCCGAGCGCGCGGCGTTCACCGACCGGTTCCTGACCGCCGCCGACCCGACCGCCGTGCTCGACGCCCACGGCGTCCCGGAGGCCGATCGGTGGAGCTGGGAGCGGCTCTCCCACCCGTACGCCGGGCGGGAGTTCACCGACCGCGCGGACTTCCGCGGCTGGCTGCTCGACCACCTGCGGCAGGACGTCGCGGAGGCCCGGGCCGGCAATCTGAGCGGGCCGCTCAAGGCCGCCCTCGACGTGCTGCGTGACCTGCGCAACGAGATCCGGCTGGCGGTCGACCACGGCGGCATCGCGGGCGACTCCTACCGGGACGACCTGGACGCCTGGTACACCCCGCTGAACGCCTTCCTCTCCATCGGCCCGCCGGTCGAGCGGATCGAGCAGCTGATCGCCCTGATCGAGGCCGGGGTGGTCGAACTCCTCGGCCCCGGCACGGAGATCCGGATCGACCCGGTCGACCCGGCGTTCACCGCGCACTCGGCCGCCGTACCCGGCCCGCAGGTCCGGACCACCGTGCTGATCGAGGCCCGGCTGCCGGAACCCGACCTGCACCGCACCGACGACCCGCTGCTGCGGCACCTGCTGGACACCGAGCAGTGCGCCGCCTACCGGATCCCCGGGGCGTCCGGGGCCGACCACCTGACCGGCGGCCTGGCCGTCACCGAGCGGCCCTACCGGCTGCTGGACGCGCGCGGCCGGGCGCACCCGCGCCGCTTCGCCTACGGGGTGCCGACCGAGTCGGTGCACTGGGTCACCGCGGCGGGCATCCGGCCCGGCGTCGACTCGGTGACCCTCGGCGACTCGGACGCCATCGCCCGGGCGGTGCTGGCGCTCTCCCCCGCGCCCGAGTGGCCGGCCGCCGCGCCCGGAGCGGAGCCGGCCGGGACCATCGAGACCATTGCGTCCACGGGGACCACTGCGTCCGCCGAGCCCGCCGAGTCCGAACCGAGAGGCGTCGTCGTATGACCGAGCACCACCGTCCACCGGCCGGGGCCGAGCCCGACTCCGGGCTGCTCTCGCCCGTCCGGGCCGGCACCCCGGTCGAGGCGGCCGTGGCCGACCGGGCCTGGCTCCAGGCCATGCTGGACGCCGAGGCGGCCCTGGCCCGGGCCCAGGCCGGCCTCGGCACGGTGCCGCCCGCCGCCGCCGCGGCGATCACCCGGGCCGCCCGCGCCGAACTGTTCGACGCCCGGGAGCTGGCGCTGGCCTGCCGGGAGACCGCCAACCCGGTGGTCGGCCTGGTCCAGTCGCTGACCCGGGCGGTGGCCGCCGAGGACCCGGCCGCCGCCGAGTACGTGCACCGCGGCTCCACCAGCCAGGACATCCTCGACACCGGCGCCATGCTGGTCGCCGCCCGGGCGCTGGCGCTGATCCGCGCCGACCTCGGCCGCACCGCCCGCGCGCTCGCCGCCCTGGCCGCCGAGCACCGGGACACCGTACTGGCCGGCCGCACCCTCGCCCTCCACGCGGTGCCCACCACCTTCGGCCTCAAGGCGGCCGGCTGGCGGCAGCTGGTGCTGGACGCCGACCGCCGGCTCGGCGCCGTCCTCGCGGACGGGCTGCCGGTCGCCCTGGGCGGCGCCGCCGGCACCCTGGCCGGCTACCTGGAGTACGCCCGGCTGGACGGCCCGGACCCGGAGGTGGACGCCGGCGCCTACCTGGACCGGCTGCTGGACGCCTTCGCGGCGGAGACCGGACTGGCCCGCCCGGTGCTGCCCTGGCACGCGCTGCGCACCCCGATGGCCGACCTGGCCGCCGCGCTGGCCTTCACCGCCGGCGCGCTCGGCAAGATCGCGGTGGACGTGCAGTCGCTGACCCGTACCGAGGTCGGCGAGGTGGTCGAACCGGCCGTCACCGGGCGCGGCGCCTCCTCCGCGATGCCGCACAAGCGCAACCCGGTGCTGGCCACCCTGCTGCGCAGCGCCGCGCTCCAGGTCCCGGTGCTCGCCGCCGGGCTGACCCAGTGCCTGGTCACCGAGGACGAGCGCTCGGGCGGCGCCTGGCACGCCGAGTGGCTGCTGCTGCGGGAGTGCCTGCGGCTGGCCGGCGGCGCCGCGCACACCTCGGTCGAGCTGGCCGAGGGGCTGCTGGTCCGGCCGGAGCGGATGCGGGCCAATCTGGAGCTCACCGGCGGGCAGCTGGTCTCCGAGCGGATCGCCGCCCGGCTGGCGCCCGGGCTCGGCAAGGCGGTGGCCCGGCAGCTGCTCACCGAGGTCTCGCTGACCGCCGACCGGGAGGGCCGGACGCTGGCCGAGGTGCTGGCCGAACGGGCCGAGCTGGCGGGGCACTTCACCGCCAAGGAGATCGCCGAACTGTGCGACCCGGCCGGGTACACCGGCGCGGCCGGCGCCCTGGTGGACCGGGCGCTGCGCCCGTAGGAGTGGACAAGCCGGGACCCCGCAGGCCCACGCCTGCGGGGTCCCGGCGCGTCCGGTCAGCCGCGGATGACGGTCTTGGTCCGCATCAGGAACTCCCCCAGGTAGCCGTCGTGCGGCACCCCGGGCCGGATCCAGTACGTCGGGTGGTCGCCCCGGTAGACGTTGCTGATGCTCGGCTCCCGCAGCAGCCGGTCGAACAGCTCGTCGTCCCCGGTGAGCGCGGTCAGCACCAGCGAGTCGCGCAGCGGCGCGACCCCCGCCTCCGGGCTCCACGGCGCCACCCAGACGCAGGGGAAGGCCAGTTCGATGCCGGTCTGCTCGGCGTCCGGCCGGTCCACCTGGTGCACGGCCGGGCGCAGGACGGCACTGCCGTCGCCGAGTTCGGCCACCACGCCGTCCCCGCCGAGCCAGGCGCGGGTGCCGGCCGCCCGGCGCAGCAGATAGGCCTCGATCGCCCGCGCCTCGGCGACCGGCTGGACGGCGAGCACCGCCTTCTCGTCCTCCGGCGGCAGGCTCGGGATGGTCGCCAGCCGTTCGGCGATCGCCCGGGCCAGCGGCGCCGGATCGCCCTCGACCAGCACGGCGGTGGCGTTGATGCAGGCCACGCCGCCCTGGTGGGCGATCGAGTCGACGATGGTGTCCAGGTGCGCGCGCCAGTCGGTGTCCCGGGTGATCAGGATCTTGGACCGGCCGGGCCCCTGCGGCAGCACGGTGCTGCCCGCGTACTTGCGGACCACCTCGTCGCCGCCGTAGACCATGCCGAGGTCGGCGCCGGCCAGGATCTCGTCCGCGGCCTCGTGGTCGGTGGGCAGCAGCATCACCTGGTCGGCGCCGAAGCCGGCCAGCCGCAGCGCGGTGACCAGCCGGTGCGGGGTGAGCGGCTCCCGCCGGGAGGGCCGGACGGCGACCCGGTAGCCGAGCGCCAGCGCCTCCAGCCAGAGCCCGTGCGGGCCGGGGTGGTTGCCGGCCGCGTGGACGGCGAACACCTCGCCGCGCCTGGTCCAGACGGCGCTCCCGTCGAGGGTCGCGCCGTCCCGCCAGTCGCTCACCGCACCGGCCGGGCGGGCCCGGTAGGCGGACCAGCCGGCCTTCTCGGCCGAGTCGGCGATCGCCCGGGTGGCGTCCCGGACGACCGTGATCGGTACCCCGGAGACCCGGGCGACGGCCCGCTCGTAGGCCGGGAAGTCGAGGCCGTCGATGGTCTCCGATGTGAAGATCCGCCCGGCCCTGGCCAGCGCGGCGAACCGCTCCTCGGTCGGCAGCGACTCGCCGGCGCGCAGGGCGCGCATCGCCCGGGTGACGAACAGCTTGGGGACGAGGCTGAGTTCGGCGAACGGCGCGCCGGTGACCTCGTCCACCGCGGTGCGGCGACGGGCCCGGAACGGCTCGCCGGGGCCGAGCGCGTCCAGTTGGAGCAGGGCGGTCGGCCGCGAGGACTCCGTCATCAGTAGACCCCCTCGATCACCGTCTCGTTGTCGAACTCCTGGACCGGGGCGATGTCCGCCACCGCGTCGCCGAGGTGTCCGGGCAGCGCGGCGATCCGGGTGCCGTGGTCGCGCTCCAGGTTGTTGGGCATCAGCAGGCTCTTGGAGACGTGGTGCATGACCACCTGGCCGCGTTCGCCGTACTCCACCGTCCGCCCGGTCTCCGGGTCGATCACGCCGAAGCTCATGTACGGCGAGTACGGGTCGTAGACGCAGGGGTCGTCGTCGGTCAGCCCGTGCCGCTCGCTGGCGTTGCCGAGGATCATGGTCGAGCCGTAGCCGCTGTAGAGCACGGCGTTCGGGAACACCTCGGTGCGGTACAGGTGGCGGGTGTCCGGGTCCATCTGGGTACCGACCCAGTTGATCGCCCGGATCTTCTCGTTGACCAGCTTGGCGAGGCCGTCCCGGCGGGCGATCCGCTCCAGCACCGGCGGGGTGCACATCAGCACCCCGACGTCCTGGGTCTCCAGCAGGTGGGCGACCTGGTCGACGATGTGCTCGGCGTACCCGCCGGCCTCGGCGGCCTTGCCGTCCGAGATCAGCCGCTTCACCCAGCGCGGGTCGAGGTCGACGGTGAAGGAGAGGCCGCCGCGGTACGCGGTCTGCGCCTTGATCACGTCACCGACCATGTGCGGGCCGGTGGGCGCGACGACCAGCCAGTTGACGCCCTGCGGCACGCCGTGGCCGTCGAGCTGGGCGCTGGACCAGCCGAGCAGCCGGTCCAGCCAGTCGCGCAGCAGCACGATCCGCTTGGGCGCGCCGGTGGTGCCGCCGCTCTCGTAGACCCCGACCACGTCGGGGCGGTCGCCGTAGCCGCGCGGGATCAGGTCCTCGACGCGGGCGGTGCGCAGTTCGCCGGCGAGGTTGGGGAACTTGGCGAGGTCGGCGTGGGTGCGGACCTCGGTGAGCGGGTCGAAGCCGAGGCCGGCGGCCCGGGCCAGCCAGAACGGCGAGCCGGTCTCCGGCGAGAAGTGCCAGCGCATCGCGGCGCGCAGGTACGCGTCGGGATCGGGCACGGCGTCGAACGGCAGGTCCAGCAGCGGATCGACGGCGGGGTTGGCTGCAGCAGGCACAGCGGTCCTTCCTCGGGTCAGCGGGCGGTGCCGGGCGGGTTGTCGATGGCGTAGCGCCAGCGGCCGTCCGCGCCGCGCCGGGCGACGTCGGTGGCCGTGCCCTCGTCGCGGACCGGCCCGTCCGGGCCCTCGCCCTCGATCAGGTAGTCGCCGATCAGCAGGGCGAGGTCGTCGGCCACGTAGCAGTGCCGGACCTCGATCCGGATGGGCAGGCCGAGGGCGAGGAACCGGCCGGTGGCGGCGCGCCGCTCGTCGCCGGTCACCGTGTCGCCGGGCGTGTTGACGAAGACCGCGCCCGGCTCGAAGAGCCGCTCCACGGCCGCCGCGTCGCCGGCGTTGAAGGCCTCGGCGAAGACCAGGGGCAGCCGGGCCGGGTCGGTGGGCGGCGCGGACGGCACGGACGGCGCAGGCGGCGCGGACGGCGCGGCGCCCGGGCCGGTTTCGGTGGTGGTCATGCGGTCATCCCGTCTGGACGCCGGCGGTGACCCCGCCGGACGGCTCGTCGGGCAGCCGGTCGAGGCTGAACCCGAAGTGGGTCTTGTACGCCTCCAGGACGGCGGCGTCGCCGGTGAACTCCTCGGTGCTGCGCTCGCTCCCGGCGACCCGGGAGAGCTGGTTGCCCTTGAGGGTGAGCCGGCCGTCCTCGGTCCGCAGCGAGCAGAACACGTCCTGGAGGAACGGGGATTCGGGCGCGGTGCGGTACCACCAGAGGGTGGGCCGGAAGTCCTCGATCCGCACCGGCCGGTCCTCCAGCCGGTACAGCGGCCTGCCGTTCAGCAGCACGTCGAAGCCGCCGCCCTCGACGTCGACCAGCAGGAACTCGCCGTCCGGGTCGTGCTGGACCTCGCGCGAGGCCAGCCGCAGCGGGTGCCGGCTGTTGCGGCCGAAGCCGGTGTCGACCAGCCACTGCTCGCCGTCGGCGGTGACCCGCAGGGCGAGGTGGCACATGGCCGCGCCGAGCGTGCCGCCGGGGCGGTGGACCCGGCCGGGGAGGATCTCCACCGGGTAGCCGAGGGCGGTGAGCAGGAACGAGAGGGCCGGGTTCACCTCGTAGCAGCCGCCGCCCCGGTGCTGGCGGACGATCTTGTCGAGGACCTGCTCGTCCATGTGGATCGGCTCGTCGAGGTGGTAGCCGAGGTTCTCGAACGGCACGGACAGCACGTGCCGTTCCTGGAGGCGGGTGAGCGCGGCGAGGTCGGCCCGCTCGGGCCTTTCGGCGCCGATCCGGGCGAGGTACGCGTCCACCATGGCGTCGTCCAGCACGGTGATCTCCTTGTCGGGTGGGTTCCGGTGGTTCCGGTGGTTCCGGTGCTTCCGTCGGGGTTTTCCGGTTCCGGTCGTGCTTTTCCGGGGGGAACGATTGCTGGGCGTGTACAACCTGTCAGGGGAATTCCGGCCCCCCCGGCGCTTTCCGTACGGCGTTCGACAATTCGAGCGCATGAGCGATCAGTTCAGGCGGAGACCTCGCCGAGCAGCAGCTCGACCACGCCCGGCCCGGTGGCCTCGGGGCGGTGCGGCAGCGCGAACGCGGGCGGCCGGGCGGCCGGCACCCGGTCCAGCGGGGAAGCGGGGACGCTAGGCACCGAGCCCCGCACCCCCGTCCACCGTGAGGTCGTGCAGGGTGATGTGGCCGGCCTCGTCGGAGAGCAGGAAGGCGACGGCGTGGGCGACGTCCACGGGCCGGGCCAGCTTCCCCAGCGGGATGCCGACCTTGTAGGCCGCCGGCAGGCCGGCGATGGTGGCCGCCCGGCCGTCGTCCCCGTCCGCCCACATCGCGCTGAGCATCGGGGTGTCGGTGGAGCCGGGCGCGACCACGTTGCAGCGGATCCCGAAGCGCGCGACCTCCAGGCCGAGGCTCTTGGTGAAGTGGGTGGCCGCCGCCTTGGAGGCCGCGTAGGCGGCCATCTCGGCGCGCGGGGTGAGTCCCGCGTTGGAGGCGACCGTGACGATCGCGCCCCGGCGGCGCGGGATCATCCGGTGGACCACCGCCCGGGAGACCCGGAAGACGCCCTCGGCGTTGATCGCGAAGGTGGTCCGCCAGTCCTCGTCGGTGAGGTCGCGGACCTCGCCGAGCCGCAGCACCCCGGCGTTGTTGACCAGGTGGTCGAGCGGGCCGAGCAGCCGCTCGGCGGTGTCGACGGCCTCCTCGACGGAGGCGCTGTCGGTCACGTCGGCCGGGACGGCCGCCACCGTGAGGCCCTCGGCGGTCAGCTTGCCGGCGAGCTCGGCGAGGCGGCCGGCGTCCCGGTCCACGGCCGCGACCAGAGCGCCGCGCTCGGCCAGCAGCCGGACCACGGCGGCGCCGATGCCGCCCGCCGCGCCGGTGACCAGTGCCACCTTGTTTCTCATGTGCGGACCTCCCTGGGGGACGCGGTCCGGGGGCTCGGGCCGCGGGTGGGTTGGGGGTGGTGCACGGGACGGAGCGGGGTGGTGCGGGGCGTGCGGGTAGTGCGAAGCAGGCAGGGGGTCCGCGGCGCGGCTCAGGCGCGCCAGGCGGACACCACGGCGACGGCCTGCGCCGGATTGAGCCGCGGATCGCACAGGCTCGTGTACTTGTCGCCGACCCGGGCGAGCCCGGCCGCGTCGTCGGCGCACTCGGTGACGTCGTCCGGGGTGGTCTCCAGGTGCAGGCCCCCGGCGGCGCCCCCCTCCGCCCGGACGGCCTGCTGGAACAGCTCGACCTCGCGGACCAGCGCCGGCACCAGCCGGGTGTTCAGCCCGTCCGGCCCGGGGACGGTGTTGCCGTGCATCGGGTCGGTGAGCCAGACCACCGGGTGCCCGGCCGCGTGCACGGCCCTGACCAGCCCCGGGAGCACCTCGGCGACGCGGTCGGCCCCGAGCCGGGCGATCAGGGTGAGCCGGCCCGGCTCCCGGCCGGGGTCGAGCACGGCGCAGAGCCGCAGCAGCTCCTCCGCGGTGGTGGTCGGGCCGACCTTGCAGCCGACCGGGTTGACCACCCGGGCGAGCAGGGCGACGTGCGCGCCGTCCGGGTCCCGGGTGCGCTCGCCGACCCACGGGAAGTGCGTGGAGGCGAGCAGCGGGCGGCCGTGCGGGTCCCGGCGGAGCAGCGGCAGTTCGTAGTCCAGCAGCAGCGCCTCGTGGCTGGTCCACACCGGCGGGCAGGCGACCGACGGGTCGCCGGGGGCGAGCCGTCCCAGGTGGTCCAGCACCCGGCGGGCCGCCTCGTAGCCCGCCGCCAGCCGGCGCGGATCGGGGGTGCGGCGGAGCGGGTCGGGCTCCGGGCCGTTGATCAAGTGCCCCCGGTAGACCGGGAGTTCGACGCCGTCGCACAGCTCGGTGGGGTGGGATCGGGGCTTGGCGAACTGGCCGGCGATCCGGCCGATCCGGACCACCGGGCGGTGCGTGGTGAGCTTCAGCCGGCCGGCCAGTACGTCGAGCAGCGCGGCCTTGCGGGCGATGTCCCCGGCGGTGCACTCCTGCGGGTCCTCGGCGCAGTCGCCGGCCTGCAGGACGTGCGCCCCGCCCGCCGCGACCCGGCCGAGCAGGGCCCGCAGCCGGTGCACGTCGGCGGCCGCCACCAGCGCCGGACGGTCGGCCAACTCCTTCTTCGCCGCCGCGAGTTCGAACGGATCGGGCCAGTCCGGCTGCTGCCCGGCGGGGCGGCCGGCGAGCTGTCCCACGAGCGGGTGGTCCACTGACGTCTCCCTCCCGGACCGGCGGACGCGTGCTAGTCGGCGAGGCCGCGGACCAGCCCGGCCACCCGGACCACCCGGCGGGCCTGGAACTCCACGGCGGCGATGTTCTCCTCGTGCACCTGGCCCGGCACGTTCCGGGAGACCGCGCTGGCCCCGTACGGATTGCCGTTGTGCGGCCGGAACAGCACCGGGTCGGTGGAGCCGGTGGCCAGGATCAGCGAGCCCCAGTGGCAGAACGCGTTGTGCAGCGCGAGGATCGCGGTCTCGTGGCCGCCGTGCGGCGCCGAGCCCGAGGTGAACGCGGAGACCGCCTTGTCGGCCAGCCCGCCGGGGATCGACAGCGGCGCCGTCGAGTCGACGAACCGCAGCACCGGCGCGGCCGGCAGGCCGAACCGCACCGGGGTGCCGATCAGGATGCCGTCCGCCCAGGCCAGGTCGGACAGGGCGGCCTCGGGGACGTCCGCGGTGCGCTCCCGCAGCTCCCGCGCGGCCTGCTCGGTGCCCGGCACATAGGTGTCGTCCGGCAGGTCGGCGATCCGGCGCAGCCGCACCTCGGCGCCCGCCTTCCCGGCGGCGTCGGCCGCCGCCTCGGCCAGCCTGGCGACATTTCCGGTGGACGAGTAATAGATGACGGCAATGGTGGTCACGGCGGCGAACTCCTCGGGGACGGGGGCGCGTTCCACTGATCGTTGACCGTGGACCGCCCACCGGCCAACGGAGTTCCCGGCACTTCGTCAGGTGGCGGCGCACTCCATCAAATACTCGGCGGCCACTTCTCCGGCCGCCCCCGCATTGGCCGTGCCCGACATTGGCCCCCGCCCGGTCCGGCATTGACCTCCGCCCGACCTGACATTGACCGGGGCGCTTACTTTTCCGGGCACGAATTGCTGCCTATCCTCGGCCACGGCACCGTTTTCGGTCCGTCGCAGAGCCGAGGAGCAGTGATCCCGCAGTGAAGAAACCGCAGGCCGCCGAAGCCCGAACCGGAGACCTGCGGCCGTTGATCGCCGAGGGTGTCTCGCCCTGGCTGGACGGGATCAACCGCGGGCTGGTCACCTCGGGCCTGCTCGGCCGGCTGATCGACCGGACCGGTCTGCGCGGCGCCACCACCAATCCCGCCCTGCTGGCCGGCCCGCTGCGCCACGACCCGGTCTACGCCGAGCAGTTGGCCCGACTGGCCGAGCACCACGTCTCCCCGGAGGGCTCGGTCTGGGCCGTCGCGGTGCACGACCTGCGGATGGTCTGCGAGGAGTTCCTGGGCGTCCACCGCGCCACCCACGGCCACGACGGCCTGGTCTCGGCCGACCTGGACCCCCGGCTGGCGCACGACGCCGCCGCGACGGTCGCGGAGGCCGTCGACCTGGCCCGCGCGGTGGACCGGCCCAACCTGCTGGTCAAGATCCCGGCCACCGCCGCCGGCCTGGCCGCGATCCGCGACTGCGTCGGCCGCGGACTCGGCGTGCACGCCACCGGGCTGTACTCGGTGCGCTGCTACGGGCAGGTGGTGGACGCCTACTTCGACGGCCTGGAGCAGGCGCTGGCGGCCGGCCGGCCGCTGGCCGCGATCGCCTCGGTGGCCTCGCTCCCGGTCGGCCGGGTCGACCGGGAGATCGACCGCCGGCTCGCCACGGTCGCCGGCCGGGACGCCGCCGCGCTGCGCGGCCTCACCGCCCAGGCGGCGGCCCGGCTGATGTACCGGGCGTACGAGGAGCGGCTCGGCGACGGCCGCTGGCGCACCCTGCGCGCCTCGGGGGCCCGCCCGCAGCGGCTGCTGTGGACCGACTCGGCGCTGGGCGGGGCCGCCGCGCAGGCCCGGTACGTGGCCGGGCTGGTCTCCTGGGGCACCGCGCACGCGATGACCCGGCCGGTGCTGGACGAGGCGGTCCGCAAGCTCCGGCTGGAGGGCGACACCCTGCTCGGCCAGGACGAGGCGGCCCGGGCGGTGCTCGACCGGCTGGGCCGGCAGGGCATCGACTACGGCACGGTCGCCCGGCGGCTGGAGGAGGAGAGCGTCCCGCTGCTGGTCGACCACTGGCTGCGCCTGCACACCGCCGTCGAGGCCCGCCCGACGGCCCGTCCGACCTCCTGTCCGGGCGATCAGGAACCGGCCCGACTTCCCTGAAACCGAATCCTCCTGATGAACCGTCATTCGGGTACCACCGGCCCTCTCCGGACGGTCCGGACCAGTTCTTGACGGGAACAACCGCCCCCGCATACCTTCCGGATTGCAGGCCGTCACGCACTCCTTCTCTCGGGGGTCCGGGCGCGTCTTGTGGACCAGCCCGGACGAGGCCGCGGCGTCGGGGTGCGTGCACCGCAAGGCGGAGGTGGCGGCACCTCCCGGCTGCCGGGCCGGGGGCGGAGCCGCTGCGACGGGGGCGCCTCCCGGCCGAGGGCCGGGACGAACGTGCCCCGGGGGTACCTCCCGACCGAAGGCCGGGGGAGCGTCGCGGACCGGGGCCGATCCACTCGAACGCCCCAGGGGGAGGGAAGGTCATGACGCGACGGTCGGCCGACTCAATCGCGTTCAACGTCCTGGAACTGCTGGCCAGTGAGGCGCCGGCCGCCCAGTTGGCGGAGCTGGTCGAGCAGGCCCGGCGGAGCTGCGACTCCGCCCGGGAGCGGGAGGCGCTCCGCCGGATCGAGCAGCTCGGCCTGTCCATCCGCTCCCGGTCCCAGCAGCGCCGCCGGCGCGAGGCCGGCCTCGCCGCGCTCGCCGACACCGCCCGCGACCTGGCCCTGCCCTACGAACTGGACGGCCTGCTGCGGGTGATCGCCCGCCGGGCCCGGCTGCTGCTGGGCGCCGACCTGTCCTGCCTGGCCACCGCCGAACCGGCCGGCGCCGACGGCGGGCCGGGAGCGGTCCGGATCCGCACCACCGACGGCCCGAGCGGCGCGCTGCGGATCGGCCTGACCGTCCCCGAGGGCTTCGGCCTGGGCGGCGCCCCGGCCGAGCCGGGGCCGTTCTGGACGCCGGACTACCTCGCCGACGAGCGGATCCGGCGCAACCCGACGGTCGACGGCACGATCCGCGCCGAGGGCCTGCGCGCGGTGCTGGCCGTCCCGCTCGGCCACCGCGCCCGTCCGTTCGGCACGCTGTACGTCGCGGAGCGCGCGGTGCGCTACTTCACCACCGACGAGATCTCGCTGATGGCCGCGCTCGGCGACCTCGCCGGGGTGGCGATCGAGAAGGCCCGGCTGCTGGAGCGGGCCGCCGGGCCGGACAGCCCTGCCGCGGTGGCGGAGCCGGCCGACCCGGCCGGGGAGCTCGCCGAGGCGCACCGCGCCCTGGTCGACCTGGCGCTGTCCGGCCGCGACCCGCGCGCCCTGGTCCGCGACGCCGGCCGCCGCCTCGACCTCGGCCTGCGGGTGTACGCGAGCGACGGCACCGTGCTGGCCTCGGCCGGCGAGCTGCCCGAGCTGGACGGGCCGACCGTCCTGGCCACCGCCGTCGACACCCACGCGGCCGGCCGCCCGGTCCGGCTGGCCGGGCCGCTCTGGGCCGCCCCGGTCCGCGCCGGCTCGACCGATCTGGGCACCCTGCTCGCCCGCCCGTCCGGCCGGCGGGCCGAGCTGGCCGCGGACGCCTGCCGGAGCGTCGCGCAGGCGGTCGCGGTCGCCCTGCTGCTGGAGGGCGAGCGGTCCGCCACCCCGGTCCGCCTGGTCGGGGACGAGCTCCTCGACGAACTGCTCAGCCAGCCGCAGCGCCCGCCCCGGCAGCTCGACGTCCGGGCCCGCCGGCTCGGCATCGACCTGTCCGCCGCGCACGTCCTGGTGGTCGCCCGGCCCGAGGGCGAGGCCCAGGGCAGGACGGCGACCTGGGCCGGCCTGTACGCGCACCGGATGAGCGGCCTCAAGCGGGTGCACAACGGCCGGGCGGTGCTGCTGCTGCCCGGCAGCGACCCGGGCCGGGCCGCCCGCGCGGTCGCCGAGGAGCTCACCCCGCTGCTCGGCATCCCGGTGACGGTCGGCGCGGCCGGGCCGGTGAGCGATCCGACCTCGGTGTTCCACGGCTACCAGGAGGCGCTGCGCTGCCTGGACGCGATGACCTCGCTGGGCGCGGTCGGCCGGGCCGCCTCGGCCCGCGAACTCGGCTTCGTGGGCGTCCTGTTGGCCGACAACCACGACATCGACGGGTTCATCGAGTCGGCCGTCGGCCCGGTGCTCGACTACGACCGGCACCGGCTCACCGAGCTGACCCGCACCCTGCAGGCCTGGTTCGAGACCGGCAACAGCCCGACCCACGCCGCCCAGCGGCTGCACGTCCACCCCAACACGGTGGCCCGCCGGCTGGAGCGGATCGGCGAACTGCTCGGCCCGGACTGGCTGAAGCCCGAGCGCTCCTTCGAGATCCAGCTCGCGCTCAGGCTCTGCCGGGTGCGCCGCGCCCTGCTCGACCGCGGCGCCCCGTCCGACCGAACGGACCGCACCGACCGCACCGGCCCGG
The DNA here is from genome assembly GCF_042656005.1 of Kitasatospora misakiensis. Lineage (NCBI taxonomy): Bacteria > Bacillati > Actinomycetota > Actinomycetes > Kitasatosporales > Streptomycetaceae > Kitasatospora > Kitasatospora misakiensis. Next base: position 98,017 of record NZ_JBHSOF010000007.1, on the reverse strand, counting down.
CGCTCTGACCCCACCTCAGTAGAGCCGGTCGTCGCCCCGGGCGAGCACCGCGATCGCGTGCGCCGCCGAGGCCAGCGTGATGTGCCGGTGCCAGCCGCCGAACGAGCGCCCGGCGAAGTCCCGCACCCCGACCCGGTCGGCGGTCCGGGTGAAGTCCCGGTCCACCCGGTCGGCCAGCCGGGCCAGCCGGACCAGCCCGGCCACCGGCAGGTCCACCAGATCGGTGAGCCACAGCTCGGCCGGCCAGCGCCCGCCGGCCGCGCCCACGCCGAGCAGCAGCAGTTCCCCGCCGCCGCGCCGGCCCCGGTCCGGGCGGGCCGCCCCCGGGCCGGCCGGGCGCACCCGGACGGCGGCGACCAGCCCGCCGCGCAGCTCGCCGGACGCGTCGGACCAGACCACCGGACGGCGCAGCTCCCGTGCGGCGGTGAGCAGTTGGCAGGCGGGCCCGGGACCGGCCGGGTGGCCGGGCAGCGCCGCGACCGGCCGCAGCGGGAACGAACCGCCGATCCGGACCAGCATCGGCAGCCCTTCGTCCCGCATCCGGCGCACCAGCCGCAGCCCGTCGGCGTCCCGGGCGTCCGCGACCACCGGGCGCACCGGCAGCCCCCAACGGGCCGGCAGGCCGAGCACCGCCTCCAGGGCGCAGTCGCCGAGGGTCTCCGCGTCGACCTCGTCCGGGATCAGCGCCTGGCTGCGCCGGGGCGCGTCCTCCAGCCAGGTCCGCGGCAGGTGCAGCCGCCAGTTGACCGGGCCGCTGAAGCTCTCCGAGGCGGCCCAGACGCCCACCGCCTGCTGGGCGTTGAGCACGTGGCCGAGCGCCGGGATGAAGCGGCGGTCCACGCCCACCGAGTGGTCGCCGGCCTTCGGGACGACCATCGGCCGCAGCACGTACGCCTGCGGCGGGGCGATCCGGGCGAGGTGCTGGGCCAGCGCCTGGCGGACCGGGCCCCAGTCCCAGGTGGAGCTGGTGATGAAGTGGTGCAGGCTCTGCTCGGCGGCCGGGCCGCCGACCACCGTGGCGATGTTGCGGATCGACTTGCGTCCGCGGGCGCCGAGCAGCCCGTGCAGGTACTGGGCGCCCTTGCGCCGCTGGTCGCTGCGCGGCAGCGAGGCGAACAGCACCCCGCACAGCTCCTTGAGCAGCACCTCGTGCGAGGCGTCGAGCAACTGCCCGTCCTCCGGCGGAGCCTGGGGTCCCGTCGGCAGGGGTCGGGTCATGGCCGGGCCGCTCATCGGTCCCCCTCGAATGGCGGATGACTGCGCCGTGCTCACGCTAGGGTCCGCGCCCCGCTCCGCTAAGGTGCGCGGCCCACCCGTCCGGCGCGGACGGTGGTGGCCCGGCCACCGGAGCCCCGACCGCCGGTGCGGCGGGTCCGGATTCCGGTGTGCCGGGCCGGGTGCCCGGTCAGGCGGTGAAGTCGGCCGCGTGGTCGCGGGCCCACTCGGCGAAGGTCCTGGCGGGGCGGCCGGTGAGCCGCTCCACCGTGTCGGACACCTCGGTGGGGATGCCGTCGGAGCCGGCCCAGTAGCCGACCACCGCGTCCATCACCCAGACCGGCACGATCGGGGCGAGCGCCTCGCGCGCCTCGGCGTCGGTCAGCTCCTCGAACTCCAGCGGCCGCCCGAGCGCCTCGGCGAGGTCCGCGAGCTGCTCGCGCTGGGTGATCGAGCGCGGACCGCTGATGAAGTACGCCTGGTTCTCGTGGCCCTGGCCGGTGAGCGCGACCACCGCGACCGCGGCGATGTCCTTCTCGTGGATCGCGTCGCTGTGCGACTCCGGGTACGGGAAGCGGATCCGCCCCTCCGCCCGGATCGACTCCGGCCAGCCCCACATCAGGATGTTGGTGGCGAAGTTGTGCGGCCGCAGGAGGGTGTACGGGATCCCGGAGGCGACGACCGCCTCCTCCACCGCGCGGTGCATCTCGACGATCGGCTTCTGCACCGGGAAGGCGTCCACCACGGTCTGCGAGGAGAGCACCACGACGTGCCGGACGCCGGCCTCCCGCGCCGCCGCGAGGAAGCCGGCCGTCCCCTGCGGCACCGCGTAGAGGAAGACCTTCTCGACGCCGGCCAGCGCCGGGCCGTAGGTGGCCGGGTCGGTCAGGTCGAGCACGGCGGTCTCGACCGGGGCGGGCGGTGCCAGCTTCTCCGGGGTCCGGGCGCCGGCCCGGACGTCGGCGCCGGCCGCCAGCAGCTGCGCCAGCACCTCGGCGCCGACCTGGCCGGTCGCCCCGGTGACGAGGATCTTGCCCATGGGTACGGCTCGCTTTCTCGACGGTCCGTCGAAGAGTCGGAAGGTCAGGGGGTCGGTCGCGCGGTGGTGGCCGCGGCCGGCCGGCGGCGCGGGGAGGAGAACCGCTTGGTGATCGGATCCTCGACGAGCCGGTAGAGCACCCAGGAGAGCAGCACCGTGATCCCGATCGCGAGCAGCAGCAGGCCGATGCCCTCGGGGGTGGAGTACATCCGGGTGCCGAGCAGGTCGCGCAGTTCGGTCAGCACGATGAAGTGCAGCAGGTAGAAGGCGAAGGAGATCTCCCCCAGCCAGGTCATCGCCCGGTTGCGGAAGATCGTGAACCGGCCGTCCCGGTCGGCGATCGCGGCGGCGGCGACGAGCAGCGCGATCGGCACCACGGTCGTGGCGCGCTGGGCGTACAGGTAGGGCACCCAGCGGGTGGCGACGTAGCCGGCGACCAGGAGCAGGCCGGACCAGACCATGCCGATGTCGCGCCAGCGGCCGGAGCGCACCGCGAGCGCGACCAGGATGCCGAGGGCGAAGTCCAGCAGCCGCACCGGCGGGAGCACGTAGGCGAACCAGTACTGCACCACCGAGGACTCGTAGCCGCCGGCGACGCCGGGGGTGTCCGGCAGCACCAGGTAGGCCAGCGCGGGGGTGGCGACGATGGCGGCGACGGTGCCGCCGATCCAGTACAGCAGCCGCTCCGGGCGGATCCGGCGCAGCGCCCGGTGCAGCAGCGGGAAGGAGAGGTAGAAGACCAGCTCGGCGCCGAGCGACCAGCTCGGCGGGTCGACGCTGAAGTAGGTGTTGAAGTCGGGTATCCAGACCTGCACCATCAGCAGGTTGAGGACCGCCGTCCGGGCCGGGGTGTACGCACCCGCGAAGAGGACCATGGCCAGCGCCCAGGCGACCACGTAGTTCGGGACGATCTTGACCAGCCGGCGCCGCCAGAACCCGGTGGCCGTGTCGCCGGGGCGGGCCGACCAGGTGAGCACGAAGCCGCTGAGCACGAAGAAGAAGGCCACGCCCAGGCCGCCGGCCTGGTCGGCGAGGTCGACGAAGCGGAACTCGGTGCTGTCGTCGGCGAAGAACCGCAGGGTGGGGATCGGCAGCGCCGCGTGGTACGCGAAGACCGCGAGGGCGGCGGGGAAGCGCAGGCCGGTCAGGGACGGCAGGCGACTGGCGGAGGGCTGCGTCGTCCGCGCCCCGCTCCCGCCGGCGGGTCTCGGTCCCGGCTGGGCGAGGAGTCGGTCGGTGGCCATGGTTCCGTCCTTGGGTGTCGAGCGGTGAATGTCGAGCGGTGAAAGTCGAGCCGTTGGCGGTCGAGCGGCGGGTCGGGCCGGTGGCAGGCCGGCCCGACCCGGAGGGCAAGTAAACTACTCCGTGCAGATGAGAGATTGCACCGATCGGTGTAGCATCTATGTCAGGTCGGGGGACAACCCGTCCCCACCCGGCTTTCCGCCCGAGACAAGGGAGTTGACGAACGATGCCGCGATCCGCCGCCGCCCGTCCGCGCCTCCCGCAGGATCGGCCCCATGCGTGCAGCGTTCATCCCGCGGCTCGGACCGGCCGAGGCCATCCGCTACGGCGAGGTGCCCGATCCGGTCCCCGGGCCCACCGATGTCCTGGTCGACGTGGCCGCCGTGTCGGTCAACCCGGTCGACACCTTCGTCCGCTCGGGGCTCTTCCGGACCTCCCTGCCCTTCCCGTTCGTGATCGGGCGGGACCTCGTGGGCACCGTGGTCCGGGCCGGCCCCGGCGCTCCCGGCTTCGCCCCCGGTGACCGCGTCTGGTGCAACAGCCTCGGCCACGACGGCCGGCAGGGCGCGGCCGCCGAGCGGGCCGCCGTCCCCGCCGACCGGCTCTACCACCTGCCCCCGGGCGTGGACCCGGCGACCGCCGTCGCCGTGGTCCACCCCGCGGCCACCGCGTACCTCGCCCTGTTCACCCACGGCGGGCTGCGCACCGGCGAGACCGTGCTGGTCGGCGGCGGGGGCGGCAACGTCGGCGGCGCCCTGATCGTGCTGGCCGCCGAGGCCGGCGCCCGGGTGGTCGCGACCGCGCGGCCCGCCGACGCGGAGCACTGCCTGGCCCTCGGCGCCACCGAGGTCCTCGACTACCGCGCCCCCGACCTGCCCGACCTGATCCGCGCCGCCTGCCCGGGCGGCGTCGACCTCCACCTCGACAGCTCCGGCACCAACGACCTCACCACCGCCGTCGACCTGCTCGCCCCGCGCGGCCGGATCGTGCTGCTCGCCGGCGCCCGCTCCCGACCCGAACTCCCCGCCGGACAGCTCTACATGAAGGACGGCTCGATCCGCGGGTTCGTCATCTCGCACGCCACCGGCGCCGAACTCGCGGGCGCTGCGGTCACCGTCAACCGGCTGCTCGCGGCCGGCCGGCTGCGCCCGCGGACCCTGGAGATCCGGCCGCTGAGCGCCGCCGCCGAGACCCACCAGCGGCTGGAGAAAGGCGAGTTGAACGGCCGCCGGGTGGTCCTGACCCCCGGCCCGTGACAGCTCGCAACGCCGTCCTCCCGCACGCCCCCCGTCCGCCCCCGACGCCTCCGAAAGGCTTCCCATGTCCCCGTCCGCCGACGCCGAGCAGGCCGCCGGGCCACGCCGTTCGGGCCTCCTGCTGGCCCTGCTGGCGTTCGCCCAGTTGATCGTCTCGATCGACTACAACATCGTCTACGTGGCACTGCCGGAGATCGGCAGCGGCCTCGGCTTCTCCACCCAGACCCTCCAGTGGGTGGTCAGCGCCTACGCCGTCGCCTTCGGCGGCTTCCTGCTCTTCGGCGGCCGCGCCTCCGACCTCTTCGGCCGCCGCCGGATGTTCGTCCTCGGCCTGTTCCTCTACGCCGGCTCCTCGCTGCTCGGCGGCCTGGCCGGCACGCCCGGCCTGCTGGTCGCGGCCCGCGCCCTCCAGGGCCTCGGCGGCGCCTTCCTGTTCCCCGCCACCCTCGCCCTGGTGGTGCTCAGCTTCACCGAGGGCCGCGAGCGCAACCGGGCGCTCTCGGTCTGGGCGGCGGCCGGCGCCAGCGGCATGATCATCGGCTCGCTGGCCGGCGGGGTGCTCACCCAGGCCTTCGGCTGGGAGGCGGTGTTCTACGTCAACGTGCCGCTGGCGGGCGGCGCCGCCCTGCTCGCACCGCGGCTGATCAGCCCCGACGGACCGCGCGACGCGGCCCGCTCCTTCGACCTGCCCGGCGCGCTGACCGCCACCGCCGGGGCCACCCTGGTGGTCTTCACCCTGGTCCAGGGCCCGGCCTCCGGCTGGACCTCGCCGACCGTGCTGACCACCGCCGTACTCGGCCTCGGCCTGCTCGCCGCCTTCGTCGCGGTCGAGGCCCGGGCCGCCGACCCGCTGATGCCGCTGCGGCTCTTCCGCAACCGCAACCTCTCCACCGGCGTGCTGACCACCTTCCTGTTCATGGCGAGCTTCGGCACCCTGCTGTACTTCCTGACCGTCTACTTCCAGACCGTGCACGAGTACAGCGCGCTGCGCACCGGCGTCGCCTTCCTGATCCCGATGGTCTGCGGCTTCGTCGGCTCGATGCTGGGCGGCCGGCTCGCCACCCGGTTCGGCGCCCGCACCACCCTGATCGCCTCCTACCTGCTCGGCGCGCTCGGCACCGCCGCGACCGCGCTGACCATGGAGCCGGACGGCAGCTACGTCGCGCTGCTGCCCGGCCTGATCGTCCTCAGCCTCTGCCAGGGCGTCATCTTCACCACGATGTTCTCCGCCTCCGCGACCGGCGTGCACCCCTACGAGCAGGGCATCGCCTCCGGCATCGTCTCCACCGGCCAGCAGGTCGGCAGCGCGGTCGGCCTCGGCGCGCTGGTGGCGATCGCCAACGCCGGCACCGACGGCCTGACCGGCGAGGCGCTCCGCTCGGCCACCACCGACGGTCTGCGCACCGCCGTCCTGGTCGCCACCGGCGGCATCGTCGCCCTCGTCCTGGTCGCGCTCGGCTTCGACCGCGCCCCGCGCCAGGCCGCAGCCGTCGTCGACGACGCCTCCGCCGCCAAGAGCCTCGCCTGACCCCGCACGTCCCCCACCCCGCCCCGACCCGTTCCGTCCCCCCTCCGAGGAGAGACCCCACCATGCCCGTCGTCCCCACCCCCAGCGCCCGCGTCTCCTACACCGCGGAGGGCTCCGGCCACCCGGCCCTGGTCTTCGTGCACGGCACCGGCTTCGGCGCCGCGGGCACCTTCGGCCACCTCACCGGCGACTTCACCGACGCCCGCACCGTCCTCCTGCCGGACTTCGCCGGCTGCGGCGACACCGAGGACGACGGCGGCGAGCTGACCCCCGAGCTGCTGGCCGAGCAGATCGCCGCCGTGATCGAGGCGGCCGGCGACGGCCCGGCCGACGTGGTCGGCTTCTCGCTCGGCTCGGTGGTCGCCGCGGCCCTCGCCGCGCTCCGCCCCGAGCTGGTCCGCAGCCTGGTGCTCACCGCCGGCTGGAGCCGCCCGGACGACGCCTACCTGCGCAACCACATGACCACCTGGCGCGCCATCAGCGGCGACGCCGAGGCCTTCGGCCGGTTCGGCACCCTGACGGCGTTCAGCCGCGACCACCTGAACTCGCTGGAGCCCGACGCGCTCGACGGCATCATCAAGGGCAACGAGCCTACCGAGGGCGCGCTGCGCCACATCGACCTCAACCTGAGCGCCGACATCCGCCCGTTGCTGCCCCGGATCACCGCCCGCACCCTGGTGATCGGCTGCACCCAGGACGCCACCGTCCCGGTCGGGCTCTCCCGGGAGCTGGCCGAGGCCATCCCCGGCAGCACCTACGCGGAGATCGACAGCGGCCACGTCGTGCTCTACGAGAAGCCCGCCGAGTGGTCCCGGCTGGTCCGCGACTTCGTCCTCGGCGGCTGACCGCCGGGGCTTCCGGCGGTCCGGTCGACAGAGGTTCCCGGTACGGTTCCTGAGGCGTAGTCTGCGCGCCGTGAACGAACTGATGTTCCGGGGGAGAGACCGGTACCGCCCGTCCTGGTCGCACCTGGCCGTGCTGATCGTCCTGCTGGCCGTCCAGGGCTTCGCCGCCGGGCGCGGGCTCGGCCTGGTGGGCTTCCTCTGGCTCGCCGGTGCCACGCTCGCGCTCTCCGGCCTCGGCCTCTGGGTCACGGTCCGCAGCTGGAGCGCGGTCGGGCCCGAGGGCATCACCATCTCCTGGGGCTTCGGGCGCGGCCGCAGCTACCCCTGGGAGCGGATCCGCTGGATCGACGTCCGCACGGTCGAGGCGCAGGGCAGCACGACCTCGCAGGTGCGGATGTTCCTCGCCGGCGGCCGGCGCCGGACCCTCCCGGGGCTGCTGCACAGCGACCTCTACCCGTCCCCGGACTTCGACGAGCAGTACTACCGCGTCCGCAACTGGTGGGCGCTGAGCACCGAGGCCTCGGCCCGCGTCGAGCCCCGCCGGCGGCCGCGCGACCGGCTCACCCCCACCGTGGCCGGCGTCGTCGCCGGCCTGGCCATCTCCGCCGTCGCCGCCGTGATCTACCTCCGGCCGTTCTAAGGCCTGTCCGGGGCGACTTTGCAAAGTCCCGACGCGACTTTGCAAACAGCCCCTCGGGCCCGCGGGCCGAGCTCCCTCACCCACCGCGACCGCCGCGCTCCGGACGGTTTCCCCGGCGAACCGGGCCGCCGTTGGCAGCGGACGGGCGTCCCCTGTGACACTGGAGGCGCTCGAAAACCGAGGTGCGCTCCACCGCTCCTCCTTGCGAACCTAGAGGGATGCCCGCCGTGAGTTCTCCCGCAGTCCAGTCCGCCGCCGAGCCTGCCCGGAGCGACGGGCCCGGCATCGGCGAGCTGGCCGCGCGCCTGCCCGAACTGACCCTGCGCGACCAGGTGCGGATCGGCCGCCGGCTGGAGGGCGCCCGCCGCGTCCGCAAGCCCGAGGCCCGCGCGAAGATCGCCGCCGAGATCGCCGCCGACATCGAGAAGGCCGAGCTGCTGCTGGAGCGGCGCCGCGGCGCGGTGCCGGTGATCCGGTACCCCGCCGAGCTCCCGGTCAGCCAGAAGAAGGACGAGATCCTGGCGGCCGTCCGCGACCACCAGGTGGTGATCGTGGCCGGTGAGACCGGCTCCGGCAAGACCACCCAGATCCCCAAGATCTGCCTGGAGCTGGGCCGCGGCGTACGGGGCCTGGTCGGCCACACCCAGCCCCGCCGGATCGCCGCCCGCACGGTGGCCGAGCGGGTCGCCGAGGAGCTGGACAGCCCGCTCGGCGGGGCGGTCGGCTGGAAGGTCAGGTTCACCGACCAGGTCGGCCCGGACACCCTGGTCAAGCTGATGACCGACGGCATCCTGCTCGCGGAGATCCAGACCGACCGCGAGCTCCGCCAGTACGACACCCTGATCATCGACGAGGCGCACGAGCGCAGCCTCAACATCGACTTCCTGCTCGGCTACCTCAAGCAGCTGCTGCCCCGCCGCCCCGACCTCAAGGTGATCATCACCTCGGCGACCATCGACCCCGAGCGGTTCGCCCGGCACTTCGAGGACGCCCCGATCGTCGAGGTCTCCGGCCGCACCTATCCGGTCGAGGTCCGCTACCGCCCGATCGTCGACGAGAACGACGAGGACGGCGACGCCGACGAGGTCGACCGCGACCGCGACCAGATCCAGGCGATCTGCGACGCCGCCGAGGAGCTCCAGGCCGAGGGCCCGGGCGACATCCTGGTCTTCCTCTCCGGCGAGCGCGAGATCCGGGACACCGCCGACGCGCTCGGCAAGCTCCGGCTGAAGCACACCGAGGTCCTGCCGCTCTACGCCCGGCTGAGCTCCGCCGAGCAGCACAAGGTCTTCCAGCGCTCCTCCTCCCGCCGGATCGTGCTGGCCACCAACGTCGCCGAGACCAGCCTCACCGTCCCCGGCATCAAGTACGTGATCGACCCGGGCACCGCCCGGATCTCCCGCTACAGCCACCGCACCAAGGTCCAGCGGCTGCCGATCGAGGCGATCAGCCAGGCCAGCGCCAACCAGCGCAAGGGCCGCTGTGGCCGCACCTCGGACGGCATCTGCATCCGGCTCTACTCGGAGGAGGACTTCCTCTCCCGCCCCGAGTTCACCGACGCCGAGATCCTGCGCACCAACCTGGCCTCGGTCATCCTCCAGATGACCGCCGCGGGCCTCGGCGACATCGCCGCCTTCCCGTTCCTGGACCCGCCGGACTCCCGCAACATCAAGGACGGCATCAGCCTCCTGCACGAGCTGGGCGCGCTCGACCCGGCCGAGAAGGACGTCCGCAAACGGCTCACCCCGCTCGGCCGCCAGCTGGCCCAGCTCCCGGTGGACCCGCGGATGGCCCGGATGGTGCTGGAGGCCGACCGGAACGGCTGCGTGCGCGACGTCATGGTGATCGCCGCCGCGCTCTCCATCCAGGACCCGCGCGAGCGCCCCGCCGAGAAGCGCCAGGCCGCCGACGAACGGCACCGCCGGTTCAGCTCGGAGAGCTCCGACTTCCTCTCCTTCCTCGCCATGTGGCGCTACGTACGGGAGCAGCAGCGCGAGCTCTCCTCCTCCGCGTTCCGCCGGATGTGCAAGGCCGAGTTCCTCAACTACCTGCGGATACGGGAGTGGCAGGACATCTACTCCCAGCTCCGCACGGTCGCCAAGCAGCTCGGTGTCACCATCGAGGAGGCCCACGACGACGCCGAGCCGGACGCCGACCGGATCCACCAGTCGCTGCTGGCCGGCCTGCTCTCGCACATCGGCCTGTACGACGTGGAGAAGCGCGAGTACGGCGGCGCCCGCGGCGCCCGGTTCGCGGTCTTCCCCGGCTCCGGCCTGTTCAAGAAGCCGCCGCGCTGGGTGATGTCCGCCGAGCTGGTGGAGACCTCCCGGCTCTGGGCCCGGATCAACGCCAAGATCGAGCCCGAGTGGGTCGAGCCGCTGGCCGGCCACCTGGTGAAGCGCAGCTACAGCGAGCCGCACTGGGAGAAGAAGTCCGGGGCCGTCCTGGCGTTCGAGAAGGTCACCCTCTACGGGGTGCCGGTCGTCGCCCAGCGGAAGGTCAACTACGGCAGGATCGACCCGGAGCTCTGCCGCGAGCTGTTCATCCGCAACGCCCTGGTCGAGGGCGACTGGGAGACCCACCACCGCTTCTTCGCCGAGAACCGCCAGCTGCTCAGCGAGGTCGAGGAGCTGGAGAACCGGGCCCGCCGCCGGGACATCATGGTCGACGACCAGACCCTCTTCGACTTCTACGACGGCCGGCTGCCCGAGGACATCGTCTCCACCCGGCACTTCGACGCCTGGTGGAAGAAGGCCCGGCACGACCAGCCCGACCTGCTCAACTTCGAGAAGTCGATGCTGATCAACGACGCCGCGGACGGCGTCACCGAGGCCGACTACCCGGACCACTGGCAGCAGGGCAAGCTGCGGTTCACGCTGACCTACCAGTTCGAGCCGGGCAGCGACGCGGACGGCGTGACCGTCCACATCCCGCTGCCGGTGCTCAACCAGGTCACCGCGGAGGGCTTCGACTGGCAGATCCCGGGCCTGCGCGAGGAGCTGGTCACGGCCTGGATCAAGTCGCTGCCGAAGGCGGTGCGGCGCAACTTCGTGCCCGCCCCGGACTTCGCCCGCGCCGCGCTGCGCGAGCTGAGGAACCACCAGGAGCGCCAGGAGCCGCTGCTGCCGGCCCTGGAGCACACCCTGAAGCGCCTGACGGCGGTCACCGTGCCGCCGGAGGCCTGGGACGGCGAACGGGTCCCCGAGCACCTCAAGGTGACCTTCCGGGTGGTGGACGGCCGCAAGAGGCTCGCCGAGTCCAAGGACCTGGAGGAGCTGCGCCTGCGGCTCAAGCCGAAGCTGAAGGAGACGCTCTCCTCGGCCGCCTCCGGCCGGGGCATCGAGCAGTCCGGGCTGACCGCCTGGCCGGCCGGCCTGCCGGTGCTCCAGCGCACCTTCGAGCAGCGCTCCCGCGGCCACGCGCTGCGCGCCTACCCGGCGCTGGTGGACGAGGGCGCGTCGGTCGGCATCAAGCTGTTCGACACCCCGCAGGCGCAGCAGCAGGCGATGTGGAAGGGCACCCGGCGGCTGCTGACGCTCTCCACCACCTCGCCCGCCAAGTCGATCCAGGGCCGGCTGGGCAACCAGGCCAAGCTCGCGCTGTCGTACAACCCGCACGGGTCGATCCCGGCGATGTTCGAGGACGTGGTGGCCTGCGCCGCCGACCGGCTGATGACCCTGGCCGGCGGTCCGGCCTGGGACGAGGCGGCGTTCGCGGCGCTGCGCGACAAGGTCCGGGCCGATCTGTACGACCTCTCGGCGGACACCACGCTGAAGACGGCGACCGCGCTGATCGCCTTCCACAAGGCGTCGACCCGGTTGAAGGCGGTGAGCAGCCCGGTGCTGCTGAACGCGGTGAACGACATCCGGCTGCACCTGGCCTCGCTGGTGCACCCGGGCTTCGTCACGGCGACCGGCTGGCAGCGGCTGCCGGACCTCAAGCGCTACCTGCTGGCGGTGGACCGCCGGCTGGAGGCGCTGCCCAACCACCCGCAGCGGGACGCCCAGCAGCTGCTGAAGGTCCAGCAGGTCCAGCAGGCCTACGGGGAGCTGCTGGCGGCCGTGCCGCCCGGCCGGCAGCCGTCCCCGGAGGTGCTGGCGATCCGCTGGATGATCGAGGAGCTGCGGGTCAGCTTCTTCGCCCAGTCGCTGGGCACACCGTCACCCGTCTCGGAGAAGCGGATCCTGAAGGCCATGGAGGCGGCCAGGGCCACGCTCTGAGCCGCCTGACGCTGTCTGCCCCGTCCGGCCCCCGTCCTGCCCGCCTGAGCTGCGGACGGGCCGGGCGGGGGCCCTCGGAAGCCGTTTGGACCTGGGGGCCCCGCATGGGCTACAGTCTGTCTTGTTCGCAGCGCGGCAAGCGAAGCGAACGGATCAGGAAACACTCTGGTCCCGTGGAGCAGTTGGTTAGCTCGCCACCCTGTCAAGGTGGAGGTCGCGGGTTCAAGTCCCGTCGGGATCGCCGTAGTCGAGAGGCCCGGAACCGTTTGGTTCCGGGCCTCTCGCGTTTTGCCGGCCGGTCCCCTTACCCCGGACCGGGCCTGAGCCACAAGTCATCGTGCGTGTGACGGTCACCACGCACCCCCTCCGGGAACCGGTCGTTCGGACACCCGTTCCTGAACCCACTAATTTAATATGTAAAATAGTACTGCTATTCACAGTAAATCCCCCCCATCCCTTCATCCTCAAATCGTTATCCGGAGTTCGACATTCCGGGTGAGTCGCGTGAGTACGACAGTTCTGTAGAAGAACTGCGCCGGGGCAAAACAAAGGGGCCGCTTACCGGACCCGGCGGAGTCCGGTAAGCGGCCCCTTTCAAAGAGCCTTGAGCGGGGCCTCTGTCAGGCCTCGGTTCGCTGGGCCGGAATACCGGCCAGCAGGGCGCGCACCTCCGCCTCACGGTATCGGCGATGGCCCCCCAGGGTGCGGATGGACGTGAGCTTGCCGGCCTTGGCCCAGCGCGTCACGGTCTTCGGATCCACACGGAACATGGTGGCGACCTCTGCCGGCGTCAGCAGGGGCTCGGCATCGGGGGTACGAGCGGTCATGAGCGGCCTCCTCGGGAGAACCGAACCAGGGCGGTTCTATCCTTCAAATTCTGCACCTTGGCCCGCGATGCCCGAAATGGCATAGACGGGCCGAGTCGGTTATAGGACGAACGGCTTGTCCTGGTGTCTACAACTACACCATCCGTCCAGCCCTATCGACCAAACCGCCAAAATTGACCCCTCACGGGTTCAAGGCCGACGGATGGCGATGGACCACCCCATAACGGGCAGTCACCTTATAGTGACATTCGGTTACGAGAGGACCAGACCCGCCGTTTTCCCGCAAAGCACACATCGGCTCCAGAACCACCCAAAAGTGGGCACGCTCACGTGAAGTTGGGCTGGTTGTCCCATTTTTGCACATAGGGGTTAGTTCGCGTCAACGGTGAGTAGTGTCACGTTCGGCAGGTATTGACCCGAACTGGGACCTTGGTCATGCGGGCCGGGCCATAGGGCCCTTGCCGTCTTGCAAGTACCACCGACACCCCCTCCGACCAGCGATGACGCCGCCTCAGCCGGCCGGCCCACCGGCTCCGACCCGGCCGCTCGGCCCGCCCACCGGCTCCGCCGGCCCGTCCACCGGCTCCGCCGGCCCGCCCGACGGCTCAGTTCGCGTGGCGCAGCGCCAGCACCCGCCGCCAGCGCCCCGTCAGCGCCTCGTACGCGCGCAGCGCCTCCGCCGCGTCCCCCGCCCGCAGCGCCCGCAGCCCGTCCTCGAGTTCCCCCGCCGAACGGTCCGCCAGCAGCCGCTCCGGCCCCAGCAGATGCACCAGCCCCCCGTAGTCCAGCTCCACCAGCGACCGCGGATGGAACTCCTCCAGCCACCGCCCGACCTGCTCGGCCCCCCGCACCAGCTCCCCTTCCGGCACCGCCTCGCGCAGCGCCCGGTACGCCCGGGCCACCCGGCGGCGCGCCTGCGCCATCGGCGTCAGATAGAACAGTGACACCCCGTCCCCGCGCTCCCCCTCCTCCTTCTCCCCCGTCCCTGCGGGAACGAAGCATCGATCCTCGTCCCCGAACGGCAGGAACCACCGCACCGGCACCTCCCACCGGCTGGTGAGGATCCACGGCCGGGCGTCCGGATGGTCGGCCCGCCAGCGCTCCCGGTCCGCCTCCGCCACCTCCCGGGTGGCCGGCGGCAGGGCGGTGTCCAGCAGCGCCACCGGCGCCCCCGCGCGCAGCTCCTCCAGCGCCTGCCAGTTGCGCAGCCTGGTCGCCCACGGGCAGACGTACAGCACCCCGTCCACCAGCCGAACGAAGGCCCGGTCGGCCTCCCGGTCCGGCAGCGGCCGCGGGGTCCGGCCGATCAGCTCGGCCAGCGCCGAGCGCTGCTCCGCGAGGACCGCGGCGGCCACCGAGCGGCCCGCCTCCGGCGCGTCCGGCCCGTGCTCCGCCGCGTAGGCCTGCCAGCGCGCCCGCTCGGGTTCCGGGTACGCGGCCAGCGGCTCGTAGACCCGGAGGTGCGCGGCGTAGGGCGGCAGCACGGAGGTACGGACGACGGTCACGTCCTGCATCGTCCCACGCACCCCCGGCCGCCCGGGAGTGTCCGGCCGGCCCGGTCCTGCGGCGGTCCGGCGGCGACCCTGCCGCGGTCCTGCGGCAGTCCGTTCGCGGACGCACTCGCCGACCACGAACGGGCTGCTGACAGCCCTGCCGTCTCACTCCTCGGACAGTCGGCCCGGGCTTCGCCAAGGGGGCGGACCGGCGGAGCCCGCGCGACTACGCTTCGCCTTAGGCGCCCGCACCACAGCAGCGGGCCTCGAATACTGGAGTCACCACAGTGACCGACGTACAGACCGCCGCCACCACGCACTCCGCACCCGGCGTGCTCGGCAGGATCTTCGGCAACTCCCAGGACGGCGCCAACGGCGACGGCCACGAGCAGGTCGTGCTCTGCCACGACCGCTCCTCCGGGCTGAAGGCGATCATCGCCATCCACTCCACCGCGCTGGGCCCGGCCCTCGGCGGCACCCGGTTCTTCCCGTACGCCTCCGAGGAGGCGGCGCTGGAGGACGCGCTCAACCTCTCCCGCGGTATGTCCTACAAGAACGCGCTCGCCGGCCTGGACCTCGGCGGCGGCAAGGCCGTCATCATCGGCGACCCGAACAAGGACAAGAACGAGGCGATGCTCCGCGCCTACGGCCGCTTCGTCGAGTCGCTGCGCGGCCGCTACATCACCGCCTGCGACGTGGGCACCTACGTCCAGGACATGGACGTGGTGGCCCGCGAGACCGGGTTCGTCACCGGCCGCTCGCCCGAGCACGGCGGCGCCGGCGACTCGTCCATCCTCACCGCCTTCGGCGTCTTCCAGGGCATGCGCGCCTCGGCCCAGGCCCGCTGGGGCCAGCCGACCCTGCGCGGCAAGCGGGTCGGCGTCGCCGGCGTCGGCAAGGTCGGCCACTACCTGGTCGGCCACCTGGTCGCGGACGGCGCCACCGTCGTCGTCACCGACGTCTCGGAGACCGCCGTCAACCGCGTGCGCGCCGCCCACCCGGAGGTGGAGGTCGTCGCCGACACCGCCGCGCTGCTCCAGGCCAAGCTGGACGTCTACGCCCCCTGCGCGCTCGGTGGCGCCCTCACCGACGACAGCGTGGCCGCGCTGGGCGAGTTCGGCACCGTCATCGTCTGCGGCGCCGCCAACAACCAGCTGGCCCACCCGGGCGTCGAGAAGGACCTCGCCGACCGCGGCATCCTCTACGCCCCGGACTACCTGGTGAACTCCGGCGGCGTCATCCAGGTCGCCGACGAGATCGACGGCTTCAACTTCGAGCGCGCCAAGAACAAGGCGACGAAGATCTTCGACACCACCCTGGAGATCTTCACCCGGGCCGCCGCCGACGGCGTGCCGCCGGCCGTCGCCGCCGACCGCCTCGCGGAGAAGCGGATGCGCGAGATCAGCGCGCTGCGCTCGGTGCTGCTGCCGGGTGCCCGCCGGGCCTGATCCGGACCGGGGTGCGCGGGGGGCGGCCGGTTGCCGCCCCCCGTTGCCGTCCCCCGCCGCGTCCCCCGCTGCCGTCCCGCGCGCATCACGATGTGGAACCGGATTCTCGAATCTGCCTCCGATCGGGTGATCCGAAGCCCCCCTAGGGGGGATAATCAGTCCGGGAACAACGGACCTGAGACACCTCCGGACAGCGTGCACAAAGCCGCAAAACCTCCCCTGACCTGGGACGACCCGGTCGCGGGTGCAGCCGGTGCGCGCCACGTCACACTGACGACGTACCGTCCAGCGGCAGAAACAGGTACCGTTAATGCTCCAAGGGACGGTCCTCCCCATTCGGGCAGGCCGCTCTTGATCATGAACACGTGTCAGACTCGGGGCCGTGAGCCCCATCGTTGAGGGGGTCGACCCATGGGGCGCGGCCGGGCCAAGGCCAAGCAGACGAAGGTCGCCCGCGAGCTGAAGTACAACAGCGGCGGGTTCGACGCCAATCGTCTCTCCAGCGAGCTGGGCGTATCGCCCTCCACCTCCCCGATCGAGCCTGAGCCGATCGAAGAGGACGAGGACGACGACCCCTACGCGGAGTACGCGGCTCGTTACGCCGATGACGACGAGGACGACGACACCGAGTCGGGTACCGGGCCCTCCCAGGCCCGCCGTCGCGCGTAGTCTCCCAGTCTGACCGACCGGCCTCGGTGCCCAGTGCACCGGGCCGGTTTTCGGCGTTCCCGCACTCCCCCCGCCCGGCGCGCGCTGTGCGGCGGCTGTGCGAAGACCCCGCCGGCGTGACGCCGACGGGGCCTCCCGCGTACCCCGCGCTCAGCCGGCGACGAAGCCCTCGTAGGCGTTGTAGAGGGCCGCGCCGTCCGCGTGCTCGGCGGTCCGGTCGACGATGTCGCCCAGCACCCAGGACTCCACGCCGCGGTCCTCCAGGACCGACAGCACGACGTCCACCGAGTGCGGCGGGACGACCGCGACCATGCCGACGCCCATGTTGAGCGTCTTCTCGATCTCCAGGGTGGCCACCTTGCCGACCTCGGCGACGGTCCGGAAGACCGGCAGCGGGGTCCAGGTGCCGCGGTCCAGGCGGGCGTGCAGGCCGTCCGGGATCACCCGGGCCAGGTTGGCCGCCAGGCCGCCGCCGGTGACGTGCGAGAAGGCGTGCACCTCGGTGGCCCGGATCAGCGCCAGGCAGTCCAGCGAGTAGATCCGGGTCGGCTCCAGCAGTTCCTCGCCGAGCGTGCGGCCGAACTCCTCGACCCTGCGGTCCAGCTTCCAGCCGGCCTGGTTCAGCAGCACGTGGCGGACCAGCGAGTAGCCGTTGGAGTGCAGGCCGGAGGCGGCCATCGCGATCACCACGTCGCCGGCCCGGACGCGCTCGGCGCCCAGCAGCGCGTCCGCCTCGACCACGCCGGTGCCGGCGCCCGCGACGTCGTACTCGTCCGGCCCGAGCAGGCCCGGGTGCTCGGCGGTCTCGCCGCCGACCAGGGCGCAGCCGGCCAGGGCGCAGCCCTCGGCGATGCCCTTGACGATGGCGGCGACCCGCTCCGGGACGACCTTGCCGACGCAGATGTAGTCGGTCATGAAGAGCGGCTCGGCGCCGCACACCACGATGTCGTCCACGACCATGCCCACGAGGTCGTGGCCGATGGTGTCGTGCTTGTCCATGGCGGCCGCGATGGCCACCTTGGTCCCCACGCCGTCGGTGGCCGAGGCCAGCAGTGGCCGCTCGTAGTTCTTGAAGGCCGAGACGTCGAAGAGGCCGGCGAATCCGCCGAGACCGCCGACCACCTCGGGGCGGTTGGCCTTCTTCACCCACTGCTTCATGAGCTCGACGGCGCGGTCGCCCGCCTCGATGTCGACGCCGGCGGCGGCGTAGGTGGCACCGTTCTGGTCGGTAGTCACTGCTGTGCGGCCCTTTCGGGTCTGTGGTGGGGGGTCGGAACAGCGATGGGGTCCCGGATCGCGGGACCCCACCGTGGGAGCGCTTACGGCCGGCGCAGCGCGTCGGCCGCGCCAGCCCCGCCGAGCAGCGACTGGACGCCGTCCAGGTCGCTGCCGCTGGTCGGCTTGCCGCGGACCGGGGGGGCCTGCTGGCCGCCCTTGATCTCGGCCTCCAGCAGGAGCTTGCCGAGCAGCGCCGGGTCCGGCAGCTCCATCGGGTACTCCCCGTCGAAGCAGGCCCGGCAGAGCCGGTCCTTCGGCTGCTTGGTGGCCTCGATCATGCCGTCGATCGAGATGTAGGCGAGCGAGTCCGCACCGAGGGTGCGGCCGATCTCCTCGATGGTCATGCCGTTGGCGATCAGCTCCGCGCGGGTGGCGAAGTCGATGCCGAAGAAGCAGGGCCACTTCACCGGCGGGGAGGAGATCCGGATGTGCACCTCGGCGGCGCCGGCCTCGCGGAGCATCTTCACCAGGGCGCGCTGGGTGTTGCCGCGGACGATCGAGTCGTCCACGACCACCAGGCGCTTGCCCTGGATGACCTCGCGCAGCGGGTTGAGCTTGAGCCGGATGCCGAGCTGGCGGATGGTCTGGCTGGGCTGGATGAAGGTGCGGCCCACGTAGGCGTTCTTCACCAGGCCGGAGCCGTACGGGATTCCGCTGGCCTCGGCGTAGCCGATCGCGGCGGGGGTGCCGGACTCGGGCGTCGCTATCACCAGGTCGGCCTCGACCGGGGCCTCCTTCGCCAGGCGGCGGCCCATCTCCACGCGGGAGAGGTGCACGTTGCGGCCGGCGATGGAGGTGTCGGGGCGGGCCAGGTAGACGTACTCGAAGACGCAGCCCTTGGGCTTCGCCTCGGCGAAGCGCGAGGTGCGCATGCCGTTCTCGTCGATGGCGATGAGCTCGCCGGGCTCGACCTCGCGGATGAAGGAGGCGCCGCAGATGTCCAGCGCCGCCGTCTCGGAGGCGACCACCCAGCCGCGCTCCAGCCGGCCCAGCACCAGCGGGCGGATGCCCTGCGGGTCGCGGGCGGCGTAGAGCGTGTGCTCGTCCATGAAGACGAGCGAGAAGGCGCCCTTGACGCTGGGCAGCACCAGCTTGGCGGTCTCCTCGATGGAGAGGTCCGGGTGGCCGGCGAGCAGCGCGGTCACCAGGTCGGTGTCGTTGGTCGCGGACGACCGCCCGGAGCGGGAGACGTGCTCCTCGCCGGGGAGTTCGGCGACCATGGCCGCCAGTTCGGCGGTGTTCACCAGGTTTCCGTTGTGACCGAGGGCCAGGGAGCCGTGCACGGTCGCCCGGAAGGTCGGCTGGGCGTTCTCCCAGACCGAGGAACCGGTGGTCGAGTAGCGGGCGTGTCCGACGGCGATATGCCCGTGCAACGACCCCAGGGAGGCCTCGTCGAAGACCTGGGAGACGAGCCCCATGTCCTTGAAGACGAGAATCTGGGAGCCGTTGCTCACTGCGATGCCCGCGGATTCCTGACCGCGGTGCTGCAGGGCGTAAAGGCCGAAGAACGTGAGCTTGGCGACCTCCTCGCCGGGAGCCCAGACACCGAAGACGCCGCAAGCGTCCTGGGGGCCTTTCTCACCGGGAAGAAGATCGTGGTTGAGTCTTCCGTCACCACGTGGCACGCCATCGAGTCTAGGACAGTCGGCCCGCCCTTCCGGACCCCGGGCGGCCGGTATTGCGCGGTGGTCTGCCGGTAACGCGCGTAGACAAAACCCCTTACCGGATGCGCATTTCGGCGTACCGGAATTCCGCGGCGACGCGCTTGCCCTTGCGGTTCGCGCCCGTTGGCGCGTTCTGCGCGCGGCGGGCGCTTCGCCGGGCGTTCGGCCGCCGTTCGTTCAACGTGAGCCTGCTCACCCGGGGTGGCACGTCGGCCGGGGTGGAGTCGCCCCGCTACCCAGGGTCGCCCGGCCCGCTATCCGGCGGGCAGCAGCAGGCCCCAGCAGCCCGCGTGGACCGTCCAGGTACGGGCCCGGACCGGGCCGACCGGGCGGCCGTCCGCCTCATAGCCGAAGCCCCGGCCGGCCACCGAGATGCTGGCCGCCCGGGCGCGGAGCAGGGCGCCCGGCGCGCGGACCACGATCTCCATCACGCCCTCGCCGGCCGCCTCGCCGGCGGGCAGGGTCACCTGGACCAGCCGGACCGGGCGGTGGATGTCGGCGAGCAGCCGGCCGTCCGCCTCGACCCGCAGCCGGGAGCTGTGCTCGGCCCGGGGCACCGGCTCGCCCTGCTCCGTCCGCCCGGCCCCCTCACCGCGTTCGCCGCGTTCGCCGCGTTCACGCCACTCGGTCCGTCCGGCCGGTTCAGGGGCGAGTACGGTCCCCTGCTCGGCCGCAGCCAGTTTCGCCCATAGCGAACGCCATCCGCCCGGACGGCCTACCGGACGGCGCGCCCCGCTCCCCGAGATCCGCACCCCGCCGAGCGCCACCCCGCCGCCGTCGTCCACCAGCAGGTCCAGTTTCCGGGCCGTCCCGGTCAGCACCGCGCGCGCCGCCGCGACCGGCGCGGCCGGCACCCCGAGCGCCCGGGCCGCCGCCAGCTCCGCCGGGCGGCCGACCGGAACCAGGCCCACCGGGTCGGTGCCCAGCTCGCGTTGGCGGTACAGCGCCTGGAGGACCCGCTGGAGCGCGAGGTCGGAACCGATCACCACCGGTCGCCTCCGGCCGCGGTGCGAAAGCACCCGATCGAGCTCGGCGGGCGTCTCCGGATAGGCCACCTTGACGTCCGTCCCACCGGAGAGAACGTCCTTCGCGATCCGCACCGACTCCCCGTCGGACTGCCGGGCCGCCGGGTCGAGGAGCAGGAGAAGCGGCTCCGGGCCGCCGGTCGCAGGCGTGGACAGGGACGACACAACCGGTCCTTCCTCAGGTAATCTCTCGGTGCAAGAGCCCCTTGCGCTATTGCGCCAGGGGCTTCGTCTATCTCGGGGCAGACTGCGGCCTACGCAGGATGCCCCAACCGGAAGGGGTGTACGCCTGTGCCGGCACTCGTGCTCGTTGGCGCTCAGTGGGGAGACGAGGGCAAGGGGAAGGCGACCGACCTCCTCGGCGGCTCCGTCGACTACGTCGTCCGCTACCAGGGCGGCAACAACGCCGGTCACACGGTGGTCATCGGCGACCAGAAGTACGCGCTGCACCTGCTGCCTTCCGGCATCCTCAGCCCGAACGTGACGCCGGTGATCGGCAACGGCGTCGTCATCGACCCGGGCGTGCTGCTCTCCGAGCTCAAGGGCCTGAACGAGCGCGGCATCGACACCTCCAAGCTGCTGATCTCGGGCAACGCCCACCTGATCACGCCGTACCACCGCACCCTGGACAAGGTCACCGAGCGCTTCCTCGGCAAGCGCCGGATCGGCACCACCGGCCGCGGCATCGGCCCGACCTACGCGGACAAGATCAACCGCGTCGGCATCCGGGTGCAGGACCTCTTCGACGAGTCGATCCTCCAGCAGAAGATCGAGGCGGCGCTGCACGACAAGAACCAGGTCCTGGTCAAGCTCTACAACCGCCGCGCCATCCCCGCCGACCTGGTGCTCGAGGAGTACCTGGGCTACGCGGACAAGATCAGGCCCTTCCTGGCCGACACCACCCTGGTGCTGGACCAGGCGCTGAAGGCCGGCAAGGTCGTCCTGCTGGAGGGCGGCCAGGGCACCCTGCTCGACGTCGACCACGGCACGTACCCGTTCGTCACCTCCAGCAACCCGACCTCGGGCGGCGCCTGCACCGGTGCCGGCATCGGCCCGACCAAGATCGACCGGGTCATCGGCATCCTGAAGGCCTACACCACCCGCGTCGGCTCCGGCCCGTTCCCGACCGAGCTGCTGGACGCGGACGGCGAGGCGCTGCGCCGGATCGGTGGCGAGCGCGGTGTCACCACCGGCCGCGACCGCCGCTGCGGCTGGTTCGACGCGGTGATCGCGCGCTACGCGACCCGGGTCAACGGCCTCACCGACTTCTTCCTCACCAAGCTCGACGTGCTCACCGGCTGGGAGCAGATCCCGGTCTGCGTCGCGTACGAGATCGACGGCCGCCGGGTCGAGGAGCTGCCGTACAACCAGTCGGACTTCCACCACGCCAAGCCGATCTACGAGACGCTGCCGGGCTGGACCGAGGACATCAGCGGGGCGAAGACCTTCGCCGAGCTGCCGAAGAACGCCCAGGCGTACGTGAAGGCGCTGGAGGAGATGTCGGGCGCCCCGATCTCCGCCATCGGCGTCGGCCCGGGCCGGGACGAGACGATCCAGATCAACTCGTTCCTGTAGGCCTCCGGGTCTTTTGAGCAGGGCCCCGCGGGATCACCCACGGGGCCCTGCCCTTACCTCCTCCCTATTGCACTAGTTCATTAACCCATTGCGTCTAGTTCAATGCCGGGTTACCGTTTGGATCATGACAGCGAAGCTTCCCGCCCCCACCACCCTCACCGGCCGCCACGTCCGACTGGAGCCGCTGGAGCGCCGACACCTGTCCGACCTGTGGACCGCCGTCGGCCCCGACCCCGAGGTCTGGCGCTGGGTCCCGTTCAGCGCACCCGCGTCGGAGGAGGAGCTGGGCGCGATGCTGGACATCCGCCTCGGCGAGGTGGCGGCCGGGAACGCGGTGAAGTTCGCCGTGATCGAGCTCGGGTCCGGCCGGGCCGTCGGCATCACCGGCTACTACGACTTCCGCGCGGAGGACGAGCTCGTCGAGATCGGCGGCACCTGGTACGCGCGGTCCGTGTGGCGCTCCGCCGTCAACACCGAGTCGAAGCTGCTGCTGCTCACCCACGCCTTCGACGACCTGGGCATGGGCCGGGTGTTCTGGAAGACCGACGCGCTCAACGACCGCTCGCGCAACGCGATCCTGCGCCTGGGCGCCCAGTTCGAGGGCGTCCACCGCCGCGAGAAGCGGCGCGCCACCGGCGTCTGGCGCGACACGGCGTACTTCTCGATGCTGCGCGAGGAATGGCCGCCCGCCCGCGCCCGCCTGGAGCAGCGCCTCGCCGCCGGCTGACCGCTACTTGTCGGCCAAGTCCCGTTTCGCCAGGTGTCTTTCGCGCGGCTGACGGGTCGCGATGATCTGCGCCACCACCCCGACGAAGACCACCGACACCAACAGGCCGGTCAACAACACCACGGCCATCAGTGATCGACCGCCGCCACGGCCCAAACCGCTTTGCCACACACCCCGATGAGTTCCACACCCCAGTCATCGGCCAAAGCGGCGACGAGGTCAAGCCCCCGCCCACACGTTCGAGCCACATCCGGCTCCCGCCGCCGGGGCACGGCGGTCGATCCGTCCGCGACGGCGATGTAGAGCCGCCCGCAACGGAGTTCGAGCACCACGCTCGGCGCCCCGGCGCCGTGGAGCAGGGCGTTGGTGACGAGCTCGGAGAGGATCAGACAGGGCCCGTCCGGATCCGCACCGACCACCGTCAGCATCTCCCGCAACAACCGCCGCAGCACCCCCACCACCTCGGGAGCCGCGGGAGGGAAGAGGTCGAGCCGGAATTCTCCGACGGCGTCGGCGTCGAGCGGACGCAGGAGTGGAAGCACCATCGACTGTCTCCAGTCCGATTGAGGGACGAGGTCGGCCACCCACGCAGGCCCATCACCCGTGGCTCGCCCCCGGCATGAACGGGGGTGCTCTTCAGGCGTCCTGTGGCTACGTCAGTGACCCTGCGTCGCCGACGCTAGGCTTCATGGGGCAATCGTTGCTACTAGTTCTGGAGCACTTCACCCTATCGAGCGACCCTGTGGACCCTGTGTCCACAGCGCGGCAGACTGCACCGAAAGCACCGACCTGAGGAGAGACGCGCATGCCACCACGCCTGGCGCCCAGCGTGCGCCAGCAACGACTCGGCGCGGAACTCCGCAGGCTGCGCGAACACGCGGGCATGAGCCCGAAGGCCATGGCTGCGGCACTGGGCACCGACGTACCCAAGATCTCCCAGATGGAGAACGGGAAGTCCGGCATCAGCACCGACCGCCTCCGCTCCTGGGCATCGGCCTGCAAGTCCGCCGACACCCCGCTCCTCGAAGCCCTGATCCTGATGACGCAGGATCGCGGCACGCACTGGTGGCACCACTTTCGAGGCCGGGTCCCCGCCGGAATGCTCGACATCGCCGAGCTCGAACACCACGCCGAATCGCTCCTGGTCCTGAACACGACCTCGATCCCCGGCCTGCTCCAGACCAGCCGATACGCCGCCGCGATGTTCGCCCGACTGCGCCCGCCGCTGCCGCGCCATGACGCCGACGTGCGAACCGCCTTCCGTACGGAACGCCAACAAGTCCTCACCGCTGGACGCCCGTTCACGGCGTTCATACACGAGGCCGCGCTACGGATGCAGTTCGGTGGTCCCGTGGTCCTCCGGGAACAGCTCGCAAGCCTTCTCGACGATGCCGAGCGCCCCTGGGTCACCATCCGGGCGATCCCCTTCAGCGTCGACACGTACCCGGGCTCGGGTGAAGACCTCTTCCTCGCGCGGGGACCTGTCCCCGCGCTGGACACCGTGCAGATCGACCTGACCCAGGGTCCGCAGTTCATCGACTCGGAAGCGGACCTCGCGTCCTATCGCGCCATCGTCGCCGAGTCCGACTCCCTCGCCCTCGACCCCGAGGAGTCCCGCGACTTCATTCGGCGCATCATGACGGACCTGAAAGGCTGACGATCCCGATGACCCGCTGGCAGAAGTCCTCAATGAGCGGCAACAGCAACCAGTGCGTCGAAATACGCACCACCGAAGGCCTCATCCAGATCCGCGAGTCCGACGACCCCGACTCGATCGTCACCACCACCCCCACGAAGTTCGCGCTCTGGATCGAGGGCGTCAAGCGCGGCGAGTTCGACCACTTCACCAAGGCTTAGCCAAATCGTTCCGGTGGCCCCTCGCTCCTCCGCGAGGGGCCGCCGGCAGACCCCCGAAGGGACAAACCCCATGGACACCTGGCAGAAGGCCGCCCCCGGCGGCGAGGGCGAGGACGCCCTGGAGATCCGCACCGTCAACGGCATGGTCGAACTCCGCGACCCCAAGAACGACTCGATCATCGTCCGCACCACCCCCCGCAAGTGGGCCGCCTTCGTCCTCGGCGTCAAGGCCGGCGAGTTCGACCACTTCGTCGCCGACTGACCCACCTCCGCGCAGGAAGTCGGCGCGCCCGACTTCCTGCGCAGGGGGAGAGCTTGCGGACTCGGCGGGAACTGGAAGCCGGGTCCGCAGCGGACGACCCACCGCCGGAGGCGGGTGGGGGGGTGGGCGCGGGAAATGGGCGCGAGAGGGTGGGGTGGGTTTGGATAGAATTGGCGCGCCCACAGTGGAACGTCGATCTGGCCGGCAGCCCGGGAGTCGGCGACTGTGCCCGGTTCCCGCCGCTGTCCCAGACCCTGCGCCTGTCACGGCACTCCGCGACCGGGGTGCGTGCGGGAGAAATCGGAGCATCCGAGGATGGCTCGGCACCTGATCACCAGCGCCCTTCCGTACATCAACGGGATCAAGCACCTGGGCAACATGGTCGGGTCCATGCTGCCGGCGGACGTGTACTCCCGGTACCTGCGGCAGCGCGGCCACGAGGTGCTGTACATCTGCGGGACGGACGAGCACGGCACGCCGGCCGAACTGGCCGCGCAGGAGGCCGGGCTGCCGGTGGCGGAGTTCTGCGCGCGGGCGCACGACCAGCAGAAGGCCGTGTACGACGGCTTCCGGCTGTCCTTCGACTACTTCGGCCGCAGCTCCTCGCCGCAGAACCGGGAGATCACCCAGGAGATCGCGCGCGAGCTGCACGCCAACGGGTTCATCGAGGAGCGGTCGATCCGCCAGGTGTACTCGAACACCGACGGGCGCTTCCTGCCGGACCGGTACATCGTCGGCACCTGCCCGCACTGCGGCTACGACAAGGCGCGCGGCGACCAGTGCGAGAACTGCACCCGGGTCCTCGACCCGACCGACCTGCTGGAGGCGCGGTCGGCGATCAGCGGCAGCGCGGACCTGGAGGTGCGGGAGACCACGCACCTGTTCCTGCTCCAGTCGAAGCTGACCGGGCAGGTCGAGGACTGGGTCGCCGCGCACGGCGACGAGTGGCCGGTGCTCGCCTCCTCGATCGCTCGCAAGTGGCTGACCGAGGGCCTCCAGGACCGCGCGATCACCCGCGACCTGGAGTGGGGCGTGCCGGTGCCGGCCGATGTGTGGCCGGAGCTGGCGGCCGCGGGCAAGGTCTTCTACGTCTGGTTCGACGCGCCGATCGAGTACATCGGCGCGACGAAGGAGTGGGCGGACGCGGCGCCGGCCGGCGAGCTCCGGGACTGGAAGTCCTGGTGGTACGAGGCCGATGACACCGTCCGCTACACCGAGTTCATGGCCAAGGACAACGTCCCGTTCCACACGGTGATGTTCCCGGCGACGATCCTCGGCTCGCGCAAGCCGTGGAAGAAGGTCGACTACGTCAAGGCCTTCAACTGGCTGACGTACTACGGTGGGAAGTTCTCCACCAGCCAGAAGCGGGGTATCTTCACGGACGTCGCGCTGGAGCTGCTGCCGGCCGACTACTGGCGCTACTTCCTGATGGCGCACGCGCCCGAGTCGGACGACTCCAGCTTCACCTGGGACCTCTTCGCCTCCGTGGTCAACAAGGACCTCGCCGACACCCTCGGCAACTTCGTGAACCGGGTGCTGTCGTTCAGCCGCAAGCGGTTCGGCGACGAGGTGCCGACCGCGCACGCGGCGGGCGAGGCGGAGGAGCGCCTGGGCGCGCAGATCGCGGAGCTGCTGGCCGACCACGAGGCCCAGCTGGAGGCGCTCAACTTCCGCAAGGCGGCGCAGAGCCTGCGCGCGCTGTGGAGCGCGGGCAACGCCTACCTGGACGAGAAGGCGCCCTGGCTGCAGGTGAAGACCGACCCGGAGGCGGCGGCGCTGACGCTGCGCACGGCGATGAACCTCATCCACCTGTACGCGGTGGTCTCCGAGCCGTTCATCCCGACGGCGGCGCGGGCGATGCGCGAGGCCTTCGCTCTGCCGACCGACGCCCCGGCGCGCACCCGCACCTGGGTGGACGCGGCCGAGGCGCGCGCACTGGACGCGGTGCCGGCGGGGACGCCGTTCACCGTGCCGCCGGTGCTGTTCGCGAAGATCACGGACGAGGACCTGGCCACCTGGACCACCCGCTTCGGCGGCGGGGAGTGAACGGGGTGTAGATCAGCCCTGGACGGGGACCAGGGTGCCGGCCACCGACTGTCTGGGCGAACTCCGCCCAGGCAGTCGGCCGGTGCCGGTGGCCCGGGCCGTTAGGGCGCCGTTCTCACGGCAGGGCCGAGACGGTGGGACCGGTGCGGCGGGACCGGGGATCAGGCGGCGGCCCGGCGGGCGGCCAGGTCGTCCAGGATGGTGGCGGTCGCGGTCGCGCCGAAGCGTTCGGCGCCGGCGGCCACGAACTCCAGCATGCGGTCCAGGGTGCGCACCCCGCCCGCGGCCTTGACCCTCATGTGCGCGGGGACGTTCGCCCGCATCAACCGGACGTCCTCCAGCGTCGCGCCACCGGGCGCGAAGCCGGTCGAGGTCTTCACGAAGTCGGCGCCGGCCAGCGTGCTGAGCCGGCAGGCGCGCAGCTTCTCCTCGTCGTCGAGGTAGGCGTTCTCGAAGATCACCTTGGTGAGGCCGACGCCCCCCGAGGCATCGACGACCGCCGCGATGTCCTCCCGCACCGCGTCGTCCTCCCCGCTGCGCAGCAGGCCGATGTTGAGCACCATGTCGAGTTCGGTCGCACCGGCCGCCAGGGCGTCGACGACTTCGCCCGCCTTGACCGCCGTGGTGGAACCGCCGTGCGGGAAGCCGATGACGGTGCCGACCGCGACCGCGGTGCCGTCGAGCGCCTTGACCGCGAGGGCGACGTCGGCGGGCCGCACGCAGACCGAGGCGACGTCGTAGGTCGCGGCGAGCTCACAGCCGCGCAGGACCTCGGCGGTGGTGAGTTCGGGCCGCAGGAGCGAGTGGTCGATCATCTTGGCGAGCTGCCGAACGTCGATTGCGGTGGAGTCCATGAGCCTGTCCTAGGGGTGAGGCAACGTCGCGTCCCACCGGTCGGGGCCGCCCGATCCGGGTGCGACAGCGCGGACGGTTCGACGATAGCTCGAACCTATCTAGCTGTCTATACAGCTCCCACAGGTTGCACTCGACGCCGAGATGTGGCGCAGATCACCGTGCACGCCTCTTGCCCTCGGCGCATTTCACCGTGGATTGTCCCGCTCTGTACTGGTCTACTCTGGTTGACTAGACAGCTAGACGGCGTAGTCTCAATTTCGGAGGAGCCATTTTGGAAACGGATTTCGCACCCAGGTACCACCGGATCGAACAGGCCCTCCGAAACAGGATCGCCAAGCATCGTCCGCACGACCCCCTCCCCTCGGAGGCGGATTTGTGCGAGGAATTCGGGGTGAGCCGCATGACTGCCCGAGCGGCCGTTCAACGGCTCGTTACGGAAGGCCTGGTGTACCGGATCTCCGGGCGCGGAACATTCGTCGCCGAGCCGCCGACCCACCGTCGTGCGGAAAACCTGGTCCGTTTCAGCGAGGAAATGCGCAGACAGGGCCGGAAGCCGTCGTCACGACTGATTTCCGCGGTTCTCCGGGCCGCTCTGCCGGAGGAGACCGACCGGCTCCGGCTGCGGAAGTCCGCGCAGGTCGTGGAGGTCGACCGGGTGCGGCTGGCCGACGGGATCCCGACCGCGCTGGAACGGGCGGTGTTCCCCGAGGACCTCACCGCGCTGCTGGAGGTCGACTTCCGTACGGCCTCGATGCACGAGACGCTCGCCGGCCTCGGCCGGACGCCGACCCGCGGGCACTCGTCCATCAGGGCCGCCACGGCCGACGAGCGGGAGGCGGAGCTGCTGGCGGTGGCTCCGGGCACCGCCCTGCTCGTCGAACAGCGCCTCATCACCGACCAGGACGAGCGTCCCTTGGAGCTCACCGAATCCCGGTACGTGGGCGACAGGTACGCCCTGGACGTCGCCTTCGAGGTCGATTCCTGAGGCGATGCCCCCTGGGGCCGTCCGGTCATCCGGACGGACGGACGGACGGACGGCCGACTGTCCGGCCATCCGTGCGACCCGCGAGTCGAGCAACGACGCCGACTGCACCACGCGGGATGAATTTCCGACGGGAAACTGCCCGATCGGCGGCCGACAAAGCCCGATCCGATTGCGGCAGTGGAATGCCATGCAGACGTGGAGGGAAAACCGTGTACGCGTATCTCATGACCTCGCCCGGAAAGATCAACCGCACCCTGGTGCCCGATCCGGAATGCCACGAGGACGAAATCCTGCTGGAGACCGAGGCGGTTTCCATCTGCTCGACCGACGTCTCGTACTTCCGCGGCCACCTCTTCGCCGAGGACTGGCCGATCATTCCCGGGCACGAATACGTGGGAAGGGTCGTCGAGGTCGGGAAGCGGCTCCGGGACGACGTGCGGCCCGGCGACCGGGTGACCTACTGGGGGCAGACCGACTTCGGCGGAATGGCCCAGTACCGGGCGCTCCGGCCGCTCTTCCCGGGCCGGCTCGGCGTGGAGACCGCCTGGTACACCGGGCGCAACTTCTACGACGCCGACCAGGCCGCGGCCGTCGTCCTGCCGGCGCACGTGCCCTCGGACCTGGCCTCCGTGATCGAGCCGCTGACCTCGGTGCTGCGGTCGTTACTGCTCAACCCCCCGAAGCCCGGCGACACCTGCGTCGTCCTCGGCTGCGGCCCCAGCGCCCAGCTGGCCGTCCAGGTGCTCCACCGCCACCTCGGCGCGGGCTCGATCACCGTGCTGGACCGCAACAGCGACCGGATGGACGTCGCGCTGCGGCACGGCGCCTCCCGCGCCTTCAACACGGACACCCAGGCGGAGGAGCTCGAAGCGTACGTGCGCGAGCACCACGACCAGTACGCGGACTACGTGTTCGACGCGCTGCCCCACATCTCGGCGCCGGCCCGCTCGCGTGGACAGGCCGCCGGGCAGGCAGGGCAGGCCGGCACCCCGGGCAAGGACATCCGGGAGATCGCGATGGGCCTGCTGCGCCCCGGCGGCTCGTACGTCATCTACGGGGCGACGGCCGTCCCGCAGCGGCTCAACACCTGGATGATCCTCGCCAAGGGCCTGAAGCTGCTCTCCACCCCCTTCGACGTCCGCTCGTTCCCGATGGCCCGGTCCGCGCACGTCACCGCCGTGGCCCTGCGGCTCGTCGAGTCGGGCCTGGTCGACCCCGCCCCGCTGATCACCACCCGGGCCTGCCTCGACGACGAGGACGCCGTGCGCGAGGCGTTCACCGGCTACGGTCGGGGCGCGTCGATGAAGACCTCGCTGCTGGCCCCGTCCGTCCTCCTCGACCACGTGCGCCGCACGGCCGCCACGGCCGGCACCGTCTCCGCCCTCGGCCCCGGCGACGCGGTCCCCGCCGGCGGGGCCTTCGCCGAGCAGACCGGGATACCCGGGTGACCGGTACCGAGGCCCCGCCGAGCCCCGATCACCGCACCCCCGTCTTCGTCCGCGACCGGCTGACCACCACCGCCTACGGCGGACTGGCCGTGTACGCCTACCTCCTGTACGCGCTCGGCCCACTGCTGCCGCTCCTGCGCCAGGACCTGCGGCTGAGCTACGCCCTGATGAGCCTGCACTCGACGGCCTTCGCCGCCGGCGCGATCCTCACCAACCTGCTGTTCCGCCGGATCCGGACGCGAGTGGACCACCGGGTGCTCTTCTGGTCCGCGCTCGCGGCCCTGGCCCTGGGCTCGCTCCTCCTGGCGACCGGGCTGTCCGCCGCCGTCACCCTGGTGGCGGCGGCGGTGGGCGGCATCGGCGGAGCGCTGCTGCAGACCACGGCCCTGGCGGTGCTGGCCGAGCACCACGGCGCGCACGAGTCGCTGCGGGCGCGGGCCCTGGTCGAGGCCAACGCGGCCGCGAGCGTCAGCGCGGTCGCCGCGCCCCTGGTCATCAGCGGGCTGGAGGGTGTCGGGGTGGCCTGGAACTGGTGCCTGGTCCTGCCCGCCGTCGCGCTGGCCGCCATGTACCCGATGCTCCGCGACGAGCCGCTGCGGCCGCGCACCGCGCCCTCCGAGCCGTCCGACCGGTCCGACCGGTCCGACCGGTCCGACCGGTCCGACCGGTCCAAGGCGACCATCGCGGAGCCGGACCGGCCGACGGGCTCGTTCCCGCTCCGCGCCGCCCTGTGCGGCCTCGTCGTGGGCTTCGAGTTCTGCCTCGCCTACTACGCCGCGCCCCTGCTCACCAGCGCCGTCCACCTGACGGACAATCAGGCCTCGGCGGCGCTGGCCCTGTTCTACGGGGGCGAGCTCGCCGGCCGCCTGGCGGGGAGCCGGCTGACGGCCGGCACCGGTTCCGCCCGCCCGGCCGCCCTGGTGGCCGGCTCCCTGACCGTCGCGGCCGCCGGGTTCCTCGCCCTGTGGCCCGCCCCCACCACCTGGCTCGCCCTGCTGGGCCTGGTCCTGGGCGGGCTTGGGGTCGCCAACCTCTTCCCACTGACCCTCTCGCTCGCGGTGAGCGCGGCGCCCGGCCGCATCGACCAGGCCACGGCCCGCGTCCAACTCGCGGTCAGCACCTGCATCATGCTCGCGCCCCTGCTGCTCGGCACCCTGTCCGACCAGCTCGGCGTCCGGTCGGCCTTCGGCCTCGCCGGCTGCCTGCTGCCCGCCGCCGCGCTGCTGCTCGCCGCCGGGCGCCGCCGCCCGCTCCCCGCCGCCGCGTCCTCCTCGGGAGTCACCCCGCATGTCCCTCGTTGAAAGCTCCGCCCGGGCCCGCGACACCCTGGCCCGCAACCACCGCACCGGGTTCTCCCGGGCCGCGCAGCGCCACTACGACTTCACCTGCCCCTCCCCCGACAGCTACCCCTTCCAATGGGCCTGGGACAGCAGCTTCCACGCCATCGCCCTCACCCACCTCGACACCCGCCGGGCCCGGGACGAACTGCGCTCCCTGCTCAGCGCGGTCACACCCACCGGCTTCCTGCCGCACATGGTGCTCTGGCAGGACGACCTCAGGCCGCGCGCCACGGCGGACTTCAGGATCGACCTCTGGGAGGGCTGGCGTTCCGTCACCATCGCGCCGCCCGTGGTGGCCCGAGCCGTCGAGCGGGTGTACCTGGCCACCGGCGACGAGCTCTGGCTGCGCCGCGTCCTGCCGCCGACGCTGGCCTTCTTCGGCTGGCTCGCGGAGCACCGCACGAGCCCCGGCACCGGCCTGATCGAGATCTACCAGCCCGACGAGTCCGGGCTGGACAGCAGCCCCAAGTACGACGCAGCCCTCGGCATCGAGTCGGTCCCCGGGGACGCCGTGCACACCGCGTGGCACGGCGCGATGCGTTCCCTGATCACGGCCTACGCCTCCACCGCCCGCACACCCGAGACGCCGCTCCGCGACCGCCGGCTGTTCGTCTGGAACGACGTGCTGGTCAACACCGTCTACGCCGACGGGCTGGCCTGCCTGGCGCGCCTCGTCCGGACGGTCGGATCGAACGAGCGCACCGCGGACCGGCTGGCCGAGGAGTCCCGGGCGATCGGCGCCGCGCTGATGCGGCACTGCTGGGACGAGGACAGCGGCGCCTTCTACGACCTCGACCTCGTCGCCGGCAAGCGCTCCGAGGTCCTCACCGCCAGTTCGCTCGTGCCGATCCTCCTCGACTCGGTGCCGGACACCGTCGCGCGCCGGGTCATCGAACAACACCTGCTGAACGAACGGGAGTTCTGGCGGCCCCATCCGGTGCCCAGCGTCGCCGCCACCGAGCCGTCCTACGACCCCACGTTCCGCACCGGGGCCATCTTCCGCGGCTCCAGCTGGGTCAACCTCAACTGGTACCTGTACTGGGGCCTGCGCCGACGCGGCTACCGCGCGGAAGCCGACACGCTCGCGGCGCGCACCTGCGCGCTCGTCGCCGCCTCCGGCACCCGGGAGTGCTACGGCCCGGAGGACGCCGACGGGCACGGCGCGCGGTCCTTCGGCTGGAGCACCCTCGTCCTGGACCTGGCCTCCGCCCTGGCGACGGAGCCTCGCCCGGTGGCGGAGCCTCGCCCGGTGGCGGAGCCTCACGCGGCGGCGGGGACTCACGCGGCGGCGGAGCCTCACGCGGTGGCGGAACCGGCCGGGACGACGGAAGGGCGCTGACCATGGCCAACTGGGGTTTCCTGGGAGCCGGTTCGATCGCCGCCTCCAGCCTGGCACCGGCCGTCCACGCCGCCGACGGACCGCGCCTGCACGCCGTCGCCGCGACCGACGCCCAACGGGCCAAGGCCCTCGACCCGGCCCGGGTGTACACCCGCTACGAGGACCTGCTGGACGACCCGGCCGTCGACGTCGTCTACATCGCGCTCCACAACAGCGCCCACCGCCCCTGGGTGGAGCGCGCCCTACGCGCGGGCAAGCACGTGCTGTGCGAGAAGCCGCTCGGGCTCACCGCCGCCGAGGTCACCGCCATGACCGCCACCGCCCGCTCGACCGGACGGCTGCTCGTCGAGGCGGCCTGGAACCGCTGGCACCCGCGCACCCGGGACCTCGAATCCATGATCACCGGTGGCGCGATCGGCACCGTCCACACCGTCACCGCCCGGTTCGACGGCCTCGCCCCCGCCCCGGGCAACTACCGCCTGGACGCCACCCTGGGCGGCGGCGCCCTCTACGACGTCGGCTACTACGCCGTCTCGGCCGCGCTCGCCGCCTTCGCCTGGCAGGCCCCGGACGTGGTCCGGGCCGAGCAGGACCACTGGGAGACCGGCTCCGCCGACTCCGCCACCCGCTTCCTGCTCACCTTCCCCAGCCGGGGGATGGCCGAGGTCGGCTGCTCGCTCACGGGCGACATGTCCGAGACCTTCACCACCACCGGCACCAGCGGCTCGCTCACCCTCACCCCGCCGGCCTTCTGCGCCGGCGCGGCCCCCAGCACGCTCACCACCACCGGCGGAGGCCTCCCCCGCCACTACCCGGCCCAGGACCCCTACCGCCTCATGGTCGAGTCGGTGGACTCGGCGGCGGATGGCGACACCTCCGCCCACCTCGTCCCGCTCGCCGAGTCACTCCTCATCGCCCGCACCCTGGACGCCGTCCGGAGCCGCGTCGCATCCGGGGACCTACCGTCTCCACGGCACTGAGTTCCCCAGGCCTCCGTAGGTACGACCGCTCGGCCGTTTCGCCCGATTCCGGGGGAGGCGGCCGGGCCGCGTTCCGGGGGCGGTCGTGGGCGGAGGCGGTCAGCTCAGGGAGCGGCGGGCGGTGGTGAGCAGTGGGGCGAGGTCGGGGGTGGTGGTGGCGGCCTCGTCGAGGGCGGTGGTGAGGGTCTGCTCGTAGGTGGTGCGGGCCTCCCGGTGGCGGGTGCGGCCGGCGTCGGTGAGGACGGTGTAGACGCCGCGCTTGTCGTCCGGGCAGACGTCCCGGTAGGTGTAGTCGGCGGCGCCGAGTCGGGCGACCAGGCGGGTCACGGAGCTCTGGTTGAGGCCCAGCCCGGCGGCGAGGTCCTGCATGCGCAGTTCGGACTCGGGCGCCTCGGTGAGCAGGCCGAGGGCGCGGTACTCGGAGAGCCCGAGGCCGTGCCGGCGCTGGAGGGCGGTGGCGAGGCGGCTCTCGACCTGGGCGTGCAGCGCGGTCAGCCGGTTCCACATGCGGGCGTCGGCCGGGCCGTCGGGGGTGGTGGGCACGGGGGTCCTCCCTTGCCGGGCTGGGTGGTTGACACAGGTTACTTGTACATGCATGCTTTTGCCCAGTCCGAAAGTGCTTGCACATACATGCAATAACTATCCCGGGGGGCTCGTCCCATGGCCTGGATCCACCTGCTCATCGCCGCGGTCTTCGAGATCGTCTTCGCCCTCGCCACCAACGCCACCCACGGCTTCACCGAACTCGGCCCGTCCTTGCTGACGGCGGCGGCGGCCGCGGGCGGGATCTTCTTCCTCAGCCTCGCGCTGCGCACCCTCGACGTCGGGGTCGGCTACACCGTGTGGACCGGCATCGGCTCGGTCGGCACCGTCGTCCTCGGCACGCTGATCTTCGACGAGGAGATGAACGCGGGGAAGGCCGTCGCCTTCGTCCTCATCATCGGCGGAGTGCTCGGCCTCAAGCTCGCGGACCGGCTGAGCAGCCGTACCGCCCCCGAAGCGGTGGCCACGCCCGCGCCCGTCTCCGCCTGATCCTCCGATCCACCATCCGTACAAGGGAGTTGAACCGTCATGGCCTGGGCCTACCTGGCAGTCGCCGTCGTCTTCGAGATCGTCTTCGCCCTCGGCACCAACGCCACCAAGGGCTTCACCCGCCTCTGGCCCTCCGTGCTCACCCTGACCGCCGCCGCGGGCGGCATCTACACGCTGAGCCTCGCCCTGCGCACCCTGGACGTCGGTGTCGGCTACACGATCTGGACGGGGCTCGGCTCGATCGGCACGGTCGTGTTCGGCGCGCTGATCTTCAAGGAGCGGATCACCCTGCCCAAGCTGGTCTCCTTCGCCGCGATCATCGCCGGCGCGGTCA
The DNA here is from genome assembly GCF_042656005.1 of Kitasatospora misakiensis. Classification (NCBI taxonomy): domain Bacteria; kingdom Bacillati; phylum Actinomycetota; class Actinomycetes; order Kitasatosporales; family Streptomycetaceae; genus Kitasatospora; species Kitasatospora misakiensis. The sequence continues at coordinate 62,848 of NZ_JBHSOF010000007.1, read as the reverse complement.
CCCTCAAGCTCGCCTCCGGGTTCTGACCCCCGGCCGAGCGGCACGCCGGGCGGGCGCGCCACCGCCGGGCGCCCGCTACCGGCCGCCGGCCGCCCGCGCCGTGTGCACGGTGATCGCGGCGAGGTAGAAGGCGTCGGGCCGGGTCAGGATGCCGGTGGGCGCCTCGCGGTCCAGCAGGGCGTCCAGGACGGCCCGGTCGCCGGCGTCCAGCTGCTCGTCCAACTGCTCGCGGCGGCGCGAGAGTTGGACGTGCAGGAACTCCCTGGCCGAGGCGTCCAGCGGGGCCGGGCGGTCGACCAGGAAGGTCCGGGTGCCGCTCGGGACGAGCCCGGCCGCGGCGAGCATGGCCGGCCAGTCCTCCACCACCGCGACCGTCTCCGGCACGGCCTCGCGCATCGCCGCGAACACCTCCTCGTGCGCCGCGTCCAGCCGGGCCTGGAGGCCGGGGCGGCCGAGGCCGAGGTCGCGCGGGAGGTAGCGGGCCGGCAGACCGCGCTCGGCGACGGCCAGCAGGCCGCCGGGGCGCAGCGCGCCGGCCAGGGCGGTCAACGCGGCCTGCTGGTCGCCGAGATGGTGGATCGCGTTGCCGGACCAGATCAGGTCGGCCTCGCCCAGGGTGTCGAACTCCCCCGGCAGGTCGGCCCGTTGGGTCCCGACACGGCCGCCCGAACGAGCCCGGGCGCGCTCCAGCAGGGCGGCGGACTGGTCGACGGCGACCACCTCGGCGGCCGGGAAGACGTCCGCGAGCAGCCCGGCGATCACCCCGGGGCCGCTGCCCACGTCGAGCACGCGCCGGACGGGGGCGCCGTCCCGCAGTCCATACAGCCACTGCGCGGCCTCGGTGACGGCCGGGGACTGGACTTCGGCCTCGCGCTCCAGGTGGACGGCGAGCGCCTCCCAGTCGAAGTCGGCGCCGTGGTCGTGCTGGTGGGCGTGCGCCGGCGTGTGGCCGTGGGCGTGCGCCGGCGTGGGATGGGCGTGGTCGGTCATCGGTACTCCGTTCCTTCGAGGTCCATCGCCAGGCTGCGCCGACCGCCGACCCGGAGGCAACTTTCGTTGCTGTTTCAGCAACACCCCACCGAGAGGGAGAACGCCCCTTGCCTTCGAGCGCACTCCAACTCCTAAGGTCGGCACCCACAGCACCGCACCGGCACCACCCGCACCGCACCACCCGCACCGCGCGCAACCCACGAACCCAGGGGGAACCACCATGCGCTACCGCATCCTCGGCGGCACCGGCATCGAGGTCAGCACCTACTGCCTCGGCACCATGATGTTCGGCGCGATCGGCAACCCCGACCACGACGACTGCGCCCGGATCATCCGCACCGCGCTCGACGCGGGCATCAACTTCATCGACACCGCCGACATGTACTCGCGCGGCGAGTCCGAGGAGATCGTCGGCAAGGCCCTGGAGGCCCGCGGCGACCGCGACGACGTCGTGCTCGCCACCAAGGTGCACTTCCCGATGGGCGAGGGCCGCAACCGGAGCGGCAACTCCCGCCGCTGGATCGTCCGCGAGGTCGAGGAGAGCCTGCGCCGGCTGCGCACCGACCGGATCGACCTCTACCAGGTGCACCGGCCCGACCCCGGCACGGACCTGGAGGAGACCCTCGCCGTCCTCGGCGACCTGGTCCGGGCCGGCAAGATCCTCGCCTTCGGCTGCTCGACCTTCCCCGCCGAGGAGCTCGTCGAGGCCCACCACGTCGCGGAGCGGCGCGGTCTGCCCCGGTTCCGCACCGAGCAGCCGCCGTACTCGCTGCTCGCGCGCGGCATCGAGCGGGACGTCCTGCCGACGGTGCGGCGGCTCGGCATGGGGGCGCTGACCTGGTCGCCGCTCGCCTCCGGCTTCCTCACCGGCCGCTACCGCAAGGACCGGCCGATCGACATGGGCAGCGGGCGCGCCGCGCTCATGCCGGCCCGGTTCGACCCGGCGCTGGCGGTCAACCAGGCCAAGCTGGACGCCGTGGAGGAGCTGACCGCCGTCGCCGAGGACCTCGGCCGCACGCTGCCCGAGCTGGCCCTGGCCTTCCCGCTCGCGCACCCGGCGGTCACCTCGGTGATCATCGGCCCGCGCACCCTCGGCCAGCTGGAGGCGGCCCTCAAGGGCGCCGACCTCGTCCTCGACGACGCCACCCTGGACCGGATCGACGCGATCGTCCCGCCCGGCACCAACGTCTACCACCCGGACGGCGTCTGGCAGCCCCGCGCGCTCACCGACGCCGCCCTCCGCCGCCGACTGCCGGCCGACCGCCCGGCGGCCGGCTGAGCGGCGGCCGGCTGAGCGACAGGGGTCGAATTTCCCGCATCGCAGTGCATAGCACCGCGATACAATGAAGGCATGAAGACCATCACGCAGCGTGAACTCGCCGCCAGGTCCAAGGCCGTGCTCGACGACGTCGAGGCAGGCGAGATCTACCACGTCACTCGCAACGGCACCGAGATCGCCGAGGTTCGGCCCCTCGGCACGCGCCGCCGGTTCGTCCCGGTGGAGGAGCTCCAGCGCAAGTGGAGCAATGCTCCGGCCGTCGATGCGGCGGCCATGCGCGCGGAGGCCGACGCCTTCTACGGGGACGAGGACCGCGTCGACGACGGCGACCCCTGGGAGAACGCGTGACCGAGCGCCGTCTCCGCGGGCTGCTCGACACCTGCGTGGTGATCGACCTGCCCCAGCTCGACCTGGGGCGCCTGCCGGTCGAGGCAGCTGTGTCATCCATCGTCCTGGCCGAATTGGCCCAGGGCGTCGCCATGGCCAAGGACCCGGTGCAGATGCTGGCTCGGGCCCAGCGGCTCGCCGACACCGAGGCCGAGTTCGCCTCCATTCCGTTCGACCGGGAGGCGGCCCGACGCTTCGGCACCCTCGTCGCGCTCACCCTTCAGGCCAAACGCGACCCTCGCCCCCGCCGCATGGATCTGATGATCGCCGCCACGGCTGCCGCACACGGTCTGCCACTGTTCACCCGCAATGCCGACGACTTCAAGGGGCTGGAGGCCGGGGTCGAGATCGTCGAGGTCTGAAGCCGTCGGCGGGGCCGCGATGATCCGACTACGCCCGCAGGAGGTCGACCACGCCCGTGAGGTCCTCGGCGCCGTTGCGGGCGTCGGCCGCCAGGCGGCGCTTCATCAGGTCGAAGTAGGGCGTGAGCAGTTCCGTGCTCACGCCCTGCTCCTCGGCGGTGCGCAGGAACGTCGGCACGCCCGCGACCTGCATGGCCAGGTTGGAGACGACGCCCTTGGTGTAGTCGCCGGCCACCAGTTGCTCCGCCGTCGCCGCGACCGAGCCGGTCATCGCGGTGAGCCAGGAGGAGAGCAGCGGCGCGAGGGCCGCCGGGTCCACCTCCTCGCCCCGGACCACGGCGAAGGCGTGCGCGACACCCGCGAACATGCCGTACATCGCGCTGAGCAGCGCCACGTCGTGCAGCGCGGCGAAGCCGGCGTCCTCGCCGACGTACCGGGTGCCGGCCGGGGCGGCGAGGACCGCCCGGTGCTCCTCGAACAGCTCGCTCGAACCGCTGTAGAAGACGTACCCGCCGGCCGTCGGGACGCCGATCATCGGCGGGACGGCCATGATGCCGCCGTCCAGGTAGCGGGCGCCGCGGCCGGTCACCCAGGCGGCGCGGGCGCGGGCCACGCCGGGTGTGCTCGTGACCAGGTTGACCACGTCCTTGCCGGCCAACTCGGCGCCGGCCAGGGCCTCCTCGACCGACTCGTCGTCCAGCAGGCAGACCACCACCAGCCGGTTGGCGGCGACCGCCCCGGCCGCGGTGCCGGCGACGTCGGCGCCCTTGGCGGCGAGCGGTTCGGCGCGGGCGGCGGTGCGGTTCCAGACGGTGAGCGGGTGCCCGGCGGCCAGCCAGGCCTCGGCCAGCGCGGTGCCCATCGCACCGAGGCCGAGCAGGGTCAGGGGGGCGGGGGCGACGGGGTGGGAGGTGTCCGACGAGGTGTCCGACAAGGTGTCAGCGGTGTTCTGTGTCATGCCGACCAGGCTCGTCGCGGCCCCCGGAAACGATCAAGTACGCACTTCGAAGTGGGTGGTTACCCTGAGGTGAGCGAGCAGGTCGGCGAAGGGCGGGGTGGGGGGACATGGCGACCGGAACGAGGCCCGGCACGTACGTGTGCGGGATCGATGCCGCGATGGACGTGATCGGCGGCAAGTGGAAGGTGCTGATCCTCTGGGCGCTCGCCGAGCGGCCTAGCCTGCGCTTCGGCGAGCTGCGCCGGGGCGTCCCGGGCATCACCGAGAAGGTGCTCGCCGCCCACCTCCGCGAGCTGGAGGCGGACGGCGTCGTGCACCGCGAGTCGTACGACGAGGTGCCGCCGCGGGTCGAGTACTCGCTGACGGCGGACGGGCGGCGGCTGAACGAGGCGCTGGCCCCGCTGGGCGCCTGGGGCAGACGGCATGTGCTGAACGGCCCCCAGGAGCCGTAAAGCCCGGCCCACGCGGGCCCCGCCGGTGCGTACGTCAGGCGATCGAGGCGGACACGATCGCCGCCACCGCGAGGTTGCAGCTGGCGGTGACCCAGACCGCCGGGTGCGGCTCCGGGTCGACCAGGATCGCGCCCAGCTTGCCCGGCGTCAGCACGTCCACCACCCAGAACGCGACGGCCATCAGCACCAGGCCGAGCACACCGAAACAGGCGGTGGAGACCATGCCCTTCCCGAAGTCCTCGTAGGTGTAGAGGATCGCGGTGAAGACGATGCCGCCGATGCCCAGCAGCGCCGAGCTGAGCAGCACGGCGGCGTTGCGGTTGCGCTCCACCCAGATCTGGTGGCCCAGCTTGCCCGGCGTCAGCACGTCCACCAGGAGGATGCCGAGCAGCAGCAGGACCACGCCGAGGCCGCCGAAGGCCGCCGCCGCACCGAGACCGTGCAGGATGTCGTTCATGGTTGTGGCCCCCCGGGTCCGTGTCACAGGTCGCTCGTCGTGGGGCGGGCCGCCCGTGTGGGGCCCGGTCCCGCGGTCAAGGATCGGCAAAAGATAACCCATCCGACCCGGATCCGACCGGGGAACGGAGGCCCCTCGCGTACTATCCCGGCCCGCGCGTACCATCGGACGCCATGACGCAGCCGCCGCCCGCCAGCCCCGCCCCGAGATCCCCGGCGAGATCCACCGCGGGATCCACCGCGAGATCCACCGCGGGATCCACCGCGCCCGGACCGGGCGCCGACGGCCGCCGCCGCTCCGGATTCGTCGCCCTGGGCATGGTCGGCACCCTCGCGCTCGCGCTCTCCGGCTGCTCGTCCTCCTCCGGCGGCAACCCGCCGAGCCGCTGCGTCGACCCGGCCACCCTCAAGGTCCTCGACAGCCACTCGTGCAGCGGCGGCAAGGCCGCCGGCGCCACCGCCGGCCGCTGGTACTACTGCGGCTCCGGCGCCACCACCGCCGTCGGCGGCACCTTCGACAAGGCCGCCACCAAGCGCGGCGGCTTCGGCTGCCCGTCCGGCTCCAGCGGCTCCGGCGGGGGCTGATCCGCCGTGCGCCGCCGTACCGTCGAACCCCGCCCGGACTGGCTGACCACCGTCGAGGGTCAGGGCCTCATCTACGCGATGTGCTCGGACCCGTGCAACCAGGGCGGCCCGCACGCCTACTGGGACGAGTCCGCGTACTACGAGTTCTCGCTGCCCGAGGTGGAGGCGCTGGAGGAGGTGGTCGAGGAGCTGCACGAGCTGTCGCTGGCCGCCGCCGACCACGTGGTGCGCACCGGCCGGTTCGCCGACTACGGCATCACCGACCCGCGGCTCGCCGCCGCCGTCACCGAGTCCTGGCGGCGCCGCGACGAACAGCCCTCCCTCTACGGACGGTTCGACCTCGCCTACGACGGCGCCGGCCCGGCGAAGCTGTTCGAGTACAACGCCGACACCCCGACCTCGCTGATCGAGGCGGCCGGTCCGCAGTGGTTCTGGATGGAGGAGCGGTTCCCGCACGCCGACCAGTGGAACTCGCTGCACGAGCGGCTGGTCGCCTCCTGGGCCCGGCAGAAGCACCTGCTGCCGCCCGGCCCGGTGCACTTCGCGCACCCGCGCGGCGACACCGAGGGCGAGGACTGGATGACCACCCTCTACCTCCAGGAGTGCGCCGAGCAGGCGGGCGTCGAGACGGTCGGCATCGCCATGGAGGACATCGGCTGGGACGGCCTCTCCGGCCGCTTCGTCGACCTCGAACACCGCTTCGTCCGCTCGGCGTTCAAGCTCTACCCGTGGGAGTGGCTGGCCTCCGACGAGTTCGGCGAGCAGCTGCTGGACGTCATCGACCACGGCGGCTCGACCGGCTCCACGATGTGGATCGAGCCGGCCTGGAAGATGCTGCTCTCCAACAAGGCGCTGCTGGCCGTCCTCTGGGAGCTGTACCCGGGGCACCCCAACCTGCTGCCCGCCTACCTGGACGGCCCCCGCGAACTGGCCGCCCCGGGCGGCCCCGGCTACGCCGCCAAGCCGCTGCTCGGCCGCGAGGGCGCGGGCGTGCGGATCGTCGAACCGGACGGCCGGGAGACCCGCCTCGCCGAGTGGGCCGGCGATCCGGACCGCTACGGCGCCGAGGGCCACTGCTACCAGCAGCTGCACCCGCTGCCCGACTTCGACGGCAACCGCCCCGTCCTCGGCACCTGGGTGGTCGACGGCGAGGCCGCCGGCCTCGGCATCCGCGAGACCGACGACAGCCCGATCACCCACCAGGGCGCCCGCTTCCTCCCCCACCTCATCGTCTGAACCGGACCGGAAAGCCCCTCGGAACCACCCCTCGGAACACCCGTCGGAACACCCGTCGGAATGCCCACCGCCCCGGTGCTGTTTGATTGGCTCATGGCATCCCGTGCACGTGTACGCGCCCCCGAGCTGGTCGGGGCAGGCGGTTGGCTCAACACCGGCGGCAAGGAGCTCACGCTCGCCGACTTCCGGGGCAAGATCACCGTCCTGGACTTCTGGACCTTCTGCTGCATCAACTGTCTGCACGTCCTCGACGAGCTGCGCGAGCTGGAGGAGAAGCACCGCGACACCGTGGTGATCGTCGGTGTGCACTCCCCCAAGTTCGTGCACGAGGCCGACCACCAGGCGGTGATGGACGCCGTCGACCGGTACGAGGTGCACCACCCCGTGCTCGACGACCCGGCGCTCGCCACCTGGAAGCAGTACGCGGTGCGGGCCTGGCCGACGCTGGTGGTGATCGACCCCGAGGGGTACGTGGTCGCCCAGCACGCCGGTGAGGGGCACGCGCACGCGATCGCCCGGCTGGTCGAGGAGCTGGAGGCCGAGCACGCGGCGAAGGGCACGCTGCGGCGCGGCGACGGCCCGTACGTGGCGCCCGAGCCGACCGCCGGGGACCTCAAGTTCCCGGGCAAGGCGGTCCGGCTGCCGAACGGCCACTTCCTGGTGGCCGACTCCGGGCACCACTCGCTGGTCGAGCTGGAGGCGGACGGCGAGACCGTGGTCCGCCGGATCGGCGACGGCGTGCGCGGTCTGGTGGACGGCACCGCCCCCCGGTTCAGCGAGCCGCAGGGCCTGGTGCTGCTGCCGGAGGGCACCGGCGCCGGGTACGACGTGATCGTCGCCGACACCGTCAACCACGCGCTGCGCGGCGTCCGGCTCGCGGACGGCGAGGTGACCACCCTGGCCGGCACCGGCAGGCAGTGGTGGCAGGGCTCCGCGACCGAGGGCCCGGCCCGCGAGGTCGACCTGTCCTCGCCGTGGGACGTCGCCTGGTTCGACGGCCGGATCTGGATCGCGATGGCCGGCGTCCACCAGCTGTGGGCGTACGACCCGGCCGCCGGCACGGTCGGGGTCGCGGCCGGCACCACCAACGAGGGCCTGGTCGACGGCCCCGCCGCCGAGGCCTGGTTCGCCCAGCCGTCCGGCCTGGCCGTCTCGGCCGACGGGGAACGGCTCTGGGTCGCGGACTCCGAGACCTCGGCGCTCCGCTGGGTTTCACGTGAAACCAAGGAGGTGCGCAGCGCCGTCGGCACCGGCCTGTTCGACTTCGGGCACCGGGACGGCGCGGCCGACCAGGCGCTGCTCCAGCACCCGCTGGGCGTCACCGTGCTGCCGGACGGCTCGGTGGCCGTCAGCGACACCTACAACCACGCGCTGCGCCGCTTCGACCCGGCGAGCGGCGAGGTCAGCACGCTGGCCACCGATCTGCGCGAGCCCTCCGGCGCGGTGCTGGTCGACGGGGACATCGTGGTGATCGAGTCCGCCCGGCACCGGCTGACCCGGCTGCGGCTGCCCGAGGAGGCCGTCCGGGTGGACGCGGTGGCGCACCGCACCCGGCGCGCCGCCACCGAGGTCGCGCCGGGGGCGTTCCGGCTCGACGTGGTGTTCCAGGCGCCGACCGGCCAGAAGCTGGACGAGCGCTACGGCCCGTCCACCCGGCTGCTGGTCAGCGCCACCCCGCCCGAGCTGCTGGTCTCCGGCGCGGGCGCGGACTCCGCGCTCTCCCGCGAGCTGGTGCTCTCCGCCGAGGTGACCGAGGGCGTGCTGCACGTCTCGGCGATGGCGGCGTCCTGCGACGACGACCCGGCGATCGAGTACCCGGCCTGCCACGTCCACCAGCAGGACTGGGGCGTGCCGGTGCGGCTCACCGCCGACGGCGCGGGCCGGCTGCCGCTGGTGCTGGCGGGCATGGAGTAGGCCCCCGAGGACCAAGGCCTGTCCGGCCGAGACGGCGAAGGGGCCCGGCGCACGCGCCGGGCCCCTTCCGCGTCCGCGGGAGGTCAGCCCTCCAGGAACGCCTTGATCGCGCTCGCCAGCAGGTACGGGTCCTCCGCACCGCACAGCTCGCGCGCCGAGTGCATGGACAGCGCGGCGATGCCGCAGTCCACGGTCTGGATGCCGAGGCGGGCCGCGGTGATCGGGCCGATCGTCGTCCCGCAGGGCATGGCGTTGTTGGAGACGAAGGTCTGCCACGGCACGCCGGCCTTCTCGCAGGCCGCCGTGAAGACCGCCCGGCCGACGCCGTCGGTGGCGTACCGGTTGTTGACGTTGACCTTGAGGATCGGCCCGGCGTTCGGCAGCGGGTGGTGGCCCGGCTCGTGCCGCTCGCTGTAGTTCGGGTGGACGGCGTGGCCCATGTCGGAGGAGAGGCAGACGGTGCCGGCCAGCGCCCGGGCCCGGTCCTCCAGGCCGCCGCCGCGCGCGTACACGCTGCGCTCCAGGACGTTGCCGAGCAGCGGGCTCTGCGCGCCGGTGTCCGACTCGCTGCCGGTCTCCTCGTGGTCGAAGGCGGCCAGCACCGGGATGAACGGCAGCGCCGCGCCCTCGGTGTCGGCGGCGGTGGCCACGGCGGCGAGCGCGGCGGTGGCGGCGTGCACCGAGAGCAGGTTGTCCAGCCGCGGTCCGGCCAGCAGCTCGCGGTCCCGGCCCAGGTACGAGGCGGGCTGGACATCGTGGGTCATGAGGTCCCAGCCGGTCACGTCGTCCGCGTCGACCCCGGCGCGCTGGGCGACGTACTCGATCAGCGCGCCCTCGTCGACCGGCCCGAGGCCCCAGATCGGCGTGAGGTGGCGCTGCTTGTCCAGCTTCATGCCGTCGTTGACCTGGCGGTCCAGGTGGATCGCCAGCTGCGGCACGCGCAGCAGCGGCTCGTCCAGCTGGACCAGCCGGCGGCTGCCGTCGCGCAGCGTGAGCCGCCCGGAGAGGCCGAGGTCGCGGTCGAGCCAGGTGTTGAGCGGCACGCCGCCGTAGATCTCCACCGCGACCTGCCGCCAGCCCGCCGACCCGGTGTCGGGGATCGGCTTGACCCGCAGGTTGGGCGAGTCGGTATGGGTGCCGACGACGCGGAACGGTGTCTCCGGGCCCGCGCCGGCCGGCACGTACCAGGCGATCAGCGCGCCGCCGCGGACGACGTACCGGCCGCCGGCCACCCCGTCCCAGGCGTCCGTTTCCAGCACCTGCCGGAAGCCGGCTTTCTCCAGACGCTCGGCCGCGCTCGCGACCGCGTGGTAGGGCGACGGCGAGGTACCGAGGAACGCGATCAGGTCATCGGTGTGCGTCCGGTCGAAGAAAGCCTGGCGGGCGGCGGTCGACATGCTGCTCCTGGGTCGAGGGAGGGCCGAGGCCGAATGGGGGATCGGCTTCGCACCTTGAGCATATGCCCGTACACGGACATGACACTCGGAGCATCCCAACGGATGCAGAACGCAGACAGAAACGTGAACTGGCATCTGACGGAGCGCCGGATTTCGGCGGCCGCCCACCCCGAGGACCGCCCCCGGGCACACCGAAGGACCCGGTCCGGGGACCGGGCCCTTCGGTGTGAGGGTGGGGTCAGGCGGTCAGAGAGGTGTCACCTGCGGCGCGCGCCCGGGGCAGGGCGGCGGCGGGAGACGTGGCGGGCGGGAGACGGGTGGCGGCTAGAACGCCTCCTCCGCGAGCTCCATGATCTCGTTGTCGATGCCCTCGGCGATCAGGCGCTGCGAGGCGACGGTCGGCAGCACGTTCTTGGCGAAGAAGCGGGCGGCCGCGACCTTGCCCTGGTAGAACGGCACGTCCTTCTCGGAGGCGCCGGCCGCCAGCTTGGCCAGGGCCACCGCGGCCTGGCGCAGCAGCAGCCAGCCGACCACGACGTCGCCGGAGACCATCAGCAGGCGGGTGGTGTTGAGGCCCACCTTGTACATGTTCTTGACGTCCTGCTCAACCGAGGAGAGGTCGGCGAGCAGCTTGCCGACGACGGCCTCCAGGTCGCCCGCGGCCTTGGCGAGCAGCTCGCGCTCGGCGGCCAGGGCGTCGCCGCCCGCGGCGGAGCCGAGGAACTTCTGGATCTGCTCGGACAGGGCGGTGAGCGCCTGGCCGCCGTCCTTGACGATCTTGCGGAAGAAGAAGTCCTGGCCCTGGATGGCCGTGGTGCCCTCGTAGAGGGTGTCGATCTTGGCGTCCCGGATGTACTGCTCGATCGGGTACTCCTGCAGGTAGCCGGAGCCACCGAAGGTCTGCAGGGACTGCGCGAGCTGCTCGTAGGACTTCTCCGAGCCGTAGCCCTTGACGATCGGCAGGAGCAGGTCGTTCAGGCGCTCGGCGGCCTCGTCGCTCTCGCCGCGCAGCTTGGCGGCCATCATGTCGTCCTGGACGGACGCGGTGAAGAGCACCAGGGCGCGCATGCCCTCGGCGTACGCCTTCTGGGTCAGCAGCGAGCGGCGGACGTCCGGGTGGTGGGTGATGGTGACGCGCGGGGCGGTCTTGTCCAGGAACTGCGAGATGTCGGCGCCCTGCACGCGCTCCTTGGCGTACTCCAACGCGTTCAGGTAGCCGGTGGAGAGGGTGGCGATGGCCTTCGTGCCGACCATCATCCGGGCGAACTCGATGATCTTGAACATCTGGCGGATACCGTCGACCTTCTCGCCGAGCAGCCAGCCCTTGGCCGGGTGCTTGGCGCCGAAGGTCATCTCGCAGGTGTTCGAGGCCTTGAGGCCCATCTTGTGCTCGACGTTGGTGGCGTAGACGCCGTTGCGCTCGCCCAGCTCGCCGGTCTCCCAGTCGAAGTCGAACTTGGGGACGATGAACAGGCCCAGGCCCTTGGTGCCCGGCTTACCGCCCTCGGGGCGGGCCAGCACCATGTGGATGATGTTCTCGGACATGTCGTGCTCGCCCGAGGTGATGAAGCGCTTCACACCCTCGATGTGCCAGGAGCCGTCCTCCTGCTGGATCGCCTTGGTGCGGCCGGCGCCCACGTCCGAGCCGGCGTCCGGCTCGGTGAGCACCATGGTGGAGCCCCACAGGCGGTCGGTCATCCGCTTGGCGACCTCGAGCTGCTCCTCGGTGCCCTCCTCGGCGATGACGCCGGCGAAGGCCGGGCCGGAGGAGTACATCCAGACGGCCGGGTTGGAGCCGAGGACCTGCTCGGCGAAGGCCCAGATCAGCGAGTTCGGGGTGACCTGGCCGCCGATCGACTCCGGGATGCCCAGCCGCCACCACTCGGCGTCCATGTACGCCTGGTAGCTCTTCTTGAAGGTGTCCGGGATCGGCGCGGTGCTGGTCTCCGGGTCGAAGACCGGGGGGTTGCGGTCGGTGTCGGTGAACGACGCGGCGAGGTCGTTCTCGGCGAGGCGCGCGATCTCGCTCAGGATGTTCTTCGCGGTCTCGACGTCCATGTCCTCGAACGGTCCGGTGCCGTAGACCTGCTCGCGGCCGAACACCTCGAAGAGGTTGAACTCCACGTCCCGCAGGTTGGACTTGTAGTGACCCATGGCCGTTTTCTCCGGTTCGTCGCTTCCGGGAGACCGCCGCGTTCGGGCGCCCCGTACCCACCAGTAGGCCCCATGATGCTACCCAGCGGTAACTTGTTTCAAGCCCCCGCCCGTGAATCCCTTGTGGATTCCGCTATGAACGTGGTCACGTCTCTGAACGTGGTCACGTCCCACAAGCCGGGACGGCCACTCCTTGTCAGGATCGACGCCCGCACGGGAGGCCGCGCTCCCGATAGCCTGTCCGTGTGTACGGCTATGACCAGAACGCATACCCGGGCGACCCCTACCAGCAGGCGGGGCCGCAGCCGGGCATGAACGGCATGCCCGGCCCCGGCCCGTACGGCGAGCAGCCGCCGGGCGCGCAGCAGTCGCTCTACCCGGAGCCCTCCCCGCCGTCCCTGGCGGACGCCGTCCGGGCCTTCACCACCGGCTCGATGGCGGTGGAGGACTTCCAGGCCATCTTCATCACCTCCAAGGTGCACTGCCCGCGCGGCGAACGGCCGGGCTTCCTGGCCCTGCACAACACGCCGACGCCGGTGATCCCGATGTTCAGCTCGCTGAAGGAGCTGCGCCGGTACGCCGGCAAGGACTCCAAGTACTTCACCGTCACCGGCGCCGAGGTCCTCGACCTGCTGCCGACCGGCTACGGCTTCGCGCTGGACATGGAGGGCGAGCACCGGATGGTGTTCGACGCCAAGGCGGTCGAGCAGATGGTCGACTTCACCATGCGCCGGATGTACGGCTGACCGACCATGGGCCGGGGGGCCGCCCGCCCTCGATCGCCCATCCTCGGCCACCCGTCCCCATTTGGTTCAACATTCAACTTGCTTCTTGTTGAGAATTGAACTAATCTCGTGGACGTAGGCCAGAGGAACATCCCCCGAAGGAGGCCGACATGCCCGCCGTGACCGTCGACAACCCGCTGACCCTCCCGCGCGTCGCCACCCCCGACCCCGCCGTCACGAGCGCCCGGCCGGTCCTCACCGTGGTCACCGCCCCCGAGGGCTTCGAAGGCGAGGGCTTCCCGGTCCGCCGCGCCTTCGCCAAGGTCAACAGCAAGTACCTCGACCCGTTCATCATGATGGACCAGATGGGCGAGGTGGACTACGCGGCCGGCGAGCCCAAGGGGACCCCCTGGCACCCCCACCGCGGCTTCGAGACGGTGACGTACATCATCGACGGCACCTTCATCCACCAGGACTCGCACGGCGGCGGCGGCACCATCACCGACGGCGACACCCAGTGGATGACCGCCGGCTCCGGCCTCCTCCACATCGAGACCCCGCCGGAGTCGCTGGTGATGTCCGGCGGCCTCTTCCACGGCCTCCAGCTGTGGGTGAACCTGCCCGCCTCGGACAAGATGATCGCCCCCAAGTACCAGGACATCCGCGGCGGCAGCGTCAAGCTGCTCAGCACCGAGGACGGCGGCGCGCTGCTGCGCGTCATCGCCGGCGAGATGGACGGCCACCAGGGCCCCGGCACCACCCACACCCCGATCACCATGATCCACGCCTCGATCAGCCCCGGCGCCCAGCTCACCCTGCCCTGGCGCGCCGACTTCAACGCCCTCGCCTACGGCCTCGCCGGCAGCGGCTCGGCCGGCACCGAGCACCGCCCCTTCCACATGGGCCAGGCCGTCGTCTTCGGCGACGGCGACTCCATCACCCTGCGCGCCGACGAGAAGCAGGACTCCCGCACCCCCAACTTCGAGGTCGTCCTCCTCGGCGGCCTCCCGATCCGCGAGCCCGTCGCCTGGTACGGCCCGTTCGTGATGAACAGCCACCGCGAACTCCAGCAGGCCATGGCCGACTTCCAGGCCGGCCGCCTCGGCACCATCCCCGCCGACGGCCACTGAGACCCCCGGAGCCGCAACGGCGGAACGCCCGCAGGTACCACCTGCGGGCGTTCCGCCGTTCTGCTGTTCCACCGTTTCACCGCTCTGCCGTTCTGCCGTTCGGTCGCGATACGTTGGCCCTTCCGTCTTCAAGATCGGACAGGGTGGCCGCAGCGGCCTCGGAGTGGAAGGGCTGGGACAGCGACGTGGTCGAGGACCTGAGGCACTGGGTTCGCGTACCGGTGGGGCCCGAGGCGGACCGGTGGGCCACCCGCGGGCGGTGTCGACGCGTCCTGCTGGTCGTCCACAACGTGACGGCGGCGACGCGGCTGCTCGATGTGCTTCCGCTGTTCCGCGACGACCTGCGGCTCCAGGTGCTCGCGACCTGCACCGGATCCTCGCCCTTCCAGTCGGGGGTGGCGGACCTGCTGGCTTCGGTGGGAGTCCCGGTCCTGCCCTGGGAGCAGGCCCTCGCGATTCCCGTGGACCTGGCGATATCGGCGAGCTTCGGAGGCCAACTCGCTGATATCAAGGGCAAGTTGGCAGTCCTCTCGCATGGTGTCGGGTACAATAAGAAGCTGACCGCGCCGGACGCCGGACGCCGGACGCCGGACGCCGTGTTCGGGCTCGGGCCCGAGTGGATCCTCACCGCGGAGGGCGTCCCGATCGCGGACGCCATGGTCTTCTCCCACCCCGAGCAGATCGCCCGACTCGCCGAGTCCTGCCCCGAGGCCGTGCCGACCGCCGTCCTGGCCGGCGATCCCTGCTTCGACCGCATCCTCGCCGCCCGGCACCACCGCGAGCGGTACCGGCGGGCCCTGGGGGTGCGTCCCGGGCAGCGCCTCGTCCTGCTGAACTCCACCTGGAACCCGACCTCGCTCTTCGGTGACTCCGGCCCCGAGGACGTCCTCCCGTTCCTGCTGCCCCGGCTGACGTCCGAGCTTCCCGCCGACGAGTACCGCGTGGCAGCCGTCCTCCACCCGAACATCTGGCACGGCCACGGCCCCGGCCAGATCCGCCTCTGGCTGGACAGGGCCCGGCGGGCCGGGCTCGCCCTCGTCGACCCGCTCGAAGGCTGGCGCCAGGCGCTGATCGCCGCGGACGTGGTCCTGGGCGACTTCGGCTCGGTCAGCTACTACGCCGCCGCCCTCGGCACGCCCGTCCTGCTGGCCGCCGCCGGCCAGGGGGCTCTCGGCGCGGAGTCACCCGTCGCGGCGTTCGTCCGGGACGCGCCCCGCCTCGATCCGTACGGCGCGCTGCTGCCCCAGGTCGACAAGCTGCTGGCCGAGCACCGCCCGCTCAACGGGCCTGCCACGCTGACCAGTTCGGTTCCGGGACGATCCGCGGCCCTGCTGCGCGGCCTCTTCTACCGGCTGATCGGCATCACCGAACCGACCGACCCGGCGGTGCTCGACCCGCTGCCGCTGCCACCGTACGAGCCGCCGCTCCGCACCACGCCCCTGCGCGTCCTCACCCGCGCCCTCGCGGACGGCACGATCGCCGTCCAGCGCTTCGCCGAGCCCCGGTACGAACCCGACGACGCCGAAGGCGAGGGCCATCTCGCCGTGCACGAGGACACCCTCGACCCCGATGTGCTGGGGCAGGCCGACGTCATCCTCCGGTACGGCGCGGCCGACGATCCCCGGTTCGGCTCGCCGCTGGAGTGGGCGGCCGAGGTGCTCGACCGGTACCGGTCGGCCTCGCTCGCCGTCTACGTCACCGGCCCGCGCGAGTGCGAGGTGCTGCACCGCGGCGGGCTGCGGTGCAGGCTGACCTCCGACACCGCCGGAGACCCGGCCGCACACGCGTCGGCGCTGCTCGCGCGGCTGCACACCGGTCCGGCGCGCGTGGCACCGGCGACCCCGGCAGTGGCGCCCACCACGCTGACCGTCAGGACCGGCACCCAGCTCGCGCGGGTGCGCGTCACGGTTGTCCGGGAAGGCACTGGGCGCGCAGCCCGGCCAGATAGTTGAGGTGGATGGTGGCGTTCTCCTGGCTCAGCAGCGCGGCCGCCTCCTCGATCAGGGGCAGCGCTTTGGCCTGGTCGGCCGCGTCGAGGTGGAGCTCCGCGAGGTCGGTCAGCACCCGGGCGGTGTTGTAGCGCTCGCCGCTTGCGCGGAAGAACTCCCTTGCCGTGGTGAGCTGTTGCTCCGCCTCGTCGAAGCGGCCGAGGCCTCGTAGCGCCCGCCCCCGGTGCCGGTGCAGCAGCGCGCGGGCCCGCGGCACGTCGGCGGCGCCGTCCTCGGCCGGGCCGATCCCGTCCAGCAGCCCGGCCGCCTCCTCGAAGCACTCCAGGGCCGGCCGGAAGAGCCACTGGCGCAGCCGCAGCAGCCCCAGCGACTCGACCGCCGTCGCCCGGCCGCGCGCGTGCCCGGCCCGGGCCTCGTCGTCCGCGGCCGTCAGCAGCTCGCGCTCGGCCTCCTCGTCCTGCCGCAACTCCATCAGCGCGAAGGCCAGTTGGGTGTGCATCCGGCCCGCCGTCCGGGTGCCCGGGCAGTGCCGGCCGGCGGTACGGGCCCCGGCCCTCAAGGCGGGCAGCAGGGCATCGTGGCAGCCGGCCTTGAGCTGGACGGCCCAGAGCGCCTCGACACTCTGGCAGACCATATCGAAGCGGCCGAACTCCTCGGCGGCGAGCACGGCTTCCACCAGGTTGCCCGCCTCGGCGAGCAGCGCGGCGACCGCCGCGCCCTCGTCCTCGTACGGGCCAGGACCCAGCTCGGCGTACAGCGGGCCGAGGTGCCAACGCTCCTTCAGCGCCGCGTAGTCGGCCCGGACGGCGAAGCGCAGGTACCAGTCCACGGCCCGGGTCACGGCCGCGGCGCACCCCGCCAGGCCGTCCTCGCGGGCCGCGGCCTCCTCCGCGTGGGCCCGCACGGCCGGCCGGTACCGGTAGCGGCCGTCCCCGGTGGTCTCCAGCAGCTGGAGCTCCGCCAGTTCCGCCAGCGCCGACGCCGCCTCGGCCTCCGGCACCTCGGCCGTCGCCGCCACCACGGCCGCGTTCAGCGAGGGCCACGGCCGCAGCGACGCGAGCCGGTAGATCCTCGCCGCGTCCGCTCCGAGCCGCCGGTAGGCCTCCTCGGCGACGGCCCGCACCGGGGGCAGGGGAGGCGCCGGATCGCCGCCGCCGAACGGCGCCGTGGTCAGGTACGGCGCCATGGCGCGCAGCGCGAACGGGGAGCCGGCGCACCGCTCCAGCACCGAGGGAAGCGCGGCGCGGGACGTCGCCATGGCAGGCCGTCCCGCCAGGTCGGCCAGCAGCCGCTTGGCGTCCTTGTCGGACAACGGACCGACGGGGACGGTGACCGCGTCCAGGCCGGTGAGCGGACGACGGGCGACGACCAGGGTGAACACCCCGGGCGCCGCCGTGATCAGCGGTTCGACCTGGGCCGCCGACTGCGCGTGGTCGAGCACGACCAGCAGCCGTCGGTTGGCGAGCAGGGAGCGGAAGAGGTCGACCCGGTCCTCCAGGCCGAGCGGAACGTACTCCACCGGTACGCCCAGGCGCAGCAGGAAGTGCCGCAGAACCGTCGCAGCCGTCGGAGCGGTGCTCACCGAGCCGCCCCGCAGATCCGTGTACAGCGTCCCGTCCGGGAACCGGCCGGCCTCGCGGCCTCCCCAGTGGAAGGCGAGCGCGCTGGTACCGATCCCCGCCGGACCGTGCAGGACGGCCACCTTCGGCAGACCGTCGGGCTTGCGGTCCGCCTCCCGGTCCAGCAGCGCCAGCGGGCCCTTCCGGTCGGTGAAGAAGCGGGCCGAGGCCGGCAGCAGCCGCGGCACCCCGTGCGCGGCAGCCCCTCCGCCGCCCCTCCCGCCCATCACCGCGGCGAGCGCCCTCGCCTGCTCGGGGCTGCTCGCCGCCGCCGCCACGAGCAGTCCCGCCACCGACTCCCGCTCGGCCTGCCCGACCGGCGCCGGCACCTCCCGCCCCACCGCCCGGGCCGCCAGCCCGCCCACCGTCTCCCAGGCCCGCTTCCCCGCCTCGTTGGCCATCCCCGCACCGGCCGCGCCCAGGAAGGCCGTCACCATCGACAACGACAGCGGATCCACCGCCCCCACCCCCGGTCCTCCGTGGGGCAGAGGTTCACCAATGCCCCAGCCTCTTGCATCCGGCCCAACGGTAGCCTGCCGAAGCACGCAGTCGAAGGACCTTTGCCCGCCACGGCAACGGAGCGGATCCCAGCCCCGAGCCCCGACCGGAACCGCACCCGGTCTCCCTCCGACGGTGTCGGCCCCAGCCGACACGTGCCCACGGTCTGCGGAGGGCGGCCACCCCGCGTGTCAGGGGCGGTCGTCGGTGGTGGGCACGCGACCGGAGGCGAGGAACAGCTGGTAACTCACCACCGCAGGGACGGTGATGTTCAGTTTCCCGGGGTCGCTGGTCAGGATCTGCTCCGCGTCCAGCAGGGAACCGGTGGCCGGATCGAACACCAGGGTGTGGCGGCGGGGCAGGCCCGTGCCGGTCGTCGCGGAGATCGCGACGCCCGTTCGTCCCGCCCGGTCGGTGGTGGTGCCGTCCAGTTGGAGTTCGGGGCTTTCGGCCAGCACCCGCAGCAGCGCGGCCCGCAGCTGTGGGGCGATGTGCTGGGAGCGGTAGACGTCGGCGACCGCGACCAGACGCTCGCTGGGCCCGGCGGCCGCGGGGTGGCCCCGGTCGAGCTGGGTGGCGAGTACCGCAGGGTCCGTGGACCACTTCTGGTCGGGCACCGACAGGACGCCGGCGCCGAGGACGCTGTCCTCGCCCGCGGCGCGGTCCGACGCGGTGGGCGCCGACCCGTCCTCGACGGAGGCGGTCCGAAGGCGGCCGGAGCCGTCCGCGGCCAGCCAGACCTCGCGGTCCTGGACGACGATCGCCGACGTGGCGGTGCGCTCGCGTACCGCGGTCCACAGGTCCCAGGACCGGGTTCGCACGTAGTCGTAGCGGGCGTCGGCCGCAGAGGCGTCGGGCAGTTGCTCGACGCGGTCCGCGATGCCGGTCAGGACACCGGCGAGCGTGTTGTCGCTGGGCATGGGCGTGCTCTCCAACAGGTGAGGTGTGGCGCCGTACGACTGGCCGGCCGTCGTCCCGGGCAGCGGGAGCAGACCCGTGGCCACGGCGGTGCCCGCCAGCGCCAGGACGCCGGTGACCGCCACGGAGACGATCGTGCGCCGCCTCACCGGGCGGGCCGCGGCGCCCGGCTTCGCCGCCAGCCGGACGCGGGTACGGGATTTGGCGGCGTCGATGGCTTCATCGGTCAGCTGTGCGGCCGGGTCGTGCGGCGCCAGCTGCGCACGAACGTGCAGGATGTCTTCGTTCATGTCACACCTCGCTCGTGGCCTCATGGGACTGCGGCCGTTGCGCGCCGCGGGCGGGCGCTTCGGGTTCGTCCAACAGCCGCCGCAGACGCCCCCGGGCGCGGTGCAGGCGCACCGACGCGGTGGCGGCGGTGCAGCCCATGACCGCGGCCGTTTCGCTGACGCTCAGGCCCTCCCACGCGACCAGCCGCAGAACCTCGCGGTCGCGCTCGGGCAGTTGGCCGATCGCCCACCGCAGGTGCACGTTCGCGATGCCGGGTGCCTCCTGGGCATGCACCCGTCCCGCCGGCAGAAGCGCGGCGAGAAGCCTGCTGCCGCGCCTGCGCCCCCTCTCGTGATTGGCGATCGTCCGTCGCGCGATCGCGTACAACCACGGCAAGGGGGTCTCCGGCAGGTCCCGCCTTCGACGCCAGGCCACGACGAACGCCTCCGCCACGATGTCCTCCACGGCGTCAGCCGCCACCCGTCGCGCCGCATAGCGGAACACGGGTGCGTAGCAGGTGTCGTAGGCGACGTGGAACCGCTCCTCGTCCGTGCCCACCCGAGCCCCCCTCCCCTGTTCGGTTCGAACTCTCTATGTCCGGGAGGCGCGTACTTCTTGCAGCTCGTCCAAAGATGATTTCGCCGTGCTTCACCACAGCGCGCGGTCGCATGAGCCTGGCCTGCGCTACTCCGCTGGATCCCGGCACGGGGATCCAGCGCGGGGACGACTCGGTGCTCGGGTGCGACTACAGCCGTGCGTAGAGGGCCGAGGCGTCGTCGTGGGCCTTGCCGCGTGGCCAGCGTTCGCAGGTGGCGTCCGTCCGTTCCACCGCGCGTACCTGGGCGATCAGTTCGGCCGGTCCGGACTCGCCGAGCAGCCGTAGCGCGTCGCCCCAGCTGCCCAGGCCGAAGCGTTCGGTGAACCGTGCCGCGCCGTCGGACAGCGCGGCGACCGCGCGCAGGTCGGCCAGGGGGACGAAGCCGGTCTCGGCGTGCGCGGCCGCCCGGGGGCTGGCGGCGGCGATCCACGGGCCGTTGCCGGAGTTCCGGGCGGCCCGGACGGCCAGCGCGTACTCCAGGTGCAGCGCGGCCCGCTCGGCGGAGCCGGGCACCGTCGACCAGACCTGCCGGCGCAGTTCCTCCCCGCCGGGGAAGCGCTGGTTGTCGCCGATCACCCGCGGCGGGCCGTCGGCCGGTTCCAGCACCAGCAGCGAGTCGCCGAGCACCAGGTACTCCAGCGAGGCGCCGTGCCGGCGGGCGGCGACCACCATCGCGGCCGGGGTGTTGGGGTGGGCGAGGTCGCAGCGGCCGCCGTGCAGGGCGGCCGTCTCCGCGATCGCGTCGGCCAGGCACTCGGCGATCGACCGGTCGGCGCGGTCGGTGAGCCGGGCCAGCAGGTGCACCCCGAGTCTGCGGACGTACCAGGCGGTGCCGTGGCGGCACCCGGACTCCAGGCCGGTCGGTGAACTCGAACCGTCGAGCAGGACGAGTGCCTCGGACGTGGCCGCCGCGAAGTCCTCGCTCTCGCGGTCCGGCCGCCGTGCTTCCCCTGCGAGCTGTACCTGCATCCCGACAGTGTGCGCGCCGGGTGCGGTGCGCGCCCAGACCCGTGCACGCGCCGCGCCGCGCGCCCCCGGTGGCAGCGCGGGCGATCCGGCCATACCGTCGGACAACGAGTGGACATTTCGGCCATTCAGGGCCGCTCGGGTTTGGGATCACCTTCGGGGGACCCCTGCCCCCGGTGCTGACGAGGGCGAGGAGCGAGGGATGTTCTGGCAGTTCATCGTGCTGTTGGCCGCCTCGACCGGCTTTCCGACCGCCGCACTGCTCTTCCTGATCGGCGGACCGCGCTTCCCCGACGAGCGGCGCGACGACCGGTAGCGACGACCGTCAGGGGGCGAAGGGCCCGGCTCAGGCGCCGTCCAGGACCCGTTCCAGGACGGCCGCCCCGGCCAGCAGGCGCTCGTCCGCGCCGGCCTCGCCGATCACCTGGAGGCCGAGCGGAAGCCCCTCCGCCGTCACCCCGGCCGGCAGGCTGAGCGCCGGCAGGCCGGCGTAGCTCCACGGCAGCGACATCACCGCACTGCCCGTGCTGCTCAGCCCGAGCGGGGCCGGGCCGGTCGCCGCGGGCGCCAGCAGCAGGTCGACCCCGGCCCGCCGCCGCTGTTCGGCGAGCCGCTCGCGGAAGACCTCCCGGGCGCGCAGCGCGGCCGCGCGGTCGGCCGGGTCGATGGTCCGCCCGTACCGGACGGCCGCCGCCGTCTCCGGCCGGTAGAGGCCGCCGAAGCGGGTGAACCAGTCGGCGTGGGTGGCGGCCATCTCGAAGCGGTTGATCGTCTGCGCCTGCCGCTCCAGCTCGTCGAAGTCCGGCAGCAGGTCGACCCGGCGGACCGTCAGACCGCGGGCGGCCAGGACTTCCAGCTGCCGGGCGAAGGCCTGCCGCGCCTGCGGGCCCGCCCGGTCCAGGTACGGGCCCACCGGGACGCCGAGCACGGGCGCCTCGTCGGCCCACGGCCGGCCGGCCGCGCCGCCGCCCGGGGCGGCCGCCGGGTCCCAGGCCCCGAAGTCCCAGTCGTCGCAGAGCAGCGCGGCGGCCAGCGCGGCGCCCGCCAGATCGGCGGTGAACAGGCCCACGGTGTCGTAGCTCGGCGCGTTCGGGATCACGCCCGCCGCCGGGATCCGCCCGTACGTCGGCCGGAAGCCCACCACGCCGCAGTAGGCGGCCGGGCGGACCACCGAGCCGATCGTCTGGGTGCCGATCGCCAGCGGGACCAGCCCCGCCGCGACCGCCGCCGCCGAACCGCTGCTGGAGCCGCCCGGGGTGTGGTGGGGATGGTGCGGATTGCGGGTCGGACCGGGCGCGCCGCCCGCGAACTCGGCGGTCACCGTCTTGCCGGCGACCAGCGCGCCGGCCACCCGGAGCCGGTCCACCACGGTGGCCTGCGGACCGGCCAGGACGCCCGGGGGAAGCGCCGAACCACCGTGCGTGGGCAGGCCGTCGACGTGCACGATGTCCTTGATCCCGACGGCCACCCCGTACAGCGGCGGCGCCTGCGCCGGGTCGGGGTGGCGGGCGGCGAGCGCCCGGGCCTCGGCCTGCAGCCGGTCGGCGCGGCCGGGCTCGGACACGAAGGCGTGGATCAGCGGGTCCACCTGCTCGATCCGGGCGCAGAGCCGGTCGATGTGGACGGCCAGGGCGGGGGCACCCGCCCGCAGGGCGGCGGCCTCACGCACGAGCGAGCGCGGCCGGACCAGGGACTCCTCCATGGCGACCACGGTAGCCCCGGCCCGGGCGAGGCGGTCCACCGCACCACCGCGCCACCGCCCGGGGGCTCAGCCCGTCGGCACTACGCGTCGACACCCGCCCGGGAGCTCACCCCGTCGGCCAACCGCCCTCGGGCTGCTCGCCGGGCTGCCCCGGCCGGTGCTCGTCCGCCAGGTAGGGGGACTCGCGCAGGACGTACGCGCCGCAGGTGTGGCAGCAGAGTTCGGGGGTGCGCCCCCAGTCCGTCGCCGCCCGGGCGGGCGCCTGCGCGTCGATCTCGCGGCCGCACATCGCCACGCTCTCGGCGCCCCGGGCCATGTGCCACAGCCGGATCCCGGTGGACGCGCCGCCGGCGCCGTACTCGGCCCGCATCTGGTGCATCATTCCCCCATCGTCCGGCGGCCCGCCGGACCCGGCAAACGGAGCACGGGGCGGCCGGAGACCAGGGCCCGGCCCGCTCAGACCAGCCCGCCGTACAGCCGCAGCCGGGCGATCCCGCCGTCCGGGAAGACGTCCAGCCGGACGTGGGTGGCCGGGCGGGGCGCGTCGAGCACCAGGCGGTGCACGGCGTCCGGCTGCAGCCGGGTGCGCGGCACCAGCTCGAACCACTCCTCGGGATCGGCGCCGCGCTCGTCCCGCCCGGACAGCGCCGCCCAGCCGGCCGCGTTGCCGACGTAGTAGCCGGTGTCGATCTCCACCGCCCGGATCGCGCCGCGCCCGGCCAACCGCAGCCGGACCCAGTCGTGACCGGTGTCCCGGCGCCGACGGTTCTCCCAACCGTCGCCCATCGCCCCGGACTTGCCGGGCAGGGCGAGGTTGACCGGGGCGGAGAAGAAGCGGTCCGAGGCGTCCTCGACGGCGCCGCCGTTCTCGACCGCGGCCAGGTCGAAGGTGCCGAGCGCGGCCAGCCAGGTCGGATCCGGGCGGGCCTCGCCGTGCACCCGGAAGCGCGCGATGCCGCCGTCCGGGTACTGGCTGAGCCGTAGGTGCGTGAAGCGGCGGCGCTCGGTGACGGCGAAGCCGTTGGCGGCGTGGCCGCGCACCGGTGAACGGGGGACCAGCGGGTGCCAGACGGTCTCCGGGGCCAGCAACTCCTCCGGGCCCGGGGTGCCCGGGAGTTCGGCGCCCTCGACGCCGATCTGCCGCGGGTAGTTGCCACGGAAGTGCGCGGTGTCGACGACCACGCCGTGCACGATCCCCGGCACGCCCAGGCGGATCAGCGCCCAGTCGCGGTCCTCGGCGGTCGGGTGCGGCCGGTCGGGCCCGGCGCCGCGCCGCCGCCGGGTCTCCCAACCGTCCATGATCTGGCCCTTGTTGCCGAAGGTGTGCGGGCGGAACTCGGCCGCCCGGGGCAGCAGCAGGTTCTCCCGCTCGGCGAACAGCTCGTCGTTGGCGGCGACCACCGCGCCGCCCAGTCGGCGGTCGGCGAGGTCGACCAGCCCGGTGAACGGGAACTCGGCGGCGCGGTAGTCGGCGTAGGGGTTGCCGCCGCCGTAGGGCGGGGCGTCGGCGTCGGCGTCGGCGTCGGACGACTGGGCGTCGGAGAGCTGGTCGGGACGGGGCGCGGGGTTCCGTTCGGTGGTCATGCGTCCACCATCACTCCGGGAAACCGATCAGGTCCATCACAAAGAACTGAGCACATCGTTCAATCTGACTGAACAGTCCGCGCGACCGCCGCCAGCTCCGCCAGCACCCGGCGCAGCGGCGGCGTCCCCTCCGTCCCGGCCCGGACCGCCGCCACCACCCGGCGGGTCGGCAGGTCCGCCGGCAGCGCCCGGACCACCGCCCCGCCGCCACGCCCGGCCGAGGCCAGCCGGGGCACCAGCGCCACCCCCAGCCCCGCCGCCACCATCGCCAGGATCGCCGCCCAGTCCGCGGCGGTGTGCGCCCGTTCCGGGGCGAACCCGGCCTGGGCGCAGGCCTCCCGGGTGATCTCCCGCCAGGGCCCGGCCGCGCCGTAGATCCACGGCTCCGCCGCGAGGTCCGCCAGCCGTAGCCCCGGCGCCCCGGCCAACGGGTGCCCGGGCGGCAGCGCGACGTCCAACGGGTCGCTGAGCAGCGCCGTTTCGACGAACCCGGGGCCGCGGCCGACCGGTCCGACGGCCAGCGACAGCGCCAGGTCGACGTCCCCCGCGCCCAGCAGCCGGACCGCCTCGTCCGCCTCCGCCTCCACCAGCCGCACGGTCAGCCGCGGCGCCGCCTCGCGCAGCCGGGCCACCGCCGGGACGAGCAGCCCGGTGATCGCGGTGGCGAAGGCCCCCACCCTGACCTCACCCGCCTCGCCGTGCAGATAGCCCGCCAACTCGGCCTCGGCGCGCTCCAGTTGTCCGAAAACCACCGCCGCGTGACGCAGCACCAGCCGGGCCGCCGGCGTCAGCCGCACCCGTCGGCCGTACGGCTCCAGCATCGGCGCGCCCACCTGCCGGGCCAGCGCCGAGATCTGCTGCGAGACCGCCGAGGGCGACAGGTGGAGCCGCTCGGCCGCCGCCGTCACCGTCCCGCACTCGTCGACCGCCCGCAGCACCCGCAGTCGCCTCAGGTCCCACTCGCCCACCGCACCCATCGCGCCAGGGTAGGACGTCGACAGTCGCCTTCCGGCCACCCCGCCGGAAACCCTTCGCCCACGCCCCGCTATGGTGCCGCTCCTGCGACGCGTCGGCGATCATTGCCAGACGCCAAGTCGCCCATATTCGGACAGACTTCATCAAAAGCTGGAGCCAAGACCGTGCGCACTTCCCGCCTCCTGGCCGCGTCCACGCTGCTCGCGCTCTCCCTGGGCGCGACGGTCGGCACGGCCACCGCCGGCGCCGCCGCCGTCTCGCCCGCCCCGACGACGGCCGCGCCGTCCACGGCCGCCCCCACCGGCACCCCGAGCGCCACTGGCACGCCCTCGGCGACCACCTCCCCGGGCGGCACCACCTCGCCGACGGCGAGCGCCTCCCCGTCAGCGTCCCCGTCGACCTCCCCGTCGGCCACCGCGACGAAGCCGCCGACCACCCCGACCCAGCACCCCACCGTCCCGCCGACCCTGATCCCCACGACCGCGCCGGGATTCGCCTGCTCGGGCGGCGTGTACCAGGGCGTCGACTGGCTCAAGGCCACCGGCACCGGCCTGTGGGGCGCCACGGGCGCGCCGGGCGCGACCCAGGACGTGACCGTCACCTGGGAGAACCTCAGCGGCGTCGACCTGCCGAACTTCATGACCTACCTCTACCTGACCGACACCCACCCGGAGGACGACCGCGGTCCGGTCGCGTGGAGCAAGGACTTCTTCACGGTCCAGTACCGCGTGCCCGGTCAGGACTGGAAGCCCGGCGTCCTGAACGACCGCGTCGTCTACACCGGCGACTTCAAGCTCGCCAAGGGCGCGAAGCTCACCCTCCAGTTCCGCGTCACGCCCACCGACAAGGCGCCGCTCGGCAGCTACTGGGGCAACTTCGGCGGTGGCGACACACCCATGGACAACAGCGTGCTGCCCCACCCGGCGAGGGACGACAAGAAGGGCTGCACCCAGTACATGAACTACTACGAGGGCACCTTCAAACTCACCACGGCCACCACCGCCGCGTCCGCCACCGCCAAGCCCTCCGCCTCGCCGTCCGCGGCGAGCGGGCCGCACCTGGCCGACACCGGCTCCAGCTCCAACACCCTGCCGATCGCCGTCGGCGGTGCCGCCGTGCTCGCGGCCGGCGCCGGGACGCTGCTCGTGCTGCGCCGCCGCAAGGCCGGCTCGCACAGCTGAGTCGGACCGGGAACGACAGCCGAGGCGGGCGTACAACCGTTCGCGCGCCTCGGCTGTCAATCGAACGAACATCCTGCCGACCGACACTCCCACCACCGGAGCCCTGATCGTGCGCACTTCCCGTCTCACCACTGCGGCGGCCCTGCTCGCGCTGACCACCGCGGCCACCGTCGCCGGCACCACGGGCGCGTTCGCCGCCGCAACGACCGGCCCCTCGGCCGCCGCGACGACCAGCCCCTCGGCCGCCGCGACGGAAACGCCGTCCGCCGCGGCGACCACGCCCACGGCCACGGTCTCGGCCTCGGCCACTGGGACCCCGTCGGCCACGCCGACCCTGCCCGACGGCTGCCAGTACCAGCGCGACGTCAAGATGCCGGTGCACACCACCGCCTCCTCGATCACGCTCACCCGGGACGGCGCGTCGCAGGACATCGCCGTCTCGTTCCAGAACACCAGCTCGACCACGCTGACCAAGTTCCGGATCGACTACCTGGTGGACGGCATCAAGGGCCTCGGGCTGCCCAAGTCGCTCGTCAAGGTCCAGGACGGCGCCTGGACCGCACCGGCCCTGCCGCCCGGCGCCCACACCCCGATCTCCCTCGGCTCCTTCCAGGTCAAGCCGAACGAAATGATCACCGTGACGATCAGGCTCACCGCCGACGCGACGACGATCAACTCGCAGTACGACCTCTCCGTCACCGGCAACTCCGAGGTCCTGCCGTGGGGCGCCGGCCCGGAGAACGTCAAGTACACCTGCAACCGGCTGACCGGGTCGTTCAAGGGCCCGATCAACGTCGTCAACAAGGCCCCGGCCACGTCGACCCCGTCGCCGTCGACCACCGCCACGCCGACCACGAGCGCCTCGCCCTCGCCGAGCGCCACCCGCACGGCGACCGCGCCCCCCGCAGGCACCACCGGCTCGACCGGCTCCACGGGCGGCCACCTGGCCGAGACCGGCGCGAGCTCCAGCACCGTGCCGCTCGCCGTCACCGGCGGCATCGCGATCGCCCTCGGCGCCGGCGCCGTCCTCGTCGCCCGCCGCCGCAAGGCCGCCCGCGGCTGACCACCCCTCCGACAACGGTGACGTCCCGTCCGCGCACACCCGCGCGGACGGGACGCCGTCGTCAGGCCACCGGCCGACGGCGGTGCCCGCTCAGGACACGGCGCGCAGCAGGGCGCCGTCCTGCCACTTGAGGATCTTTTGACCCCGCAAGCCCGTGACCTGTGGGTTCGATCGTAAAAGTGCCACTGACCAGGCGAAACTACCTTCAGTAGCTCGCACTGGTCAGCGGCACTTTGGGCCCTCGTGTGCCACAGATGTGCCCTGCCGATGCTGCAAGATCCACCACCCCGGAGCACCCGACCTCGGGTACGGGGCCGAAAAGGCCCCCAGCATCGTTCTTGTCTCGGTCGTCGGCTATGCAAGAGTGGGCTGGAACTCATCGATTGGTCGGCACTTCACTGGGTTGTCAACCATCAGGCGACGACCGATGCCAACTAGTACCTCCCCTTCCACGATTACAGCTCTCTGTGTCTGGTGCCATGACACAGCCTCCTGATAGTGGGCGAATGGCAATCGAACGCGGATCTCGGACAGACGTCCGCGACGGACCGTGGAGATCGTCACGTAGCCGAAGGGGTCTTTCGTCAGCCGCCGTAGCTCGATGATGTTTCCCGAGAAGCTCGACCTTGCGTCGATGCGGGTCCTTTTGAGCATGGCCGCAGCCTCTTCGATCTTCCGGTGAGCATCACCGTCGATGGAAATGGAGTCAGGCATAGTGGCTGGGCCAGGCAGAGACTCGGCCCAGTCGAAGGTCGTTTCGAACTCCCCGATTGCCGGCTCGGCCAGGATCTGAGCCAGGGCCGAACAAAATTCCCTGCTGACACCTCGTTCAACGACGGTATGGAGGTCGCCGACAGAGGGAGTTCCTTCCGGGTCGACAATGATCTCCTTTACGGCCATGATCGACTGAGCGAACGTCCTGGTGACCCGTCGTTCGAACGGTTCGGGAGCCGCAGTGTAGAGCTCCATGTCCGGCAAGGGCATCTGCCCCTCTGAGACCGCTGGCGGGTCGGGGAGCGGAACCAGCACAGGAATGATGAAGGAGCCCTCCTGGGTGTGATCCATACGGGCCCTCTTGAGGACCTCGTCACCACGGCGTGCGTAGTTCCCTGCGATGTCTCCCCGCTCGTGCCAGGCGGTGGTTCCTGCGGCCCGCAACAGCTTTCGGGCCGAGCCGATTACAGTCGCTGCTGCTTCAAACGGGATGGTGTCTGTGATCCGGTGGTCGTTCGCGGCCCGCAGGAGAGTCACATCCATGCGGTGATAGCGAATCTTGGGTGCGAGGGCAGCCACGGAGATGCGCTCGTGTTGGGCAAGACGTTCCAGGATGCCTCTCGCGATCACGGGATCATTCTTGGAGACAGCCGGGACCCCAATCTTGGCCTCCCCCTTGATCCAGATCGCGCCTCCGGTCCCGGGCGGCTGGCTCGACCACCCGGTGTGCTTCATATAGGCACGCAACTGGGGCATCGTTGGAATCCGCACCGGAGGGCTTCCTATGCCGCTGGCGAGAAGCATGCCTCAACCTCCTCGTGCCAGAGCCTGAGTACATCAGCGGTAAACCGCTGCGACTTCGGGATCCGGATCTTGTCCCCTGCCTCCGTCTGGTTCACCCTTACCCAGAACGCCGCTGCTCTATGGTCGGTGCCAGTCTCGTGGTGTTTGATCCACTGCGGGCGATCGTCGACGTCCAAGATCACAAGAACGAAGTAGACGGGCAGCAGGCTCTGCGACCACTGCTCCCGCCAGTAGAGTTCCGATTGCCATGTGGCACTCTTGCCTGCGATCGAGAACCCACCTGTGCACTTGATCTGAAGCCGTGCCGGCGCGAGCGCAAAGTCGACAGTGGCGTCGACCGCGAGGACGTCCTCGTCGGGCGAGGTTTCGGTGAAGCCGACGCCCGCCTGACTCACTATCGAACGCACATACGAGACGCCATAGCGTCCTTTGGCGCCGTTCTGACTTAGAGTCACTACGCTGGAGAGGTCTGGTTCCACGCGCGGCAGCGGCACAGTCATGCCGGATATCTTGATCCTTGCTGTCCGCTTCTGTCAGCGACTTGTTAATAATCGGTTCGCGGACCGCCGCTTTTCCGTCACACGGCTCCAGCTTTCAAGAGGTCAGCGAGCTGGCAGGCTCATGTTTGGCCGCGCCGACGCAGCTCGGGCTGAGCATCCTGCTGGTGCCGCCCGAACTGCTGCAGTCCAAGCCACCTGAGGTAGGGCCGGATGTCTTCCGGGGCACCGCGGTGGTGTGCCCTGTCAGCTCGTGCGGGGCGCGTCCGTCAGCGGCGTCAGGTAACCGATGCCGGCGTCCGTGATCCACTCGGCGGTGTCGCTGTCCAGTTCCCATGGCGCCTTCAGGAGCGTCGCATGCAGGGTGCTGTGGTCCTGCAGGGTGGGCGGCTCGGGCAGCAGTCGCTCGCGGTACTCCGCGTCGGGACCCCAGTTGGCATCTTCCGGGTTGTCGAGCATCGCCATGAACTGGTCCACGCGTGCCGGCCAGGTTGGGTGGCCCCACCACTGCTGGCAGGCCAGGGCACCGTGGCAAGCCGTGCGGAGCAGGCCGAAGCGGACACCCTTGTCCTCCATCTGCGCGACGAAGCCTCGCAGGCTCTGGTCAGCGTGCTCCATGTACTCGTCGAGGTCCGCCTCGGTCCGTGCGAGATCGCCGAGCATGGCACCGGTCGCGAGCTTCCGCGCGGGATTGGTCAGCCAACGGAAGAGCCGATAGCCGAGCGCATCGGCATCGTCCACGGTGAGCCCTGTAAATCCGTCACTGGTGATGACGCCGAACTCCCTCGTCCATCCCCGGAGCCGCTGGCGCACACCGTGGGTGGTGTGGCTGTTGACCCGCATCATGTCACCGTCGGACAGGCGCCCCTCGGCGTGCCAGTTCTCGACGCAGCTGTTGCGCCAGGCGCCATTGGTGATGCCGATCGCAAGGACGTCCAGCAGCGCGGCCAGATCGGCGGGGTCGACCCCTGCCTTCGCGAGCATCCCCTCGAAGACCTCTTCGGTCATCCGGGCCTGGACCTCGTCGATGCGACGCTGGATGTCATCCGGGACGCTGCTCGCGTCAGCCATCGGGTTTCCTCTCGGACTCTGTGCTCTGCCCGGCCGATCCTAGGTGGCATTGGGGCGACTCGGCGGCCGGATCCGCAGCGCGGGCCGGCTTGCCTGGCGCCCGCCGCGGCAGGCTGCCCCGCGCCTACGGTCGACCTGGCAGCGAGCATGGTCGCCCCGCAGCCAACCTGGACCGTTCGCGTGCCACGGCCACGGACGGCTCGTCCCGTTGACGTTGTTGGTGAACCTCGCGCGTTGGGAGGTCCACGCCGCTAGCCTCACTTGGGTGGTGGAAGCGACTGGCGATGTCCCGGGAGGCTCGCGGTATAGCGAGATCACCCAGGATCTGGCCGTACTCGGCGAGGCATTCGGGCTCGGCGAGGTTCGGGAGTACCGCTTTCTGTCTGCTGGTTTGATGAACGGGAACTGGCGGCTGGACACGGTCGGAGGCCGGTTCGCGCTGAAGCGGATCATGGATGTGCCGCTGCCACTCGCCCGTCGGAACCTGGCGGTCCTCCCGGAGCTAGTCGACGCTGGCGTCCCGGTCGGGCGGCCCTCGACGACCTCCGCCGGGGAGACGGTGGTGGAGATCGCAGGGCGCGGATACTGCCTGATTCCTTGGACGGAGGGCGGCCACCGGCCCGGTATCTCGCTCACGCTGGACCAGGCGACCGACCTCGGCGTCCTACTCGGCCAAATCCACCAGAACCTGAACTGCGCGCGGACCGCTCGCCTGCTGCCGCCAGGGCTGGAGCAGGTGAAAACGTCGGTGACCACTGCGGAGGCAGCCCGCGCTGAGGCGGACCGGTTCCTCGCACTGATCTCGACTCTGGAGAGCCCGACTGCCTTTGACGCCGAGGCGGCCGTGGTCCTGGGCGAACGCAAGCTGTTGCTCGACAAGTACGGCAGAGAGCGCCCCGACACCGAGATTGCGGTCGGTCCAGTGGGGTGGACGCACGGTGACGTGCAGCACCGCAACGTGCTGTGGCGCGACGGCAGGATCGCCGGGGTGATCGACTGGGATCGCATCCGGGTCCGGCCGTTCGGCGAGGAGGTCGCCCGCACCGCCACGGTGCAGTTCGGCGGTGAGGACGGCTTCCTCGACTTGGAGCGGACCTCGGCGTTCGTGGCCGGCTACCGGTCGATGATCTCGCTCCCGGTGTCGGCGCTGGCGGACGCGGTGGATCGGCTGTGGTGGAAGCGTATGTCGGAGTACTGGCAGTTGGTCTTTCACTACGACCGTGACGACCACTCCTGCGATCACCTCTTCCTGCCCGCCGAGCGTTTCCTGGCCTGGTGGACGGAGCGGCGCGAGGCCGTGCAGGAGGCGTTCGCGGCTTTGCCGTGAGCACCCTCCGGGACAGGATGGTGGCGAGGGACTCGGCCACCTGCTCCAAGTAGTCCGAAGCGGGGATCTGCGGCACCTTGAGGACGATCATCTGGCGCAGGGCTTTGCAGTAGTTCGGCAGCATTCCCCTGTCCGGCGGCAACATCGGCAACGGCCCTATCGGGTCGCCCGGGCGGCGCGCGCCCAGCTTCGGCCGCCCGTCGGCGCGGACCGCGACCCGAGGTCTGCACCACGTATCGAACGTGACGGCAACCTCAGCCCTTGCCGCGTCGTGCGGCAAAGAGGATGTGTGTGCCACCGTCTCGGCTACCAAGGCTTGAACAGGCGGCAGTCTCGTAGGCGAGGAACCGCGCCCAAAGCTCCGGGTCGTCTTCGATTTTCTCAAGGACAGTGGGGTCTTCGAGGCTTGCCCAGTTGCTGGCGGATCCCGCCAGAATCTCGCCGCCGCATTCGGGGATGAGGATGGTTAGCTGTTCCCAAGTGAACATGCGGCAGACGTGGACCATGCCGGGTACGTGGCGCAGGTCGCCAGTCCGGATGACGGCGTCGGTGACGTCGGTGCCGTAGCGGATGGCGAGGTGGGTGGCTCCGGGGAGGCGGGCCCGCCAGCTGCCCCAGAGGGACATGACCGAGGCGACCAGGATGCCACCGGGCTTCAGGACGCGGAGGAGGCCGGCGAGGGCTTGGCGTTCCTGTTCGAAGGCGTAGGAGAGCGGGCCGCCGTAGGCGAGGACGAGATCGAACGAGGCATCCGGGAAGCGGCTGGTGTCCCGGACGTCGAGGGTGTGGCGCGCCTCGACGGCGGGCTCGGCCCCCGCGGCGGTGACGTTGGCCTCGTTCAGCTGGAGTTGAACGGGGGAGATGTCGGTGACGACGATGCGGGCACCGTGCTCGGCCAGCACGGTGGTGAAGCGGCCGGGGCCGGCGCCGACCTCAAGAACTAGCTGACCTTCTTTCAGGTATCTCTCCACGAAGCGACGGTGGATCTCGAAGGACACTCGGCCCGCTACATCCTTGGCGAGCCGGTCCTGCTCCTGCTCGGCGAAATCGTCGTAGTAGCGGCGGATGGCGTCGACGGAACGGTCACTGCTGGGCGTGCCGTCCGCGGTGCCTGCCAACATGCCTCCGTCCGTTCGCCGAACGCGGATGCGACCTGTCCACGTGCTCTGGCCTGGGCTTCTCAAAACGGAGCGTTTCGGGCGTGGCTCCGCCACTAGAATGCGTCTCCCGTCGTGCTGTCGGCGTGAGCGCCGCCGCGACACTCCGCAGTTCCACCGAGAGGACGGTCTCCGGTCCCATGCGTTGGTCCCAGCTGTACGTGCCCACACTCCGGGAAGACCCGGCGGACGCGGATGCGGTGAGCCACCGCCTGCTGGTGAGAGGGGGGTTCGTCCGGCAGCTCATGGCCGGCCACTACTCCCTGCTGCCGCTGGCCGTGCGCGTCCGCTCCAAGGTCGTGGACATCATCCGCGAGGAGATGGCCGCGATCGGCGCCCAGGAGTTTGTCCTGCCCGCCATGCACCCGGCCGAGATCTGGCAGCGCAGCGGTCGCTGGGAGGTAATGGGCGAGGAGATGTTCCGACTCAAGGACCGCAAGGGCGCGGACCTTGCGCTCGGCATGACGCACGAGGAGATCTTCACCGTCCTGTCCCAGGAGCTGAAGTCGTACCGGGACCTGCCGCAGATGTGGTACCAGTTCCAGACCAAGTTCCGCGACGAGGCCCGCCCGAAGAGTGGCCTGCTGCGGGTGCGCGAGTTCACCATGAAGGACTCGTACAGCTTCGACATCGAGTCGGCCGGACTCGACCGCTCCTTCGACCTGCACAAGGCCGCTTACGAGCGGATCTTCGCCCGCCTGGGCCTGCCCGCGATCCCGGTACAGGCGTCCAGCGGCAGCATGGGCGGCAGCGCGTCGGTGGAGTTCATGAGCCCCTCGAACGCCGGTGAGGACCTGGTGGTCCGCTGCCCCGGCTGCGACTACGCGGCGAACACCGAGAAGGCGACTTCCGCCCTGCCCGCTGTGGTGGACGGCCCCGGCCTGGACACCCCGGAGCGGTTCGACACTCCGAACGCGCGCACCATCGAGGAGCTGTCCGTCCAGCACG
Source organism: Kitasatospora misakiensis (assembly GCF_042656005.1). Taxonomy (NCBI): domain Bacteria; kingdom Bacillati; phylum Actinomycetota; class Actinomycetes; order Kitasatosporales; family Streptomycetaceae; genus Kitasatospora; species Kitasatospora misakiensis. The sequence continues at coordinate 28,982 of NZ_JBHSOF010000007.1, read as the reverse complement.
ATGTACCGGCCGAGCGGCAGATCAAGACGCTGGTGTACGTGGTTGACGAGCAGCTGACCCTCGTCCTGGTCCGCGGTGACCATGCCCTGGTCGAGCAGAAGCTCATCGACACACTCGCCGCCAATGCGGTGCGGCCCGCGACCGCTGAGGAGATCCAGGCCGCACTCGGCGCCTCCCCGGGCAGCCTCGGCGCGGTCGGTGTTGCCGAACTGCCCATCCTCGCGGACGAGGCCCTGCGCGGGCGGACCGACATGGCCACCGGCGCCAACAGCAACGGCGTCCACCTGCGCGGTGTTTCAGTCGAGCGGGACATCGCCGTACAGCGGTGGGCGGACCTGCGCGAGGTGAACGCCGGAGAGCCCTGCCCGCAGTGCGATGCGCCGCTGGAGGTCGTGGTCACGATCGAGGTGGGCCACATCTTCAAGCTCGGCCGCAAGTACACCGAGACCCTCGGCGTGACCGTCCTCGGGCGGGACGGCGAGCGCGTCGTCCCGATCATGGGCAGCTACGGGATCGGCGTGGAACGGGCGCTCGCCTCCATCGTGGAGACGCACCACGACGACAAGGGCATCGTCTGGCCCGTCGCGGTCGCCCCGTTCGAGGTGGCCGTCGTCGTCCTCGGAGCCAAGGACGAGAAGGTGGTCGAGGGCGCCGAGGGCCTGTACCGGCAGCTGAAGAGCGAGCGGGTAGACGTGCTGCTGGACGACCGCGACGAGCGGCCCGGCGTGAAGTTCCGCGACGTCGAGCTGATCGGCATCCCCTACCGGATCACGGTCGGCTCCCGCGGCTTGGCCGACGGTACGGTCGAGGTCACCACCCGGGCCACCGGCGAGACCCAGTCGGTGCCGGTGGCCGCGGCGGTGGAACACGTCCGTAAGCTGCTGACGTCCGCTGCGTAAGAGGTCGGCTTGTCAGCCGGCCACCCGGTGGAACACCTCGGTGAGAAGTGTCTCTGGGTAACAGCGGAGGATCTTTGCGGTGCTGCGCGCCTGGGTCTCGTAGTGACCCATGGCGCGCAGCTTTGCTTCCAGGCTGTCGCCCACCCGGGTACGGAGGGTGGCTGGTAGGCGCATCGCCTCGACCTGCGCGGGGTCCAGGAAGCCTGGTCTGGCCGGTTCGGTGTACGGAGTCGTACTGGTCACCAGCAGTACCTCCGGGGTCGGGTCGTAGCGGTCGAGCGCGGCGAGGGCGATCCGGTGGGCGGAACGGTGGTCCGGGTGGCCGTTCATCCCGTTGGGAGGGAAGGCCACCACCCGGTGCGGTGTCCAGCGCCGGAGCGAGTCCAGGACCAGGCTCGTTGCCTCCGTCTCGTGGTCCACGAGACGGCCGTCGGGCAGGTCGTGAACCTCGGCCTGGGAAACGCCCAGGGACTCGACCGCCCGACGCAGTTCCCGCTCGCGAACAGCTGGCAGCTCGGCTTCGGTGCACATGCCGAGGGTTCTGCCGGCGCCGCCACGTGTGAGGGTGACAGTGACCACGGTGCCGCTGTTCCGGGCGGTGTGGTGGATGAGCCCCCCGCAGTGCAGCGTCTCGTCGTCGGGATGCGCGAGGACGACGAGCAGGTCGGCTCTGGTCATCCCCCGACCTCTGTGTCGACGTCATCCAGGGCGGCCAGCCGGTCGAGGATGTCGGCATCGCTGATGTTGCCGATCATGTGCCGTCGATCGTTGGTGTCCTCGCTCTGCCATGAGGCGGCGGGCGATTGCTCGGGGGTCCATACCAGTCCGGCGGAGTCGATCAGCAGGTATCGGTGCTTGCGGCCGTGTGCCCTCTTGGCCACGACCGTCAGTCCGCCGGGGGCATTCTCCCTGGCGATTGTGGCGGCCTGCTCGAAGTCGGTGCCGTTGACGAGGTAGCGGTTGCGGTTGTGGTGGCCGAGCGGTCCGATGGGCATGAACTGGAAGAGCTGCCACTCCCGGACGCAGGTATATCCACGGAGCAGTTCGGCCATGGCCGCGAGGTCGTCGGTGTTGCCGGCGTGAACGACCGTGTTGATACAGGTCGCTGCGCCGATTTCCTCCAACTGCGCGAGGATCGCCAACTGGGAGGAGACGGTGGCGTGTCGGCGGAACTGTTGCTGAATGGCGTCGGTACTTCCGTCGAGGGGGATGCCGATCAGATCGGTCACGGCGGCCACCTCTGCCGCTGACACGTGGTCGGCCGTTCCGGTGCCCATGAAGCGGATGCGGGCAGGGCCAAGGAAGTTGGTGCCCACGGTGTCCAGCCGGATGCCGTAGCCCAGGCCGTAAAGGCCCTTGAGCAGGGGGAGGATGTCCGGTCGGGTGAGTGGATCACCACCTCCGACGGTGATCTTCTCCATGCCGAACCGATCGCGTAGGCCGGCCGCGAAGAGCAGGACGTGGGAGGTGTCGCTGATGGTTCGGCCGAAGTAGTTGTAGCAGCCGGGACAGGCGACGAAGCAGCTCTTGCCCGCGCTGAGGATGACACTGCGCATGGTGCCTCACTGGGTTGGTGGAGACGGGTGCTGGGCAGTGCGGTGTCTGGTGGATCAGGTGTACAGAGCTGTCCGGTAGGCGGTGTCGTAGCCGTCGGCCATCCGGCGGATCGAGAACTCGGAGGCCACGTGCGCGCGGCAGGCGGCGCGGTCGATCGCTTCGAGTTGGTGGATGGCGTTGGCCAGTTCCTGGGCGGTGTCGGCCAGGTAGCCGGTGATGCCGTGTCGGACGAGTTCGGGGGCTGCCCCTGTGCGCAGGGACACAACGGGCGTCCCGCAGGCCATGGACTCGATGGGGACGAGTCCGAACGGCTCGGGGATGAGCGAGGTCATCAGGGTGCCAGCGGCGCCTGCGAGCAGGTCGGTCTTGCTCGCGAAGTCGAGCTCTCCGAGGAAGGAGACCTGTTCGCCGTCCACGTGCGGTCGTACCTGCTGCTCGAAGTACACCTGGTCGCGAGGCTTGATCCGTCCCGCGATCTTGAGCGGCACTCCAGCGAGCCTCGCTGCGGTGATGGCGAGGTGGACGCCCTTCTCGGGCCTGATCCTCCCCAGGAACACCACGTACGGGCACGGGTCGGCCCCTGCGCCGAAGGGGAACGCCTGCAGGTCGACGCCGTGGTGGATCGTGCCGAGGTAGTTGAGCTCGGGCAGGCGGGAGCGCTGGTCATGGCTGATCGCCACGTACCGCTCGTCGGCGAACCGGCGGAAGAGCGGTGCGTTGTCGTCGTTGAAGAAGCAGTGCACGGTGTGGACCACCGGAGTCCGTAGGCCGTGGAGCACAGGGATCGCCAGGCAGCCGGTGTTGGAGTGCACGTGGGAGTGGATGACGTCGAACTCGTCGGCGCGGTCGCGGACCTCTGCCAGTTGCAGCATGCGGTAGACCTCCGGCTCGTGGATCCGCGGGTCCGCAAGCAGTGCCGTTGTCCCGATGCCGTGGAGGTTGCCGGCCACCTTGGAGTCGCCGGAGGCGAAGACCGTGATTTCGTGACCGTCGAGGACCTGGGCGGCGGTGAGCTCCGCGACCAGCGTCTCGACGGCTCCATAGCCCTTGGGCGGGACGCTTTCCCACAGCGGCGCCACGTGTGCGATGCGCATGTTCGTCTCCTCGGGAACGAGGTGATTCGTCGTGCCGGCGGACCGCGTCAGGCTGATGTGCCGACCTGCAGTTCGGGAGTCCTGGTAAGGAAGTCGCGCACCTCGTCCGTGCACCTGCGGATGGCTGCCTCGTGGGATTCGAGGGTGAAGAGGGTGAGGTACCGGGCGATGTTCGATTCGTAGATCCGCGGGTTGATGATGTGGGCGGCCATCGTGTCCGGCCACAGGGGCAGCATCCACACGTGAAAGTGCGGGCGGTCGAGCTTCTCCTCCTGGTACGTCTGCACTGCGGCCAGGCCCAGCCGTTCCCGCATGGCCCGGCGGACGAAGTGCGTGATGCGGGCGATCCTCTCGGCGAGGGCGAGGTCCATCTCGTCGAGGGCGCCGATGTGCGGTCGGACGCCGACGACCATGAATCCCGGCACGGCCCATTCGGCGTCCTGTCGAACAGTGACGGTGCCGTCGTCGTAGACGGGAGCGAGGATGTCCGGCAGGTGGGATTCCGTCTGGTTCATGAAGCAGCCCCGGCAGGTGCCCTCGTCGACGAGGTGGCTGGGGCCGCCGAGGAAGTCCAGGTAGCGGTGTCCGGGAGGTGGTGTCCCGGGCTGGCGGGGTGTGGGGACGGACTTGTGCACGTTCTCTCCCATCGCGGTTGCATCGGTATAGGTGCGGGGCCGGAAGCGGCCGGGATCGGGCTGCCTCTGCTGGTGAGCGCCTCCGGCAGCAATCACACAAGGAACTCGCTGACCGTCGAATTGGCGCGGGCTGCGGGAACGCTCTGAGAAGCCGTCGCTGCTGGAGATTCCAGTGCCGGCCACTCGCCCTTGGGCCCACCAGGGTGGGCATGGGTATGGTCCGCCTCAGAGCTCCCGAAGGCCGACGAGAGTGCGGGCCATCAGAAGCGGCGGGGCTTGCCCGCGCTTCTGATCCTCGACCAGGTGGCAGGACGCGGGCGGATCGGAAGGGTTCGGGGGACGCTCGGCTCCGACCCTGAGGTCCGGCGCGACCAACGTCAGCTCCGACCAGACGATCTTCCCTGCCGCCGCCGGGAGGTGGTAGTAGCCCCAACGCTCGCTCAGGGCTTCCACGAGGAAGATCCCTCGGCCGCTCTCCGCGTCTTCGCCCACCGACTTGACCACCGGCGGCCGACGGTCGCTGTCCCGCACCGAGAGGACGAGCCGGCCACGGCCGACCATCAATACCAAGGTGATCGTCTGTACCGGGCATGCCTCCGAGAACAGCGAACCGACCGTATCGCTCTTCGAGTGCCGGACGGCGTTGGTGGCGAGCTCGGAGACCAGCAGACGAGCGGTCTCGATGACGTCGGGCGAGACCTGCCAGCGGCCCAGGATGTCGACCGTGTGGCGGCGAGCCCAGGCAACCGGGCTCGGTCTGTCCGCCAGTTCCAACTGACTGAAGCCATGGCGTGCTTGTGACACGGTTCCTCCCAGGTCGGGAGCCGGGTAAGGGCTGCAGGCCGCCTGCAAGCCGCGCGCTTCCCCGATGACAGCAGGGAGAGTGGACAGTCTTGCCAGGGGCGCCAACTTTGAGTGACCAGGTTGACGCTTTAGGTGATCGGCCTGGTATGTCCTGCCTCTGCCTCGGCACCGAACTTCCACTGAACTTCGACCACCGCGCTTGAGAGAAGCCAGGTCCGACGGCTCGCCCGGGTGCCATGCTGAGCGCATGGCGGAACTGAACGGCACCCCGATCGCCCTGGACTCTCTCCAGGCGCTTGCCCTGACCAACTACGGCCACTTCACCTCGATGCGCGTCGAGCACGGTCGCGTTCGCGGCCTCGCCCTGCACATGGCCCGGCTGGCCCGTGACTGCCAGGCCGTGTTCGACACGGAACTCGACTTGGACCGCGTCCGCGAGCTCGCCCGCCGCCTGTCGCCGACCGACGGTGCCGGCGTGGTGCGTGTGACGATCTTCGATCCCGCGCTGGATCTCGGGCACGTCGGATCGGACGCACAGCCCCATGTCCTCGTGACGACTCGACCCGCCGGGCCGCTTCCCCTTCCCCCCATGCGAGTTCAGTCCGCCGTCTACACGCGCGACATGCCGTCGGTGAAGAGCGTCGGCCTGTTCGGCTCGCTCCGCCACCGACGCACCGCCCAGCGCGCCGGCTTCGACGACGCGCTGTTCGTCGACACCGAGTCGGTCATCTCCGAGGGTGGGACCTGGAACGTCGGCTTCGTGAAGGACGGCGAGGTCACCTGGCCCGATGCCGACTGCCTGGTCGGCACCACCATGGAGCTCCTGCGCGAAGCCCACCCGTCCACCACCCGCACCGTCCGTCTGGCCGACGTCGCCGGCTTCGACGCCGCGTTCGCCACCAACATCGGCATCGGAGTGCGCGCCATCGGCGCCATCGACGAGCACACCCTGCCCAGCAGCCACCCGGTCATCGAGCAGCTTCGCAAGGAGTACGACGAACTGCCCGGTGATCTGCTGTAGTTGTCCCTCCGAACACGCACGCGTGGGGGCGCGACGACGGTGGGGGCGGGAGAGCTGCGGTGGCAACCGTGGAAACATGGACCGGTGCCGAGGTCAGGGCGCTGCGTCAAGCGAAGCGGATGAGCATCGAATCGTTCGCCGCTCACCTGGGCATCAGCGCCAGGATGGTGTCCAAGTGGGAAGCTCGGGGTGCGGGCATCACACCGCGGCCGGTGAACCAGGCAGCCCTGGACACGTCTCTGGCCTCATCGGACACCGAGGTCCACGAGCGCTTCGCCCGACTCACCGCCGGATCGCCCTCGGTGCTACCCAATCCGGGTGGAGACGACAGCCTGCCCTTTCCTCGCCAGCACCAGCTCCGACACCCGGGCGACGGCCGGCGGATGGCGCTCGTCGAGGCAGGGGTGTTCCTTGCCGGACCCGGCAAGGAACCGGTCTGGCTGCCCGACTACTACATCGACGTCTTCCCGGTGACGAACGGGGACTACTCGCGCTTCGTCGCGGCCACCTCACACCGCGCGCCCCAGCACTGGCCCGGCGGGAGCTGCCCGGACGAACTGCTCGACCACCCGGTGGTCTTCGTCACCTGGGACGACGCGGCAGCGTATGCGCAATGGGCCGGCAAGACCCTGCCCACGAGCCACCAGTGGGAGAAGGCCGCTCGCGGACCGCGAGGCCACATCTACCCGTGGGGCAACCAGCCGACGCCGGCGAAGTGCAACAGCCGCGAGAGCGGCCTCGCCTCCACCACCCCCGTCAGCTGCTACCACAGCGGTGTCAGCCCGTATGGGGTCTAGGACCTGTGCGGGAACACCTGGGAGTGGTGCCAGGACCAGCCCTCCCCAGGACGCCACGAGCTCAAGGCCGGCGCCTTCACCAGCCCGTTCGCCCGCGCCGTACCGTCCGCCTTCAACGACGCAGCGTCCACCATGCTGGACGACGACACAGGCTTCCGCTGCTGCGCGGTGGACCTCCCCGTCCCGCCCGACATGTCGTAGCACCCTGAGGGTGCAGCGGGCATCCAAAGGCACCTACCCTGTGGTGGCCAGGCCCCCCAAGCCCAACCCGACCACCTTTGCCGAGCGCAGGGCTGCCCTGGCGCGGGCCGCACCGATGCGGGTGGAAGCCTCGCCGCCGCCGACCCCGGGCGTTCGGGGCGCCAGGCCCGCGCAGGGGCCGCAGATGCCCGGCTGGGGCACCGGGTCGTGGCACTTGGCGCACTCGGCGTACCGGGCCGCTGCGGGCCTCACGGCAGGCTGGGCGGGTGGCATCTTGCGCTCCAGGCGGTAGCGGAGCACCGCCACCGCCGAGTGCACCAGGGTGGGCAGGCCCGGCAGCAGGGCGTGAGCGAGGTCGGCCTGGGTCGCGCCTCGCTCCAGCCACCGCGCGACGAGGGGCGCGAGGTCCTCGGCTTCGGCCTGGCCGAGCCGCAGGCGCGGCTCGGGCCGGATCACCCGGAACAGCGTTGCGACCGCCTCGCGGACCTGCTCGTCCGGCACCACCACCGGCTGCTCGCCGGTCTCCTCCTCGGAGTCTTCCGCCCGCCCTCCCGTCCTCGCCTTCGGCTCGTCGGCGAGCACCGGCTCGTCGGCCTGCTCTGCGGGGAGGGAGGGTTCTTTCACCAGGTCCTTTACTACAAGGGCGCCAGCGCCACCGGTGGTCCCTTCACCGGGGACTGGACGGGTGACACCCGGCAACGTCGGCTGCGGGGTGTCGTAGACGTGGGTCTCGGTGCGGATGGTGCCGTCGGGCATGCGGATCTTCTCGACGCGGTAGTACCCGGCGTCGGTCAGCTCCTTCAGAGCCTTGCGGATCGCCCCACGCCCCTGCGGGCTGGAGTCGGCCATGTGCCGGCCGTCCTCGCGCCAACCGTCAGGGCGGGAGAGGAGGTCCGCGAGCAGTCCGCGGGCGGTGAAGGACAGCCGTCGATCCTGCAACAGGCTGTTGGGCAGCACGGTGAAGTTGCGCATGTGGGCGCTACGATGGACACGCATCGGGAGGTTGGACTCCTGTTGCCGGACCCCGGGGTGTTAGCGCACCGCCGGGGTCTCCTATTTTCGGTTTGGCGACGGAACGTACCACAACGACCAGACACACAAGCCGCGTTGACATCAGCGGTCTTGATCAGGTCCAAGGTCTGTCGTTTTTCGACGGATCCGTGTGCGGTTGCCGTCGTGGGTTGCGCGTGGATGTCGGGTGACCGAGCTCCCGCCACTCTGACGCTCAACGGGCGGCAAGGAGTTCTCCGCGCTCGACGGCCTCGCGGAGAACCACGGCGATCTCCTGGGACAGGAGGTTGATCGCGCCGAGAGCAGCGGCCAGAGGGACCTCGACGAGCGGGCAGCCGCCTTCCCTGGTCTGACCAGCGGCCACGGTGCTTGCAAGGCAGGCCCGCCAGCCAAGCTGCGGGCGGGGCTGGTGAGCTCGGACGCCGTTCCAGGTCGCCCCGGCAAAGAGACCGTCGAAGGGGTACCGGCGCTACGAGGCCCGGCGGAGCAAAGCGCCGTCCTGCCACTTGAGGATCTTGTCGAAGCTGACGATCGCGCCGCGGAGGGGGTGGTTGCGGAGTTGGACGTGGTCGGTGAGGGCGTGGATGAGGAAGAGGCCGCGGCCGGACTCGGCGGTGAGGTCGGGGAGGGTGTCGAGGTCGAGCGGGCGGAGGGTGGGCAGCGGGTCGGTGGGCGGGGGGAGGACGTGGGTGTCGTACGGGCGGCCGTCGCGGCGCGGGCGGTGGGTGGTGAGCAGCGGGCCGGGGACGGTGACGCGGCCGCGGCGCGAGCGGTGGCGGGGCTGCGGACGGCCGGCGGGGCGGGCGGGCGCCGCCGCGGGGGCCGGGCGGCGGGCCGGCTGGGCGGGGCCGGGGAGGCCGGGGCCCGAGTCGGTCACCTCGATCCGCAGCAGGTCGCCGCTGATCGACGCGGTGACCTGGTAGCCGTCGTCGGGCCGGCCGCAGGCGCCGTGCTCGACGGCGTTGGCGCAGGCCTCGCTGAGGGCGACGCCGAGATCGTGGGCGATCTGCGGGTCGACGCCCGCGGTCGCCATCGCGCCGAGCAGTATGCGGCGCGCGAGCGGCACGCTGGCCGGGTCGCGCTTGAGGTGCAGAGTCCACCAGATGTCCACGGGAGGTCCCTCCTGGCTGCGGCTCCACATATAACGAGGTATCTCCGGGCGGTGCGGAGGTGAACCGTGCCGGAGGCCCGCTGCCGCCCGTTCGGCGGATGGACGGGGGGACGGGCATGTGCCGAGCAGCGCACACGGAGGGCCGTGCGCGGGGCCGAACGGGGCATTCGTAGGGATTTCCCACCCTGCCGATCCGGTCGCTGTGGGCGATGAGATGATGGCCCGGCCATGACTGCCCCAGCCGCCGCCCCGCACCCGGGCGCCCCCGTACCGGACGCGCCGGTGGGGGCCGCCGCCTGGGACCTGCGGCTTGCCCGGGCGGTCCCGTTCGCCCTGGTGTGCACGCTGATCGCGGCGGCCGGGCACGCCCTGGCGGCCGGCGGGGACGTCACCCCGCCCGCGCTCGCGGCCGGGTTCGCCGCCGTCCTGGTGTTCGCCACCGCCCTCGGCGGCCGGGAGCGCTCGCTCGGCGCGATCGCCGGGGCGCTGGGTGCGGGCCAGTTCGCGCTGCACTGCCTCTTCCACTCCTTCGGCGGCCACGGGGCGGCCGGCGCGGCGGCCGGTGCGATGGCCGGCGCGCACCACCACGGCGGTCCGCTGGGCTCCGGCCCGCTGACGCTTCCGCAGGTGGCCAGTCGGCTGGTCTGCAACGAGGCCCGGCCCGGCACCCTGATCGGGCTGCCCGGAGGGCCGACGGCCGAGCAGGTGGTGGCCGGTGCGGGTCTGGACCCGCAGGCGTACGCGGCCACGCCGTGGTGGCAGGGCGGGCTGTTCGGGATGACGCCGTCGATGCTGGCGGCCCACCTCTGCGCGGCCCTGGTGGCCGGCTGGTGGCTGCGGCGCGGCGAGGCCGCGCTCTGGCGGCTGGTGCGGATCACCGCGGCGGCGGCCGCGCGGGCCGGGGCGGCGGAGCCGCTGCGGACGGCGTGCGCGCTGGCCGCGGTGCTGCTGCGCGGCCTGTTCGGCCTGCCCGGCGGACCGGTCGGCCGGTCCGGTGGCCGCGGTGGGGACGACCCGCTGCCGGCCGGTGCCGCGCTGCGGCACAGCGTGGTGCGGCGCGGCCCGCCGCGCGGGGCGTTCGCGTACTGACCCGCGCCCCCACGCCCCCCGTGTCTCCGGTGTCCCCCACCGGTACCGGTCCGGCGGCGGACGGGAGTACGCGGCAGTCGAGCCGTATCCGCCGGACCCGTGCGGTCCCGCGGCCTCCCCCCACTTCCTCCCCACGCCGCGCGGCCCCGCCGTGGCACGGACCTTCCCGTGCCCGGGAGCGGGCCTGCCGAGCCTCCGATCGGAGACACGAACCCCATGCGTTCCCTTCCCGCCCGTCGTACCGCCGCCGTCGCCCTCGCCGCAGCCGCCTCCGTGGTGGCACTGGCCGGCCCCGCGTTCGCGCACGTCACCGTGAACCCGGGCAGTGCCGAGCAGGGCGGCTACGCCGCCGTCGACTTCCGGGTCCCGAACGAGAACGACGCCGCCGGCACCGTGAAGCTGGAGGTCAACCTCCCGCTGGACCACCCGCTGGCCTCCGTCCGGACCCAGCCGCTGCCGGGCTGGACCGCCACCGTCGAGAAGGCCAAGCTGGACAAGCCGCTCAAGGTGCACGGCAGCGACGTCAACGAGGCCGTCTCCAAGATCACCTGGACCGCCGACGCCGGGGTGAAGATCGCCCCCGGCCAGTTCCAGGAGTTCCGCGTCTCGCTCGGCCCGCTGCCGACCGACACCGACAAGCTGGTCTTCAAGGCGCTGCAGAGCTACGACAACGGCGACGTCGTCCGCTGGATCGACGAGGCCAAGGACGGCCAGCCGGAGCCGGCCAAGCCCGCCCCGGTGCTGAAGCTGACCGCCAAGGCCGGCTCCGGCGACGCCCACGGCGTGACCGCCACCGCCACCCCCGCGGCCGACGGCCACGGGCACGGCGACGCCGCCAAGAACGACGCCGCCTCCTCGGACGACACGGCGAGCGACTCCACCGCCCGGGTGCTCGGCGTCGTCGGCATCGTGGTCGGTGTGATCGGCACCGCCGTCGGCGTCCTCGGCCTGCGCCGCCGGAGCGGCGGTTCGGCCTCCTGACCCCCGCACCGGCGGGGCCGCGCCCGGCACCCGTCGCGGTCGCGCCCGCGCCCCGGGCGCGGCCCCGCCGGTGATCCACCGCACACGATCGGACCTTCCCATGCCCCGCACCGCCAGCACCGCCAGCACCGCCAGCACCGCCCGCTCCGCCCGTACCGCCCGCCTGGTCGGCGCCGCCGCCGTCGCCCTGGCCGCCGCCCTCACCCTGACCGCCTGCGGCTCCTCCGACTCCGCCACCGGCCCCGCCAAGGTCGTCCAGCAGAAGTCCGACTCGCCCTACGAGGGCACCGTGCTCGGCAAGAACTTCGAGAAGCCGGACCTCCAGCTGACCGACACCTCCGGTCAGCCGTACGACCTGCGGCAGAAGACCACCGGCCGGACGACGCTGCTGTTCTTCGGCTACACCAGCTGCCCGGACGTCTGCCCGACCACCATGGGCGACATCGGCGTGGCGATGAAGAAGCTCTCCCCGGAGGAGCGGCAGAAGGTCGACGTCGTGTTCATCTCCACCGACCCGCAGCGCGACACCCCGCAGGTGCTGCGCAGCTGGCTGGACTCGATGGGCAGCGACTTCATAGGCCTGACCGGGGACCTCGCCAAGGTGAAGGCGGCGGCCAAGTCGCTCGGCATCCTGATCGAGGACCCGGTGGTCAACGCCGACGGCACCGTCACCTCCACCCACGGCGCCCAGGTGCTGGCCTTCCTGCCCTCGGACGACAAGGCGCACGTGCTCTACCTGAGCGGCACCGAGGTGAAGACCTTCGAGCACGACCTGCCGCTGCTCGCCAAGGGGGTCGCCGCGTGAAGAGCACCCTCCGCTTCCGCCGGACGGCGCTGGCAGGGGCGGTGCTGGCGACGGCACTGGGCGGCGGCGCCTTCCTGGTGGCCTGCGGGGCGGGCGGCCAGGACGGTGCCGGCGGCGCCCCGGCCAGTGGCGGAGCGGCCCGGCTCAGCGTCGCCGACTCCTACATCCCGCTGCCGCCGGCCGGCGGCATGGCGGCCGGCTACCTGACGGTGCGCAACGAGGGCGGCGAGGGCGACGAGCTGCTCAAGGTCTCCAGCCCCGGCGCCTCCTCGGTCACCCTGCACCGCTCCACGGCCAGCACCATGGAGCAGGTCGAGAAGCTGGACGTCCCGGCGCACGGCGCGTTGCAGCTCGCCCGGGGCGGCACCCATCTGATGATCATGGGGTGGCAGAAGGCCCCGGCCCTCGGTGACGAACTCGAACTCGACCTGACCTTCGCCCGCACCGGCACCATCGCCGTCAAGGTGCCGGTCAAGGAGCTCACCTACCGGCCCGGCCAGCAGTAAGGGATCGCACGATGCTGATGGGACGGACGCCGACAAGACGTCGGACCGCAACGGCACACGCTCTGGTGGCCCGGCGGATCACCGGGCTGCTCGGCGTGCTCGGCGTGCTCGGCGCGGTCCTCGCACTGCTGCTCGCGGGCGCCGGACCGGCCGCCGCGCACGCCGCCCTGCAGTCCACCGACCCCGCGCAGAACACCGTCCTGCCCACCGCGCCGCAGGCCGTCACGCTGACCTTCAGCGAGGCCGTCTCGCTCTCCTCGGACTCGGTGCGGGTGCTCGACCCGTCCGGCCGGGCGGTGGACACGGGCAACCCGGCGCACGCCGACGGCAAGGACGACACCGCCCGGGTCGGGCTCGGCTCCGGGCTCGGCAACGGCACCTACACCGTCGCCTGGCGGGCCGTGTCGGAGGACTCGCACCCGATCGGCGGCGCCTTCACCTTCTCGATCGGCGCGCCCTCGGCCACCACCGTCTCCACCACCGCGCTGGGGAACGCCGAGGCGGACGGCCTGGTCGCCGCGCTCTACGGCACCGGCCGGACGGTCGCGTACGCGGCGTTCGCGCTGCTCGCCGGCGTGGCCGGCTTCGTCCTGCTCTGCTGGCCGGCCGGGGCGGCCCGGCGCCCGGTCCAGCGGCTGCTGATGACCGGCTGGGTGGCCCTGCTGGTGTCCACCGTCGCGGTGCTGATGCTGCGCGGCCCGTACGAGCGGGGCTCCGGGGTCGGCAAGGCCTTCGACCTGTCGCTGATCCGCGCCACGCTGGACGAGCGGATCGGCACGGCGCTGGCGGCCCGGCTGCTGATGCTCGCGGCGGGCGGGGTGTTCCTGTCCCTGCTGGTCGGCCAGCTCGGGCAGTACCCGGCCCGCGCCGCCGGGGCCGCGCCGGAGCGCGCGGGCCTCGCCGGGTCGGCCGGATCCGGCGGGGCGGCCGGGACCGGCGGGGACCGGGAGGAGGCCGAGCTGCGGGAGCTGGAGCGGCGCGCCGCCGAACGGCCGCTGCGCGAGGCCAGGCTCGGCCTCGGGGTGGCCGGACTCGTGCTGACCGTCGCGCTCTCCGCGACCTGGGTCGGCGCCGACCACGCCTCGGTGGGCATCCAGGTCTGGCTGGCGCTGCCGCTCGGCATGCTCCACCTGGTCGCCATGGCGCTCTGGCTGGGCGGTCTGGCCGCGATGCTGGTCGGGCTGCGCGAGGGGATCGGCGCGGAGGTCGCCGACCGCTTCTCGAAGATCGCCTTCGGCGCCGTCCTGGTGCTGGTCGGCACCGGCGTCTACCAGTCCTGGCGCGGACTCGGCAGTTGGGGCGCGCTGACCGGCACCCACTACGGGCGGCTGCTGCTGGTGAAGACCGGCTGCGTGCTCGCCATGCTGGGCGCCGCCTGGATGTCCCGCAGCCGACTGGCCCGGCTGCGGGCCGCCCCGGAGGAGGCGGCCGAGGTCGTCCCGGCGGCGGTCACCCTCGCGGCCGTCGCGGCCGGCGGCAGCACGGACGGGAGCGGCGACGACGACCCGGTCCGGCGGGCCCAGCTGGACCGTCAGCGGGCCGCCCGGGCCAACGCCGACCGGGACCGCGGGCTCACCCCGACCCGGGCCGGGCTGCGCCGCTCGGTGCTGGCCGAGGCGGCGGTCGCGGTGGCCGTCCTGGTGGTCACCACCCTGCTCACCAACTCCCCGCCCGGACGGGTGGCGGGCGAGATCGCGGCCGGCTCGGCGAACGGCGCCCCCGCGACGGCCGGCGGCACCGCCGGCGGCACGACCGGCGCGGCGACCGGTGGCACGACCGGTGGGGCGCCCGCCCCGCAGACGGTGCCCGGCCGGACCGTGGAGCTCAAGCTCCCGTACGACACCAAGGGCCGGACGCCGAACGCCAAGGGCACCGCGACCGTCACCCTCAACCCGGCGGCCACCGGGTCGAACGAGGTGCACCTGAAGCTGGACGGCACGGACGGCTCACCGGTCGAGGTACCGGAGGTCGAACTCGCCTTCACCCTGCCGGACCGCGACCTCGGCCCGCTCACCGTGCCGCTCACCCCCGAGGGCACCGGGCGCTGGACCGGGACGGCACAGCTGCCGCTCGCCGGCAACTGGGTGGTGTCGGTGGTGGTCAGATCCTCCGACATCGACCAGACCACGGAGATCAAGCAGCTGAAGATCGGATAGGGCGGACCATCCTCATGGAGACCAGCACCGACAGCGCCGTCGAACCCGGCGCCCCCTCGACGGACAGCACCCCCGCCGGCACCCCCGGCTTCACCCGGCGGGCCCTGCTCGGCACCGCCGGGGCCGGCCTGGTGATCGGCGCCGGCGCCGGGGCCGCCACGGCCCTGGCCGTGGAGCGGCGCGACCGGCGGGCTCCGGCCGGCGCCGATCACCAGGCCGGCACGGCCCCCGGCCTCGGGCCCGCCCGGGTGGCGTTCCACGGCGAGCACCAGGCCGGGATCCTCGACCCGCAGCAGGCCCGCGTCCAGCTGGCCGCCTTCGACCTGGCCGGCGGGGTCGGCCGGGACGGCGTGCGCGCCCTGCTGCAGCGCTGGTCGCGCACGGTCGCCCGGCTGGCGGTGGGCGAGCCGGCCGACGAGTTCGAGAACCAGATCGCGCTGGACGCCGGCCCCTGCTCGCTCGCCGTCACCTTCGGCTTCGGCGCGGGCCTGTTCGAGAAGACCGGGCTGACCGAGCAGCGCCCGGCCGGACTTGAGCCGCTGCCCGCCTTCCCGGCCGACGCGCTGGACCCGGCCCGCGGCGACGGCGACCTGTTCGTGCAGATCGGCGCCGACGACGCCCTGGTCGCCGTGCACGCCCTGCGGGTGCTGCAGCGCCAGGCGGCCGGCACCGCGGCGCTGCGCTGGCAGATGTCCGGCTTCGGCCGGACGCCCGGCGCCACCGCCACGCCGATGACCGGGCGCAACCTGATGGGCCAGGTCGACGGCACCAACAACCCCCGGCCGGACGAGGAGGGCTTCGCGGCCAAGGTGTTCGTCGCCGCCGGGGGCGGGCAGCCGGCCTGGCTGGCGGGCGGCTCGTTCCTGGTGTTCCGGCGGATCCGGATGCTGCTGGACAGCTGGGAGGCGCTGCCGGTGGACCGCCAGGAGCGGGTGATCGGGCGGCGCAAGGCGGACGGCGCGCCGCTCGGCACGCCGGCCGACGCGGGCGAGCGGGCGCCGGTGGACCTCAACGCCCGGCTGGCGGACGGTTCGCTGGCCGTCCCGGCGGACGCGCACATCCGGGTCGCGGCGCCGGCCGCCAACGGCGGGGCGGCCATGCTGCGGCGCGGGTTCTCGTACCACGACGGCCTGCTGGGCGACGGCTCGCCGGACGCCGGGCTGCTCTTCCTGGCCTTCCAGGCCGATCCGCGCACGGGGTTCACCCCGGTGCAGCGCAAGCTGTCCCGGGGCGACGGGCTCTCCCGGTTCCTGCGGCACGAGGCGAGCGGGCTGTACGCCGTCCCGCCGGGCGCGCCGCAGGGCGGGTACGTCGGGCAGACCCTGTTCGACTGACCGGTCCCGTCCGTCCCCCGTCCCCCTCTGTCCACCGGTCGTCCGTCCCGCTCCCACGGAGCGGACGGCGATCGTGGCGGGGGGAAGGAGTGACTATGGTGTCCTTTCGGCAGTCCGCCGATCCCCTCGTCGGTCCCGTTCCCCCTGGAGGCGTCATGTCGGCCACCCGCTACACGTACCTCGGGCCGGCGGGCACCTTTACCGAGGCGGCCCTGCGCACCCTGCCGGAGGCGGCGACCCGGGAGCTGGTGCCGATGTCCTCGGTGCAGCTGGTGCTGGACGCCGTCCGGGCGGGCGAGGCCTCGGGCGCGTTCGTGCCGATCGAGAACTCGGTCGAGGGCGCCGTCACGGCCACCAACGACGAGCTCGCGGCCGGCGCACCGCTGATGATCTACCGCGAGGTGCTGCTGCCGATCACCTTCGCGCTGCTGGTGCGGCCGGGCACCGAACTGCCGGACGTCAAGACGGTCACCAGCCACCCGGTGGCCCAGGCGCAGGTCCGCCGCTGGATCGCCGCCAACCTGCCGGACGCGCACTGGGAGTCCGCCGCCTCGAACGCCGACGGCGCCCGGCTGGTCGCCGAGGGCCGGTACGACGGGGCGTTCGCGGGCGAGTTCGCGGCGCCGATCTACGGGCTGGACCCGCTGGTCAAGGACATCGTGGACGCGCAGACCGCGACCACCCGGTTCGTGCTGGTCGGCCGACCGGGGCGGGTCTCCTCGCCCACCGGGGCGGACAAGACCTCGATGGTGGTGTGGCTGCCGGACGACCACCCGGGCGCGCTGCTGGAGCTGCTCCAGGAGTTCGCGGTGCGCGGGGTCAACCTGATGCGGATCGAGTCGCGGCCGACCGGGGAGGGGCTCGGCAACTACTGCTTCCTCATCGACTGCGAGGGGCACCTCAGCGACCGCCGGGTGGGCGAGGCGATGATGGGCCTCAAGCGGATCAGCCCGCAGGTGCGGTTCCTCGGCTCCTATCCGCGCGCCGACGAGCAGGCGTCCAAGCACCGGCGGCCGGGCACCTCGGACGCGGATTTCGGCGCGGCCGCGGACTGGCTCTCCCGTTGCCTCGACGGGCGCGGGGACATCTGAGTCCAGGGGACATCCGCGTCCATCCGGGGGACATTCCCCGGCCACGCGTCCTTTTCGAACCGTTTTCTGCCGTGCCGGGCGGCCGTCCACAGGGCGGTCGCCCCGCCCCCGGGCTTGTCCACAGGGACTCCCGCTGTCCACAGGCCCGAGTTATCCACAGGCCTGGGGATGAGTCGACAAACCGGTATAGCCACTGCACGTATCGGTCGGATCATCGGTTTGCGTCGCAGAGATGACTAATCGGACCAGAGTCACCCGGGTGTCGGCAAATCACCCGTGCGAGTGCTTCAATTCGCTCACCCGGGAAGGTCAAATGAGGTTTGAAACCTGAATTCCATGGTCGGTTCCACTGTCCACCGGTGCCGTCCCGCGATCCACAGCCCGACCGGGGAGCCTGTGGATAACCGGCCTCCGGAGCGCTTCCCACCACGGTTATCCACAGGTTGGGGCGAGTTATCCCCAGGGGAAATCCCGTACCGGTGGACGGGCGCCCGCCCGGTAGGCTTGGGCGCGTGATTGACCTTCGCCTGCTCCGTGAGGACCCTGACCGAGTGCGCGCCTCGCAGCGCGTCCGTGGCGAGGACGTCGACCTGGTCGACGCCCTCCTCTCCGCCGACGAACGCCGCCGGTCCTCGGGCACGCGCTTCGACGAACTGCGCAACGAGCAGAAGTCGCTCGGCAAGCTCGTCTCCAAGGCCCAGGGCGAGGAGAAGACCGCCCTGCTCCAGCGCACCAAGGAGCTGGCCGCCGAGGTCAAGGCCGCCGACGCCGAGCAGGGCGAGGCCAAGGACGAGGCCGAGCGCCTGCTCCGCTCGCTGGCGAACCTCATCGACCCGGCCGCCCCGGTCGGCGGCGAGGAGGACTTCGTCACGCTGGAGGAGATCGGCACCCCGCGCGACTTCGCCGCCGAGGGCTTCGAGCCCCGCGACCACGTCGAGCTGGGCCGGCTGCTCGGCGCGATCGACACCGAGCGCGGCGCCAAGGTCGCCGGTGCCCGGTCGTACTACCTGACCGGTGTCGGCGCGCTGCTGGAGCTCGCCCTGGTCAACATGGCGATCGCCCAGGCCACCGCCGCCGGCTTCATCCCGATGATCACCCCGGCCCTGGTCCGCCCGGCGGCCATGGACGGCACCGGCTTCCTCGGCCAGGCCGCGGAGAACGTGTACTTCCTGGAGGACGACGAGCGCTACCTCGTCGGCACCAGCGAGGTCCCGCTCGCGGCGTACCACATGGACGAGATCATCGACGCCGACAAGCTGCCGCTGCGCTACGCCGGCTACTCGTCCTGCTTCCGCCGCGAGGCCGGCACCTACGGCAAGGACACCCGCGGCATCATCCGCGTCCACCAGTTCGAGAAGGTGGAGATGTTCGTCTTCACCACCCCCGAGGACGCCGAGAACGAGCACCGCCGCCTGCTCCAGTGGGAGAAGGACTTCCTCAACGCGCTCGAACTGCCCTACCGGGTCATCGACGTCGCCTCCGGCGACCTCGGCTCCTCGGCCGCGCGCAAGTTCGACATCGAGGCCTGGGTCCCCACCCAGGGCAAGTACCGCGAGGTCACCTCGACCTCGAACACCACCGAGTACCAGTCGCGCCGCCTCGCCATCCGGATGCGCGAGGAGGGCAAGGTCCGCCCGCTGGCCACGCTGAACGGCACCCTGGTCGCCGTCCCGCGCACCATCGTGGCGATCCTGGAGAACCACCAGCAGGCCGACGGCTCGGTCGTCGTCCCGGAGGCGCTCCGCCCGTACCTGGGCGGCCGGGCCGTCCTGGAGCCGGTCAAGTAGCACCGCCCGGTCCGGCCGCACCGCGGCCGGCCGGACCCACCGCGACGCGGACCGCAGTGACGCGGACCGCAGTGACGCGGACCGCAGTGATGAAGCAACTCCCGGGAGACGCACGGCCATGAGCACCACCAGCCCCAGCCCCGTCTCCCCCGCGGACGGTGGCGGCCTGCCCTTCAAGCTGGTCGCCACCGACCTCGACGGCACGCTGCTGAACAGCACCGAGAACGTCTCCGCGCGCACCCGCGCCGCGCTGGCCACCGCCACCGCGGCCGGGGCGCTGCACATCATCGTCACCGGCCGCTCGGCCGCCTGGGCCCGCCCGGTCTTCGACGAGATCGGCTACCGGGGCATAGCGGTCTGCGGCCAGGGCGCCCAGGTCTACGACGCCGGCGCGCACAAGCTCCTCACCTCGCTCACCCTGGACCGCCGGGTGGCCGCGCTCGCGATCGCGAAGATCGAGGCCGAGACCGGCCCGCTGGCGGTCGCCGCCAACCAGGACGGCCTGGAGGGCGACGTCCTGGCCGGCCCCGGCTACGAGCAGCTGATCGGCTCCGACCTGCCGGTCGTCCGGGCCACCGCGGACGAACTGCTCGCCGCCCCGATCAGCAAGCTGTACATCCAGCAGCGCGGGCGCACCGACGACGAGCTCGCCGAGGCCGCCCGCCGGGTGGCCGGCGACCTGGTCGGCGTGGTGATGGCCGGCCCCGGGGTGGTCGAGCTGCTGCCGCTCGGGCTCTCCAAGGCCACCGGACTCGCGGTCGCCGCCCGCCGGCTCGGCGTGACGGCCGCCGACACCATCGCCTTCGGCGACATGCCCAACGACGTGCCGATGTTCGGCTGGGCCCGGTACGGCGTCGCGATGGCCAACGCGCACCGGGAGCTGCTCGCGGTGGCCGACGAGGTCACCCTGAGCAACGACGAGGACGGCGTCGCGGCCGTCCTGGAGCGCCTCTACCCCGCACTCTGAGCCCCACCGCCGGCCGCCCCGCGCCGCCGGTGCGCCCTTCGGCGTGCCCTTCGGCGTGCCCACGCGCCGTCCGGGCCCGCCGGGGGTGAACTCCCCCGCGCGGCCCGCCGGTTCAGCCGTTGGAGTGATGGTCCGACGGGCCGGTGCGGTGAACGCGCGGGTGGGCGGGGGTGCGGCCGGGTTCGACGGCCGGGCGGCACCGGAAGAGTTTGTATGCTCCCAGGGTTGCCCGCTTCCGTCGCTGAGAGGTGCGCGCCATGTCAGTCCAGTGGGACGGGAGCCCGCCGGATCGGGCCGGGCGGCGGCGCGCCGACGGCGGCGTCCGGACCGACGACGCTCCCCGCACCGACGACGGTCTCCGCACCGAGCGGCCCGAGGACGGCACCGGCCGGCTCCCGGCACCGCGCCCCGGCGGCCGGATCGAGGCCCGGCGGGCCGCCCAGAGCCGCGGTGCCCCGGGCCGCACCGGGGCGGCCGAGGGCGGACGGGCGGCCGGCCGAGGCGGACGCCGGGACGCCGACCGGAGCCCCGCGCGGGACGGTCGGCGCGGCGCCCGGCGGCTGATCGCCTGGTCGGTGGCCGGGGTGCTGGTGGTCCTGGCCGGTGCCGGCGGCGCGGTGTACTACAAGCTGAACGGCAATCTCCGGTCCTTCGACGCGGACGCCGTCGCCCCGGACCGCCCGCCCGAACCGACCGCCGACGCGCACGGCCACCGGCCCGTCAACCTGCTGCTGATCGGCTCCGACTCACGCGCCGGGAACAACAGCGACCTCGGCGGCGGCGACGAGGCCGGCGCCCGCTCCGACACCACGATCCTGCTGCACGTGTACGCCGACCACCGGCACGCGGTGGGCATCTCGATCCCGCGCGACGCCCTGGTGACCGTCCCCCGGTGCAAGCTGCCGAACGGCAAGTGGACCAGGGAGCAGTCCGGACAGATGTTCAACTCGGCCTTCTCGGTGGGCAATTCCGAGACCGGCAACCCGGCCTGCACGCAGAACACGGTGGAGCGGCTGACCGGGATCCGGGTGGACCACACCATCGAGGTCAACTTCGAGGGCTTCGCCGCGATGACCGGCGCGGTCGGCGGGGTCGACGTCTGCCTGCCGAACGACATCCACGAGGGGCACATCAACCCCAATCTGGGCCGGAAGGGCAAGGTGGTGCTCGCCAAGGGCCGCCAGCGGGTCGCCGGCCAGCAGGCGCTCGACTACGTCCGGCTGCGGCACGGCATCGGCGACGACTCCGACGTCGGCCGGATGAAACGTCAGCAGGCCTTCCTCGCCTCACTGCTGGCGAAGATCAAGAGCAAGGGCCTGAGCCCCGGCACCCTGCTGCCGCTGGCCGACGCCGCGACCCGTTCGATGACCGTCGACCCCGGCCTCGACTCGGCCGCCAAGCTGATGGACTTCGCGCTGACGCTCAAGGGCATCGACCTGCACGAGGTCAAGTTCCTGACCACGCCCTGGCGTTACAGCGGCGCGCGGATCGATCTGGTGCACCCGGCGGTCGACACCCTGTGGCGGACCCTGCAGGCCGACCGGACCATCGACGGCCAGGACGCCACCGGCCACCAGGCGGACGCGCCCGCGCCGTCGGCCGAACCGACGCCGACCCCGACCACGGCCGCCGAGCCCTCGCCGATCGCCACCGACGGCGCGCCGATCCGGGTCACCGTCTACAACGGCACCAGCGCAGCCGGTCTGGCCGCCCGGGCCGCCGAGACGCTGAGGGCGGCCCGGGTCACCGTCGCCGGGACGGCCACCTCGCGCGGCACCGCGCGGGCGACCACCACCGTCGAGTACGGCGCCGGGCAGCGGGCCGCCGCGGAGAAGGTCGCCACGCTGTTCCCGGGCGCCGCGGTGGCCCCGGGGCAGGGGGCCGGCATCAGCCTGCTGCTCGGCCGCGACTACGCGGCCGGGGGCGCCGCGAGCGGCACCCCCTCGCCGGCCGCCACCGGGCCGTCCGGCGCCCCGACCCAGCTGCCCACCGAGGTGGTCAACGAGGCCAGGTCCGCCGACGACGACATCTGCAGCAACGTCTCCTACGGCTGACAGACCGGGGGAGCCGGGGCCGGGCCGTCACCCGGCTCCCGGCCCCAAACAGGCCTCAGAGCGCGGCGCGGATCCAGCCGTCGACCAGCGCGGTGAGGTCCTCGCCGGCCTGGCCGTGGCCGACCACATGGGTGCGGATGACGTCCCCGCCGCCACCGAACAGCCCGCCGCGGCGGTCCGCCTCCAGGACCACCTCGACCCGGTCCGGGGTGGTCACGAAGCTGACCTCCAGCGAGTTGCAGGCGTGCGCGTACTGCGGCGCCGAGGAGAACTCGATCTCCTGGTAGAACGGCAGCGTCTGCCCGGTGCCGCGGATGTGCCCGGCCTCCAGGTCCGCCGAGCGGAACCGGAAGCCCAGCTGGAGCAGGGTCTCCAGGATCCGGTGCTGCACCGGCAGCGGCTCGACCTCCAGCGGGTCGGAGTCGCCCTTGTCGAGCGCGCCGGCGATGTCGACCTCGGTGCGCACGCCGAGCTGCATGCCGTGCAGGCGCTGCCCGGCGATGGCGGTGACCGGGGTCTCCCAGGGCACCTGGACGGAGAACGGGATCGAGCTCTTCTCGCCCGGCGCCAGCTTCAGCGGCGCGGTGACCGAGAAGCGCGCGAACGGGTAGAGGCTGGTGCTCTCGCCGTCCTCGTGCTCGATCTCCACCCGGGCGACCAGGGTCAGCGTGATCCCCCGGATGTCCGCCTCCACCGTCCCCCCGGTCAGCTCGACCGTGCCGGCCATCGTCCCGCCGGGCTGCACGACCGGCGTGCTCAGGACGGTGTCGACGCCGGGACCGCCGACGCCCAGGGCACCGAGCAGCTTCTTGAACACCATGCGGACGCTCTCCTCGTATCAGGCGGGTGTGGACCGGGCTCCGGCCTTCCGGATCGCCGGTCGTCCGAAGGAACGCCAGGCCGCCGCGGACGGTTCCCGAGCCGTTCACCCCCGGTTGTAGGATGACCGGGCAATCAGTTGTAGGATGACCGATGACAGAGGCTCCGAACACCGAGACCTCGCGCCCAGACCTCGCACCGGGAGGAGCCCGCCATGAGCAGCCCGCACAGCGGCAACGACACGCTGCAGACCGCCGGACGGCGCTCCCTGGTGGACACCGCGATCGACCAGCTGCGGGAGCAGCTGAGCTCCGGCGCCTGGCCGGTCGGCTCGCGGATCCCCACCGAGCACGAGCTCGCCGAACGCCTCGGGATCGGGCGGAACACCGTCCGCGAGGCGATCCGGGTGCTGGTGCACGCGGGGATGCTGGTCTCCCGGCAGGGCGAGGGCACCTTCGTCCGCTCCACCAGCGACCCGGCCGCCGTGCTGCGCGGTGTGCAGCGCTCCGGGGTGCGGGACGTCCTGGAGGTCCGGGCCGCGCTGGAGGCCGAGGCCGCCCGGCTGGCGGCGCTGCGGCACACCCCCGAGGACATCGACCGGATGCGGGCCGCGCTGGCCCGCGAGGCCGCGGTGATGGCGGCCCACCCCGAGCGGGCCGGCCGTGAGGCCACCGTCGAGCACGACCTGGAGTTCCACACCGCCGTCGTCGAGGCCGCGCACAACCCGGCGCTGACCGAGGTGTACCGCTACTTCGGCGCCTCGGTGCGCGAGTCGATGCGGACGGCGTTCGGCGACCACGAGATGCCCGAGGTGGTCGTGGCGACCCACGCGGCGCTCGTCGACGCGATCGAGAGCGGGGACCCGGACCGGGCCGAGCGGGCCTGTCGCGCGCTGCTCGCCGAGCCGACCGCGGCCGTCGAGCAGCTCCTCGCCGCCATCGCCGCCCGGAAGTGAGCGGGCCGAGGCCCCCGTTCCGCACCGCCCGCGCATCCGTCCGCGTCTCCGTCCGCGCCCCCTTCCACGTCTCCGTCCACGCCTTCGTCCACGCCCTCGGACGCACTCCGCATCCCACGAAAGACGAGCACCACCCATGGCCGCCACCCGTGCCCAGCAGCCGGTTGTCACCACCTCCGTCCCGCGCCCCGTCCGCTCCCGGCTGGCCCACCCCGCGCTGCTGCTGACCGGCATCGTGCTGGTCGCCCTGAACATGCGGGCCTGCCTGGCGGCGATCTCGCCGATGGTCGGCGAGATCCAGCGCACCTTCGGGCTCTCCGCCACCGCGAGCGGACTGATCACCACCGTGCCGGTGCTCTTCCAGGGCGTCGGCGCCCCGCTCACCCCCCGGCTGACCCGGCGCTTCGGCACCGAGCGGGTGGTGCTGGGCGCGGTGCTGGTGCTCGGCGCGGGCGTGCTGCTGCGGGTGCTGCCCTCGGTGGCGGCCCTGTACGCCGGCTGCATGGTGATCGGTGTCGCGATCGCGGTGCTGAACGTCTCGATGCCCGGCCTGGTCAAGCGCGAGTTCCCGGACCGGGCCGCCGCGATGACCGGCGTCTACTCGACCACCATGCTGGTCGGCGCGACCCTGGCGGCCGGTCTGTCGGTGCCGTTGGAGCACGCGCTCGGCGGCGGCTGGGAGGCCTCGCTCGGTGCCTGGTCGCTGCTCGCGCTGGTCGCGGCGGTGGCCTGGCTGCCGCAGGTGCTGCGGGCGCGGGCCGCTGGGGGGAAGGCCGTCGCGGGTGCCGCCGCCGGTCCGGCCGCGCCGGCCGCCCGGCCGATCGAGGGGATCTGGCGCTCGCCGCTGGCCTGGCAGATCAGCCTGTTCATGGGCATCTCGTCGCTGCTGGTCTACACGCTGGTCGCGTGGATGCCGACCATCCTGGCCGACCAGGGGATGGACCGCGGCGAGGCCGGCCTGGTCTTCGCCTTCTCCAACCTGGTCCAGGTGGCCGGCGCCTTCCTGGTGCCGCTGTTCGCCGGCCGGATGACCAGCCAGCGGGCGCTCGCCGTCTCGATGGCCGTGCTCAACGGGGTCGGCATCGCCGTCCTGCTGATCGCCCCGGTGCCCGGCGCCTGGGTGGCGGCCACCATCCTCGGCGTCGCGCAGGGCGGTTCACTCGGCCTCGGGCTGGCCTTCATCGTGCTGCGGACCGACAGCGCCGCCGGCGCCGCCCAGCTGGGCGGGATGTCGCAGGCGGTCGGCTATCTGGTCGCGGCGGCCGGCCCGGTCGGGGCCGGGGCCCTGCACCAGGCGACCGGCGGCTGGACCACGCCGCTGGCGCTGCTGCTGGCGCTGGTCGCGGTGGTCGGCGTCGCGGGCTGGGGCGCCGGGCGCAACCGCACGCTCTGACGCTCGCGGAGGCCGGGCGCGCGCCGCCCGGCCTCCGCGAGGTCCTACTCCTCCGAGGCCAGGGTCAGCCCGGCCAGCTTCACCGAGGCGAGCACCGTCGCCGCCACGGCGACCAGCAGCAGCAGCGGAACGGCCGCGCCGAGCGAGACCACCGAGGTGATCGAGCCGTCCGCGGCCACCGACTCGGCCACCGCCAGACCCCACTGCTGGATGCTCAGCTTGCGGGCGCCCTCGACGAAGTTGCCGATCACCGCCTCCCACACCAGCGCGTACGCCAGCCCGGCCACCACCGCGTGCCGGGTCACCACGCCCAGCAGCAGGAACAGCGCGCTGTAGGCGGCGCCGGCGACCAGCGCGGCCACCGTGTAGGCGAGCGCCAGGCCCTCCTTCGAGCCGTACAGCAGCAGCCCGGAGACCAGCACCGGCACCGCCGAGAAGGCCCAGGTGATGCCGATCGCCACGGTCAGCTTGGTGGTGATGATCTTCCAGCGCGGCAGCGGCTTGGCCAGCAGGTAGACGATCGAGCCGTCGTCGATCTCGGTGGCGATGGCCCCGGTGCCGACGACCAGGCCGAGGATCGGCAGCAGGGTGCCCAGCGCGAGCTTGCCGAGGATGTTCACGACCAGGTCGTGCTTGTTCCCGTCGGACCCGGCGGCGAGCGCCGAGACGAGCAGCAGCAGGACGGGGACCACCAGCAGCAGCAAGCCGCGGCGGCGGCCGAGCAGGCCGCGCAGCGTCAGCCTGGCGACGGTCGGGTTCATGGTGGGTCGGCCTTCCTGAGGTCCTGGTCCTGGTGGTGGGTGATCACGGCGGCCGGCGGCCGGCAGCCGGCGGCCCGCGCGGGGCCGGTGCCGGGTTACGCGGAGACGAGGTAGGAGAACACGCTCTCCAGCGACTCGTCCGCCGGGGCCACGGTGTACAGCCGGATGCCGGCCCGCTGGGCGACCTTCGGCAGCAGCGTGGTGAACGCCTGGAAGTTCACCGCCTGGACGCGCAGGGCCTTCTCCTGCCAGTCCAGCTCGATGCCGGCCGTCGAGGGGTCGGCGATCAGCGCCGCCGCGAGCTGCCGGTCGTCGCTGGAGCGGACCAGGTAGCGGTGCGGGCGGTCGGTCATCAGCCGGCGGATCTTCCGGAAGTCGCCGGAGGCGGCGTGCCGGCCGGCGACCACCACCTCGATGTGCCGGGCCAGCTGCTCGACCTCCTCCAGGATGTGCGAGGAGAACAGCACCGTCCGGCCGTCCGAGCCGAACCGCCGCAGCAGGTCCATCAGCTGGAGCCGCTGCCGCGGGTCCATGCCGTTGAACGGCTCGTCGAGCAGCAGCACGGCCGGGTCGTGGACCAGCGCCGAGGCCATCTTGACCCGCTGCTTCATGCCCTTGGAGTAGGTGCCGGTGCGCCGGTCCTTGGCGTAGTCCATCTCGACCAGGTCGAGTGCCTTGCGGGCGGCGGCGCCCGGGTCGGGCAGGCCGTGCAGCTCGGCGTTGGCGAGGACGAACTCCCAGCCGGTCAGGTAGTCGTACATCGATTCCCGCTCGGGGACCAGGCCGATCTGCCGGTACACCTCCTGGTTGCGCCAGATCGGCGCGCCGTCCAGGGTGACCGACCCGGTGGACGGCGCCAGGAAGCCGCTCATCATGTGGATGAGGGTCGACTTGCCGGCCCCGTTCGGCCCGAGCAGGCCCGTGATGCCGGGGCCGATCGCCATGCTGACGTCGTTGACGGCGACCACGTTCCCGAACCAGCGGGAGACCTTGTCGATGGTGATGGTGGCCATGACGCCCTCTCAAACGTTCCGATAGCGCTGCAGCAGCAGCCGGTACGAGCCGGCCACCATCGCGACGGCGACGGCGGTGAACACCAGCAGGCCGAACCCGCCCGGCGCGTGCATCCGCTGCGCGCCGGAGCCGAGGTCGAACAGCTCGTTGGTCAGGCTCTCCACCAGCCCGCCCGGCGACAGCAGCGCGGCCCACTGGGCGGAGTCCGGGAGCTTCTCGTCGAAGCCGGTGCTGCTCGTGGCCATCCCGACCACGACGCCGACCACCGCGGTGCTGACCGCGAGGTAGCCCATGATCGCGGCCACCCCGAAGCCGCGCCGCGGCGTGGTCGCGGCGATCACCACCGCGGCCGAGGTCGGCACCAGCGCGTACAGCACCGCGGCCACCAGGCCGTAGAGGAAGTGCTCGGTCTGTTCGCCGAACTTCAGCCCGACGAGCAGCGAGCCGCCGTAGAGCACCAGCAGCGGCGCGAGCATCAGCAGCAGTTGGGCGCAGGCCATCGCCCCGAACTTGGCCCGGACGTAGTCGGTGCGGGTGATCGGGCGGGAGAAGTACAGCGGGACGGTGTGGTGGCGCAGGTCCCGGGAGAACAGCACCGGCGCCTGCGAGGCGAGGAAGATCGAGACCACCAGCCCGATCGCGCTCAGGTACTGCGCGTAGTCGACCGGCAGCCGGTCGGCGCCGGTCATCACGGCGACCGAGACGATGATCAGGGCCGGCACGGTGGCCGTGCCCAGCACGATCATCGGCAGCACCTTCGACTTGCCGGAGCGCCCGAGGCCGTACGCGGCGCGCAGGCTCTGGGTGAACAGCGAGTGCGTGGCGTAGCCCCGGCCCAGCCGCGGGCCGGTGTAGCCGCGGTAGCCGATGTCATGGATGACACCGGTGTCGGCCGTCCGGGACTCAGGAGGCAGCGACATCTGCGGTACCTCCCCCGATCTCCGAGTGTTCGATGTCTCCGGTCCCGCCGGTCTCGCCGGTCCCGCCGGCGCTTCCCGCGCTGACCGCGTTCTCCGTGAACAGCTCGGCGACCCGGTGCCGCCGCTGCTCCAGCCGGACCAGCCCGAGCCCGAGGTCGGCGACCGCGTCCCGGATCGTGTCGTAGGTGTCGTCGCCCGCCAGCCGGACCAGCAGGATCCGCGGCCCCTCCGTCTCCACCGCGAGGCCCGCCGCCGCCAGCCGGGTGCGCACCGCGGCGCTCGCGTCCAGGGCGTGGTCCTCCGGGTGGTCCGTCACCTCGACCGCCAGGGTGGCGGTCGCACCGGTGAAGGAGGCGGTGGACGAGGAGCGCAGCAGCTTGCCGCCGTCGATGACGACCAGGTGGTCGCAGGTGCGCTCCAGCTCGCCCAGCAGGTGGGTGGTGACCAGCACCGAGATGCCGAAGTCGCTGTACACGCGGCGGATCAGCGCCAGCATGTCGTCCCGGCCGACCGGGTCGAGACCGTTGGTGGGCTCGTCCAGCAGCACCAGCTTCGGGTCGTGCACCAGCGCCTGCGCCAGCTTCACCCGCTGCTTCATGCCGGTCGAGTACCCGCCCATCGGGCGGTACCGCTCCTCGTACAGGCCGACGTGCCGCAGCGTGTCCGCCGTCCGCTCGCGGGCGGCGGCGGCCGGCAGCCCGGCCATCCGCGCCATGTGGACGACGAACTCGGTGGCCGAGACGTCCGGCGGCAGGCAGTCGTGCTCCGGCATGTAGCCGACCTGCTCGCGGATCTCCGACCCCTGGGTGGCGATGTCCAGCCCGAGCACCCGCCCGGTCCCGGAGGTCGCCGGGGACAGCCCTAGCAGGATCTTGATGAGTGTGGACTTGCCGGCGCCGTTCGCTCCCACCAGGCCGACCACCCCGGGCTCGACCTCAACGGTCAGCTGATCGAGGGCGGTCACCCGGGGGAACCTCTTGGTGAGGCCGTCCGTCTTGATGACAGTGGACACGGGCCTCAACGTAGTGCGCGCGGGCCCCGGTGAACATGAGCTGCGATGACGACCCCGTCTGCTGCTGCGGTATGACGCCGCCCCGCCCGTCCCCTAAGGGATCACGGCACGCGGGCGGACCGGGGCCCGCCCGCGCCGTGGTCGCTTCAGCCCAGCTGGGCGAGGCCCTCGGTGGCGATCTTCTCGAAGACGGCGAGGTCGTTCGCGA